>JAMPXM010000246.1 GCA_023701225.1 Pseudobdellovibrionaceae bacterium | reverse complement strand
GATCGTCATTGTGACGAGAGCCGCGATCAAAAGCGCAAGACATGAGCCGGCCTTTTGGCGAGCGAGGGCAACAAGGGATTGAAGCATGCGAATACGAGTGTGCATGAACCGCTCCTATAAAATTTTGATGGCCTCTTCATTCAATCATAGAACGGCTTGTGACGAAAGTAGCGACTCGATCGCATGAGTCACGGAATCGACCGTCACGCGTTGCATGCAATCAAAGTGGGGGCAGCGCTGCCCCAGGCATTTGAATTTTGCCGGGCACTTGACGTTTGGAGAGAGCGTGGTCACGCATTCGCCGCGCGGGCCCCAGCGAGTCGCCGATTGCACGTGGACCGGACTGAAGAGTCCCACAGTTGGTGCGCCGGCGGAGGCCGCCAAGTGTAAAACCCCTGTACTCGGAGCGACGACGGCTTTGGCGTTTTGCAAAATCATGATGAGTTCCTGGCCCTTCAAAATCCCGTCCAGCCAAGTGACGCGCGGATTGTCGCCGAGCATATCGCGAATCGGTTTGAGATAAGGCTCGTCCGAGCGCGTTCCTGTGATGACCACGCGCGTGTCTTCGGTGAGTTTCGAAATCAACTGCGCGTACATCGGAAGCGGCCAGTTCAGAGCTGATCCGCCCATGCCCGGATGCACGACGACATATCCCTGCTTTTCCAGCCCGAAGCGATGGAGGTCATCGTTGGTGGGCGCCTGCAGGTGCAAATGGGCGCGAGGAAGCCATCCTCGCCCGAGACGTAAAGCCCCTTCGGTGAGTTGAAAGTTGTATTCCAATTCGTGGTACTTCGCATCGCTGCGTTTTTGTCGTATGCGACGATTGAAGAACAAGTATTGATGCCACTGACTGCGGGGACCGGCGCGCACAGGCACTTTTGCGAGAAAAAGAAGCAGGCTGATCCACCAAGGCGCGTGAAAGACAATCGCCATGCGCGGACGGTGAAGTTTGAGATCCGCGAGCAGGGCGCGAAAGCGGATCCAATTCCAGCGTACATCGATTTCGCGGACATCGCGACGAGGGCTGGCTGCGGCGGAAACAAACCCGAGACCTTTCGGAATCCACCATTGCATCTCCGCATGTGGGTCAATTTTGCGAAGACTCTCATCGACGGGCAATGTCAGTACCAGATCACCTATGCGATCCAAGCGCACCAACAAAACGTGACCAAACTTGATGGACATGTCTCACAGTACTGGCTTGAAACTCAGCGCGGCAAGGGCCAATTCTTCGCCTAGGAGGACGGGCCCCGACTTGGGTTTGGAGGAGAGGCCGTCCAGAAAAAGACCAGAGACGGACCTGAGATAGACCTGAGACGGACCAGTCACTGACGAAGAGCCTGCATCGATGGGATGAGACAAATGCTTTCGTCCGGTTTGTCTAGTCCGGCCGGATCCGACCATGATCGGGAGCTTGATGCATGGCATCTGGACTGTTTGTTTTGGTCAGAAAAAGCCGATAGGTTGTTAGTAGTTAGGCATGCTCACAAGAGCGAGCGCTCGATTCTGCCGGGGGGCCTGAATCGTCATCATCAGAGTTTTTCTTCTAGTTGTCGTGCCGGCGATCTTGGCGAGTTGTTCTCTCGCGCTTCAAGATGGTCAACCAACGTCCGCGCCGATCGCGCTCGAGGGCCCGGGCGCGAACTGCTTGGATCGCGCGATACTCACTTTAGAAGAATTTTTCGCTGGGGAAACGACACAGGCGGAGATCGACTCCGCCTGGAAATGCGCTTCGTCCTCTTTGGCATTATTTAAAACGCACGTGCGCGGGCAGAGCGGAGACGGCTACACGGCTCTGGAGTTGCGTTCGTTCATCGAACGGTACTTTCTGACCGAACATAAGATCTCCGATGGCTTGCTCACCGAAGGCATGCGTCTGAAGCAAGCGATTCTCGGAGGAAGCCTCGACAAATTGACGCGTGCCGAACTCGACGAAGCCGATCGGGTGATCAATACGATTCGCATCGAGAGCGTTAAAATCTTGCCCTATATGAAAGTTCTGACTCGTGAGGCGGAGCCCGATCGTATGCGGGATACTCCTGAATTCGTCGAACGCGCCATCGCGCAGTTGGTTGGAACATCGCATGTCATGGGAACGCTGCTCGGCAAATCGGTCGCCTCCTATCGTATGACCGACATCGAGCGACTGCTGAAGGAATTCGGAAAATTCTATCTTAAGTCATCCGGATGGGATGGCCCGAAATCCGTCGTCGACCAGCTGCCCATGATCGCCGCTTTTAAGGCATTTTTCATTCGACCGGGAGGCGATTCGATCGCGCCCGATGAATGGCATTCTCTGATCTCTGGAGCGGGGCGGTTGTACGGAATGTGGCTCCGCTATGAGTACCTGGTGGGAACAAAGCCTTTCGAACGAGGCGATGGTTTGCGTCAGATCGTGACGATCGGCAAGGACCTGTTTTTGCTGTTGGAGGGCTCGATCCGTGCGAAGGAAGGAGCCGTGATTCGGTTCCGGGAAATCGATGGACTGTTGGAGCAGTTATATAAGTTTGATTCCATCAATCCTCCGTTCAAAGAGGCGACGGCGCGACAGCTGTTACGCCATCTCTTGCAAAAGGCTTGTAATCCGCAGAGCAACGGCCAGCGTGGTCAGGTCGTCGGCTTGTCCTCTCCCATTCTCGAGTGGCTGAAGCGCGATTTCTTCGGCTGGGCCGAGATACAGGACGCCTGGGATCAGGTCTCGCAAAACGGCGGCGGCGCAGAAAAAGTTCCGCAACTGCGCGCTCGGTTCAAGGATCTGCGTCTCGTTTACGCGGATTCCGCCGAGGAGATGCGCCATATCCTTGAGCAGCCGCAGCCGCTTTCATTCACGAGGTTGGGCACCGTGAAGTTCGGTATCCCGGTCCAGAATCTCGATCTCGATCGCAAGTCATGGTCGAGTTTGAATTGGAAGCGCCTGTTCATACGCGTGGTGGTGCGTGGTTATGCGAAGGATCATGGGCGAGAGAAGTACATCGGTTTGAAAAAGACCGAGTTCAAGGCGTTCTATGATGACGTCTTCGCGCTCGCGACCGAGATGGGCATCCTCGATCCGCGTAATCCGGATTTATGGAACTCTCTTTTCGAAGAGTCGAATATCTTCATGCCGTCGGCCAATGGCGATGACCGTTTGAGCTTCTCCGAAGCGATGGAGATTTTTTCTTTCGCGCTGTCGTCGGGTCAGTACTCACGGCCTTTGTATCGGGACTTGCGTGAGAACTGTCGTAATTTCGAACCCGATATCTTTGGCCTTCCCACGGTCGACGTGCATTGCTATCGCAGGCGCTTCTACACAAACTTCGGGACGTATTACAAGCTGATCCCGGGTTGGGTGCAGATGGTGAGCTCCATTGCGCCAGATGACTACGAGGACTTTCAAGAGGTTCTGGAGGTCGCGGCTCGCCGATTAGGATACACGGATGCGCATTTGGAGTCGTCGGAGATCGACAAGGTCTCGATGCTCTTTCATTACATCGAATCGCTCTTCACGCGCTTCGATGTCGACCGGAACAATTCCTTCTCAGTCGAGGAGAGCATGGCGGCCTATCCGCTTTTGAAACCCGTATTAAAGGAATTGAGCGGTTTCAAGGACGAGAAAGATTTGACCGCGCTTTTCACTTACATCGTGAAATACGGTGAGTCGCCGGATTCGAACATTTGGCAGGGTTTGAAATTCGTCTGGTGGCGTTCGAATCGCTCGCGTTGGAAGTACGATGCTGACCGCGCGCAAATTTTGAAAGTGATCGCCAACCTGCAGAGCGCGCAGAATAAAAAGAAGCAGCCTCCACCGCCGCAAGATCCTGTCGGCGCCGGCGCGCTCGCGATGCCCGTCCGTTTTCGTTATTAAACACAATGGCCTAAGAAATGGCGTACAGAAGACAAAGCTTTGTCTCCAGTGCGTTCGCTGTGTTGAGATTCAGATCTGACTCGCCTCAGGTCAGCAAGGGCTCGAAAGCCGCGATTTTGCGTTCCACCAACTCTAGACTTCGCAGCCAGAAGTCGGGTTGTGAAATGTCCTCTCCAAGATGTTTGTGAATCAAGTCCTCGGCGGTCATGCGTCCGGTGTCGAGGAGAATACGCTTGTAGGTGTTGAAGAACGCGGGCCCTTCGCTTTCTCTCCTGGCGTAAAGACCCACGCTGAACAAGTAGCCGAAGGCGTATGGGAAATTGTAAAAGCTGGTGCCGGCCATGCTGAAGTGAAGCTTGCTCGCCCAGTATAAGCGATCGGTTTGTGCAAGAGTATCGCCGTACCAGCTTTGCCACGCGCGTTCGGTCAGTTCGGACAACTCATCAGGCGTGACAAAGCGTTCATTACGCAATTCATAGAAGTTTTTTTCGAACTCGAAGCGTGCCGGGATATTGATGAGGAAGCCCGCGGCCGTTTCCGCGACCTGCCATCCAATCGCGCGACGCATGGATATGTCGCTGGCCTGGGCCATAGCCGCCGCGACGGCCGTTTCGCCGAAAACACTGGCGGTCTCCGCCAAGGTCGCCGGGTAATGCCTTTCCATGATTTTTAAATCACGCATCACCCAACTGTGATACGCATGGCCGATCTCATGCGCGAGCGTTTTGATGTCGGAGACGGAACCCATGTAGGTTTGAAAGATACGCGGTGTGCGGGACTTGGCGAACTCCGTGCAGTAGCCGCCCTGTTGTTTATTTGGAAGTACACGCGCCTCGATCCAGGAATTCTTCAGCATCAAGCGCGCGAACTCCCCCATTTCTGGGTGGATGGCCTCGAAGGCGGAAGCGACCAGTTCAAAACCTTCGGAGAAAGGCAGAGGCCGAAAGCCCATTTGAGGGGGCGCAGCCGAAAGCAGATCCCAAGGGTCCAACCGTGACTTGCCCAGAGCGCGGGCGAGACATCTCAAGCCGCGGCGAGGAATTTCGATCTTGGAGCGGATCGCGGTCAGCATTGCGTCGAGCGTTTCGCGGCGGATGGCGTTTTTGTGCAAGGGATAAGTGAGAAAATCAATGGGGCGTGTATGCGATCGCTTACGCACAAGATCCAAGCGCCAGCCCGCCAGCGCATTCAGAATCGCCGCGCAAGGTTCGCGTTGTTCATGCCAGGCATGTTGAATTGCCGTCCAGGCGGCGTGACGCTCGCTCTCCACTCCGCTTCGGAGATAACCGCTCGTTTGAGCGAGCCCGATCTCTTTGCCTCCGGTCGAAGAGTCGGGATCCGGCAGGCGGCATTTCAGATTTCCGGAAATCGCGTCAT
>JAMPXM010000245.1 GCA_023701225.1 Pseudobdellovibrionaceae bacterium | reverse complement strand
TGTTGACGCTCCCCCTCTACCAAAATACGCGGCGCACCCTTTGGAGATGCGGCGCTTCTTTTTGTGGTTCTAGGATACGCTCGGAGCGCCTTTTTCGGTGGTCAGCGCTTGCGATTGGTGCTCGCCATGAGTTCGCGCAAACCGCCGGCGGAGTTGCCGACGTTTTTTATTCCGAGGTCTCGGAGTGCCATGGTGACAGCGGCGGAACGCAAGCCGCGCTCCGAGAGTACGATCACCCGATCTTGTTCGCCAAAACCCAATTCACGGAGCTGTTGGAGCATGCGTGGCTGGGGGCGTCCGGAGGCATCGAAAAACTCGTTCCAACTGATATTGATCGCGTCCATGTTCGGAACAGGCCTCTTCAACGCAAGACCCTCTTTGCCGACGTACTCTCGCGGCGAACGAACATCGATGATTTTATATTGGCGAACGGCTGGCCCGCCGTTCTTGTACGGAATCGGTCGATGCACGCCGCCCTTGGCGATCGCGTTCGTCAATTCCTCACGCGTGACCAAGAGGTCGTCCACAGGCGCTGGTTTCCAAATCGGCACAGGAGCCGGTGGCGTTCCGACCTGAGATGTGAGCGGACCCTTGAAATAGGACAACGGAACCGCCGTGACATCCTTGACGCCCAAATACGCGAGCGTCCAGGCCACTCGGCCTTCTTCACCCTCGCCCCCTATGCCGCGACCAACGACGACAACTTTGGAATCGGGCGAAATACCGATGCGAGCCAAACGCCGCGCGAGCGCGAAGAGATCCTTCTGGAGAACTCCCCGGGCGGCATCTTCGTTTTGCGTAAAATCCGACCACTGAATCGGAATGGCGCGCGGAATGTGCGAGAGTGTGAAGTCAAACGCAGGACGCGCATCGAGTACGACCGTCCACTCATCCAGTTTGACTTCGACTGGCACATTCGTCGCCGGCTGCAACTGGCGGGATTCGTTTTCACCGACTCGGGTCGGTTGCGAGGCGCAAGCGGCAAGACCGACCAGCGCGAAACTGGATACAAGACGGACGACGAAACGTTGCACTCGAACCCACTGCGCTTGCATTTCTGCCTCTTTCTCCGCCCCCCAAACTTGGCCCTGACTCTCCCCGCCCTCGATTTCGCTCACTTGAATTTCACTTAAATTTCATTGTCGGGAACAGAATGATGTCGCGAATGCTCGGCTGATCCGTCAGGATCATCACGATCCGCTCCACGCCGATGCCGACTCCGCCCGTTGGCGGCATGCCGGTATCGATGGCGTGAATGAAATCCTCGTCCATCGGCTGAGCTTCCTCATCGACTACGCGCTTAGCTTCTTGTTCCTTGAGGCGCGCGAGCTGATCTTCAGGATCATTGAGCTCGGTGTAGGCGTTGCCGATCTCCATGTGCGCGGCAAACGGCTCAAAACGCTCCACCAAATCCGGATGCTTGCGATGACGCTTGGTGAGCGGGCTGATCTCCAAAGGATGATCAATCACGAACGTCGGCTGCCAAAGGTGCGGCTCAACGGCCAGCTCAAAAATCTCCATCACCATCTCGCCACGCGACGCGGGCTTCTCGAGATCCGAACCCATCTCTTTGCATTTCGCAAAGAGCATCGCTTCTGTCATGCCTTCGACTTCAAAGCCTGCGAATTCGCGGATGCCGTCGTGCACGGTCAAACGACGCCAGGGGGGAGTAAAATCGATTTCCTTGCCCTGATAAACGAATTTCGTCGTGCCTTTGATCGTTCGGCAGAGGTGCGCGATCAATTCTTCGAACTGCTTCATCTGGTAGAGGTAATCCGTGTACGCCTCGTACCACTCCAGCATCGTGAACTCCGGATTGTGCGAACGGTCGATGCCTTCGTTACGGAAGTTTTTGTTCACTTCATAAACTTTTTCAAAGCCGCCGACGATGAGCCGCTTGAGATACAGCTCCGGGCTGATCTTCAAAAACAGTTTCATGTCGAGCGCACGATGGTGCGTGCTGAACGGGTACGCCGCGGCACCACCGTAGATCGGCTGCAACATCGGCGTCTCAACTTCCAAAAAGCCGCGCGCATTCAAGAAACTGCGAATCTCGGCGATGATCTTCGAGCGTGCGATAAAGACCGCGCGCGATTCGGCATTGGTGATCAGGTCGAGATGACGATGACGGTACTTCGCTTCGACGTCGGTGAGGCCGTGATACTTCTCCGGCAACGGCTCCAAGGTCTTACAGAGCATCTTGAACTCACGACAGTGAATCGAGATCTCACCTTTTTTGGTGCGAAACGGGAAACCCGCGATCCCGACGATGTCACCGATATCGAGGTTTTCATATGCGGTCCGATCCGCTTCCGAGAGCTCCTCGGTTTTCAAGTAACCTTGGATCGTCCCACTCTGGTCTTGGATATTGAAGAATGCGGCTTTGCCCATCGGGCGCTTGGTCATCAAGCGTCCCGCCAGGCTCATCATGCGATCGTCTTTGCCCTCACCGGCTTGCAACGCTTCGAGTTCGCGATGCACCTCCTGAGCCGAGGCGGTGCGCTCGAAGTTGTGCGGGAACGGATCGATACCCGCCGCCTTCAGCGCATGCAGCTTGCGGCGCTTTTCGGCGCGCAAAGGATTCTCGCGCTCCCCGTGGGAGCTCACATCTTCGACCGGTGTCTTTTCCATCCCTCAACCTTTCAAACCACTCAACCCGCTTGCCGTCCAAACCCGCTTCTCAAAGAGCTTTACCAGCGAACAAATCCATCACCTGATGCAAGAGCGCGATGGATTCTTTCTTAGGACGCTGGAAGGCATTGCGGCCCATGATCGAACCGAACGCCCCGCCCGCGGCCATGCCCTTGATTTCTTCCAAGAGCTCGCCCGTGGATTTCGTCTCGCCACCGGAGAAGATCACGATGCGCTTGCCGTTGAAGCAGGAATGAACGATGTGCTTGATCCGCTCAGTCATCGTGTCAACCGGAATCCCCTCGCTCTCGTAAACCTTGCGAGCGGCTTCTTGCTCGACATGCGAGCTCGGCGGCTTAACCTTGACGATGTTCGCACCCAGCTGACACGCGACATGCGCGGCATATGCGATGACGTCGATCGCGGTTTCTCCCGCCTTGCTCAGGGCCTCACCACGTGGGTAGGACCAAATGACGACAGCCAGGCCCGCTTTCTTCGCTTCGCGTGTGGCTTCGGCGATTTCCTCGTACATATGTTTGCGCTCGCTGGATCCAGGATAAATCGTGAACCCAATAGCCGCGCAGCCCAGGCGAAGCGCATCGTCCACGCTCGACGTGAGCGCGGAGATCGGGGCCTTGGGATTGAAGAGCGTATCGGAGTTATTGATTTTGAGGATCAATGGAATTTCGCCGGCATAATCGCGTGCACAAGCTTCCAGTGCGCCGAGCGGAGCCGCGTAGGCGTTACATCCCGACTCAATTGCCAGATTGAAGTGATAGGCTGGATCGTAGCCATCCGGATTCTTCGCGAAGCTCCGCGCGGGACCGTGCTCAAAGCCTTGGTCGACAGGCAAAATCACCATCTTGCCCGTGCCCGCCAAGCGGCCGGTATTCATCAGGCGCGCCAAATTGGTGAGGGTGCCCGGATTATCCGCGCCATACCAGCTCAGGATCTCTCTAACTCTTGGTGTCATGTGGCTCCTCCGATTCGCCCGAAAGTAGTCAGCTTTAAGAGCGAAATCAAGCCTCGATTCCCTAGGATTTTAAACGACTTGGCCAGTGCGAATTCGTCTTTTCAAGGCAGCGCGTTGACATCTGCCTCTCAGAGGCTCAGATTGGCGCTGCGAGCGACTTCGCTGCTCGCCTCTGAAGCACAATTGAGAGGCAATTGAGAGGCAACTGATGACCATGACCGTCCGTTTCGAAACCACGCCCAACCCCCAGACGCTGAAATTCACCGTTGGTCAACAACTGACCCAGCAACCAGCGGAATTCAAAACCGCTCGCGACGCGGCACACTCACCTCTAGCGAAAAAAATTTTCGGCTTCCCGTGGTGCGACGCCGTGTTTGTCGGTTCGGATTTCGTGACCGTCACCAAACAAGATTGGGTCGATTGGGACGTGCTCGCCGAACCCTTGGCGGGACTGATTGGCGAACACCTGGAGCGCGGTGAAGCCGTGGTCATCGAAGGCGCGTCCGGCACTGCCGATGGCAGCGCCGTGTCCGCGAGCGACACACCGGTCGTGCGTGAGATCAAAAAAATCCTCAACGAAGAAATCCGCCCGGCCGTGGCTCTCGATGGCGGGGATATTGTCTTTCATAAATACGAAGGCAACGTCGTGTATCTTTACATGCAAGGTGCTTGCGCTGGATGCCCGAGCTCCACGTTCACACTCAAAGAAGGGATTGAGGCGCGCCTGCGCAACGCGATCCCCGAAATCAAAGAAGTCGTCGCGCTCTAAACCGGCTCCGCGCATGCCCGAAGCCCGTCAGCGCACCCATTTCACTTTCATGGTGGCTTCACGAACGGTGATCATTTCACGCGTGAAGCGCCCAAGAAGCTCATCGGCGAAGGCACGGGGCGCGATTCCCCACTCTTCCAGAGCTGCCGTCGGCACGGGAGTGCCTTGATTGCTGACATTCACGGCGAAGTGCACGAGTGTTGACGTCGGACTGACAGTCGCGATGCTGATGCTGAACTTGCGATTTTCAACGTAGACATCATCGCCATCACGGCGGACCGAAGCGCGGACGGCGGCCTCTGGAATGCGCTCGCGCAAAATATCCGCGGCGAGCGACGCCAGGAGCCGTTGCGCGGCGACACCGCCGAACAGCGGCACGCCGAAGACCTCGGCGATAAAATGCAACATGCGCGAACCGCGGATCGCACTTTGCTCACGCAAATCCTCGCCATCCACCATGTGCTCGAAAGAAATCTCGCACGGCCCCTCCCAAGCGACGACTGAGTCGCCGAGGAGACCATGTTCCAAATACGCGAACAACGAACGCAGCTGCGTTCCGTCGTACGCAAATGTCATCGGGATAAACAACGACTTCATACCGGCACCCCCGCCTGAGCGCGCGCGCGCAGGTAACGTTGGCAAGACTCGCACTGTCCGCAGATCTTCTCTCCGCCGAAATAACAGGGCCACACGTAGTCCCAGTTCACGCCCAGCTCAATCCCACGGCGAACGATCGCGGTTTTATCCAGATGCGTGGTGAAACAGACGGCCTCGACGTGATTGGCGGTGGAAAAGGTAAACGCGGCACTCGTCGCCTTCAGAAAGGCGTCGGTGTTGTCCGGAAAGGTCGCGCCTTCTTCGAGATTGAAGCCGGGCACGATCCACTTCGCGTCCAAACCTTCGGCGAATCCAGCCGCGATGTTGAGAAAT
>JAMPXM010000244.1 GCA_023701225.1 Pseudobdellovibrionaceae bacterium | reverse complement strand
GCAACGGGTCCGACGGGAGCCGCAGGCGCAACGGGTCCGACGGGAGCCGCAGGCGCAACGGGTCCGACGGGAGCCGCAGGCGCAACGGGTCCGACTGGAGCCGCAGGAGCAACAGGTCCGACGGGCGCAACGGGATCTACCGGACCGACTGGTCCAGTGGGTCTCGTCGCAGGGGCCGTCACGTACGGTTCATCGAACAACTCGACGACTATTTACGCCAATAACGCCGCCGCGATTACGGTGTTGTCAGGAGGCAATGTCGGGATTGGTACGACGGGCCCTGGTACGAAACTCGAAGTGAGTGGCACCGTCACGGCGACGGCATTCACTTACAGTTCAGACCGTCGGTTGAAAGAAAATGTGCGCACGACGCCTGGCCTGTCTCGCATCACGAAGCTGCGTGGTACGGAGTTCGACTGGATCGAGAGCGGCACGCACGATGTTGGTCTGATCGCTCAAGAAGTCGAAGAGGTTTATCCCGATCTCGTCATTACCAACCCGGTGACCGGGAGGAAGAGCGTGAAGTACGGCAACCTCGTTTCGCCGCTGATCGAATCCGTGAAGGAGCTGTATGGCATGTGCAAGTTCTCCGACGCAGAAATCGCGCGGATGAAAGAGCGTCAATCCCGCTTGGAAGCCCAACTCAAGGAACTGGATTTGAAGCGACGGCTGGAAGCGCTGGAAAATGAAAATCGCTCGCTCAGAAAAGACATCGAAGAGCTCAAGCGCCTTTTTAAAGAGCATCTCTCCGAGCAGAAAAAATGAGGCCTGCTGTACGGCAGGCCTTCTTCGAATCCAACCTAATCAACGCAGACGTGGTCACTCATGGCACCACGCCACGCTTTTAGAAACAGTAGCCCTGATAAGTATAAACTTTATGAGTTGAGCTGTTGTGGCCTTCAATGTCCGCCAACGAAGTCTGCGCTTTCGTCAGCTCAATTGCCAACGCGCGAGACGTCGTGAGCAGGTAATATTCGACTTGCTGCTGTCCCCACACGGTGACGTACTCCACGCGGCAGTAATAGCGTCCGTCGCGGTCGTAGCCGCAGACTTGCTGCGGAACCGTGCGCGTGCAGGAATCCCAGCCGCGATAGAGGTGGCTGCGTTCATAGGTCGTTTCCAATTCGCCGCGCAGGTCAAACGGTTGGCCGGACTCAGCTGCCGACACCGTGAACACACCGTTCTCTTTTGGAACGCGATCTTTCGGAATCTGAACACGAATCGTCTCGGATTTGCCATTCACTTTTAGCGATAGATCGACATCACCAGAGAGCTTCGTATCCACATTCACGGAATAAGCGCCGGCTGGAATCGTGATCGACCGTGGCTGTGAAAACCGCCCGGACTTCGCGAGCGCGGCAAACGGCGCAGTCACATTCATTTGGCCGGAGAAATCTTCACAACCGGCAAGCACGAAAGCCATCATCAGCAAGGACAGAGCGCGTTTCATTGATTCACTCCATTTTTTTTGTGGACACGGAATTGGGCTGGTTCCGATTTGCCGCAGTGTCTTCGAAGAGTCGCCCGCGCGCATCTTCTAAGTGGGTCGCCACAGGATGTCAAAGCGGGACTGTCCAGAAAGAAACCAGAAAGAGGCCGTGGGCTGACAACAACTTGTGGCTGACAACAACTTGGACACCTGTCTAACAGCAAGCGATTTTTCTGAGGATTTGTCCCATACCGTGACTATGAGAACACCTTTATTTGCACTTGGCAGGTACGGAGACTGCACGTAAGAAGCCGTGTTGTAAGGATACGCCCAAATACACTGGAGACTTTATGAAACAGTTCTTCTCGATCTTGATGTTGTCGGCGGTTTTAGTCGGTTCCGCTGCGTGCTCAAGCGCGCCCAAACAAGAAGAAGCGGATGATTCTGTCGTCGCATCCACTGCGGAAGAACCAATGCCGACTACGGATGACTCTGTCTTGCCGGATATGACGGATACGAGTGCGCCGGCCGACGAATCGGCTGCCGCCGTCAGCGAGCCGGTCACTCCAGAGCCGGAACCGACAAGCACGGTTTCAAGAGCAGCGACGCAAGAGAGTGATTTGTCTCTCGGCGCCGGTTCCAGCGGCCGCGGCCACTGATCTTTCAACGCTGATTTTTTAAAACTCAGTCTTCGAAAGACCGATGAGATCTCATCGGTCTTTTTTTATGAAACAGGTTTTGCATGTATTCCAGCTTTTCGTCTGGGTCATCGCCATCTCGGCCATGGTCGAGGCCTCCTATGCAGCGCCGAACTGGACCCAGTTAGCCCGTAAGGTCGGGATCTCAGAAACAGAAGCCGAGCGCCTGCAAGCCATCGCGGCGCTTCGTGCCGACACGAAACTCTCTTCAAATCTGATCGCCGCTTTGGATTCCGACAACCGCTTGCTCGCCTTGGATGTCATCGTCGCGCTTTCGATGCGCGAAATGGTGCCTGAGCTTCTCAGTCGCATCACATCCGACGAAGATGGATTTCTCACTCTCAACCTCAATGCGTTACTCGAGGAGAAAAATAAGGATCTTATTTTTTCTCGTTACCAGGAAATTCTCAAGCCGGCCGAGATCGCTCAACTCTCGCCGGCTGCCATCGTTGCGATGTTAGAGCCGCTAGGTCGCGCGGGATTTGTGTTGCCGCGTGCGAGCGTCGATGAGCTTTTCCGGCAGGCCTTTCCCGAAGTCCGCGCGGCCGTGATTTACTACGTGAGAATGTTGGCGCTTCGTCATTCGCGGCGTGACCATGTTCGTGTTCTTTCCGAGGCGCTTCGCGCCGGCGAATTCCAGATACGGCTTCAGGCGATCTCAACCTTGCTGGAACTGACGCGCTCGTCTGGTCGGCCGCCGGTGACGCGCGAAAAGCTGACTCGTCGTTGCGAGAAGGAGTCTCATCCAAAAGTGAAGCGCCAGTGCTTTTGGATTTTAGACAATCCTGGGAGCGTGCCGTGAGACGCCTTCTCGCGTTTTGGCTACTCTTAGTCTTGGGAGTTTCGGTCGTCGAGGCGAAGCCGAAAACCACGGCCGTCGCTAAACCCCCACCGAAACCGAAAGCTATGGCTGTCATAAAACCTCAACCGAAAGCGAAGGTGACGGTGAAGCCGGTTGTCAGGTCTGAAGAATGTGATCGGTTCTATCGGGCCTTGTATCGCAAGCCGGTCATCAATATCAGGGTCGTCTTCGGCTATAAGGACACTCGGCCCGGCCGTTTTGTCGGGGACCGGCATGAGCGGTTGGCATTTGTGCAGCGAATCCTCAAGCCTTGCGTGAACGGGCAGGCTTGCGGCTTTACACGCGGCCCGCAGAACACGGATCTTTTCATCAAAATGTTGCCGCAGCCCAATGGCAAACGCACGCGTATTCAACTCTGGGTCGCGCACAGTGCCGTGGGCTCCGATGACATCGAAAATCGTCGCGATCCATTTCAGAATTGGCAGAGTCGATACGCCAGCGATGCGTTTTTCAGCGGTCTGACCAAGGCAGATGTTGTGCTCTACAACGGCCATTCTCGTTTTGGAGGAGGACCGGACTTCACGCCTCCTCGGCTCACGCCGGGAAATGGTATCGAGACGAGCTATTATCAAGACGAGCGGCCTGGATTCGCTCACGCGATCGATACACTCGAGGCGGAGGTGTTGCTCACTGGACGAGCCGGGCGGTTGAAGATGCTGGGCTTGTTTTCGTGCGCATCGTCTCAGCACTTCAGTGATGAGCTGAAAAAAACGGCGAAAGTCGGAGTCCTCTCCAGTCAACATTTGATGTACCACGGCGATGCGCTCGAGAGTTCTTTGGGAGCCCTCTCCGGTCTTCTTGAGCGTCAGTGCAAGTCCGATCTCGCAAATTCGATCCGCTCCGGTCAACCGATGCGCGCCATGAATATAGAGGGTGCACTTTAGTGTGCTGCCTCCAATGGAAGTGAGCGCTCTGTCAAACTGAGGAAACGCTCTAATTTAATGTCATTTTGGCAGTTGGCGCAGCCGCTCACAGACTTTCACTGAGCCAGACTCAGCTGGAAAAATCTTCGCGGCGTCTAAATCGTGAACAGGTCAGATTCGACTGGCGCGCTGCGGGCGGATGGCATAGAACGTGCTCGAGGGTGGGCATGCAAATACACAAAAAATTCGTCTTGATGTTGATGGTTTTGGGGATTTCGGCTGGGGCCTCTTCCGCACGGGCCTGGGGTCCGGTCGCGCATGAAGCGATCGCGTTGATCGCGGAAGAAAATCTGACGCCGAAGACGCAAGCCGCGGTCTCTCAGATTCTCTTCGGTCGTCGCCTTGTGGATGTCGCAACCTGGGCTGACGCCATCCGACAGTCTCCTGAGTGGAAACACACGAAGTCCTATCATTTCACTGGTGTTCCTGACGGCATGCCTTATCTGGATTTCGTGCAAACGGAGCCAGAAGCAGAACTCGAGAAGGGCGATGTCATCCGCGCGATCTTAAAAGCGTCTTTGATTCTGCGTGATCGCGAATCCAGCAAAGGAGACCGCTCCAATGCGTTGGCTTTTCTCACGCACTTCGTAGGTGATTTGCATCAACCGCTCCACACGGGGCGTCGCGAAGACCGTGGTGGAAACGACATCGAAGTGAATTGGTTTGGTCGCAGATCCAACCTGCATCAGGTATGGGACTCGTTGATCATCGAGCAAAAATACGCGCCGGTTTTGAACGGAAAGCCAGAGTCGGAATATTCGCGTATCTATGCCGATGAAGTGAACCGCATGCAATTGGTTACACCGATGCCGCGTTCGCAAGTTCGCAGCGCGGGAACATTGGAAGAATGGCTGTACGACTCTTTGGGAGCGCGTTCGACCGCGTACCAAGGCCCGATCCGCGATCCTCAGCGCCTCACGGAAAATGGCTGGGAGACGACGGACCGTCTTGTGTCTGAAGCCGGCTTCCGGTTGGCCGCTCTTTTGAACTCGATTTTTGATGTTAGCCTTTCGGCTCGTTTCGCGCGCGTCGATGATATGACTCGCTTGGAACAGCAGTTGGCGCGAATTCTCCGCGGCGATGCGACTTATGGCGTCTCGTTGCAACCTGCTTCAGAAACAAGCTCACTGGTGGCACGTGGCATTCGTGCCGTTCCAAAGACTCGGCTCTCCAATGTGCTCTCCAGCCCACGCACGCCGAGCGACAAGCGCTTCTGGAGCCGACATGGCTGTGACCACAGCCACTGATTAAGGCCGACGCCTGAAGCGGATGTTGGGGCGCGAAAGCGCTCCTCATTTGTTATCCGCGAGTTGAAATTTAAAAAGAGCGAGTCCTCGCGTCTCAATTCTTGTGTTCCCATTTGACTCCCAAAGCCAGAATGGTCTTTTATCGGGACCTGACGATCTGG
>JAMPXM010000243.1 GCA_023701225.1 Pseudobdellovibrionaceae bacterium | reverse complement strand
TTTGGTAGAGTACCTGCGTCATTTCAATGACGCAGGTACTCTACCAAAATACGCGGCGCACCCTTTGGAGATCTTAGGGTTTTGCCATCTTTTGTAAGGTGTTGAGGCGGCGCTGAACGTCCATGGGGATATCGGTGCCGCGGGTGCCCGTGTAGCCGAGCATCACGCTGTCGTTAAGACGTGAGTAACAGACTTCCGCGCGAGGTGAGGCCGGCTTGGCGCGGATGCAGGCTTCGTAATAGCTTTCGTGCAAGGTCCAGAAGCCGAGGTCGCGAAGTGCTTCGTAGCACACGCCGATATAGTAAAGCGCATCGGCTGTTTCCGCCGGCGTTGATTTTTTCTTGAGCATTTCATGCAGGAGCGACGACGCTTTCAAATAGGCGACGTCACCGCGAGCGTCCGAAGGGGATTGTTGCAGGATCTGGCCCCGGATCACGAGTTCGCGGGCCGCAGCCAAGGTGGCGGGCGCGGTCGTGGGAGCGGTGCTGGCTTCGCTTTTCCAGAGTCCGAGTTCCTTGGTCCAGATTTTGGCTTCCTCTTTGAGAGACTGTGGCGCCGAAGGGTGCTCGGCGACGCGAGCGGCAATTTTCAGGCCCTCGTCGATATTCTTGTGGACACGCAGCGCGACCGATAGTGCCACCCGAGCCGCGGACTCGAGGTCGACGACTCGCACGTTTTGTTTATCGGTGAAGGTTTTCTCAAACTCACTGGTCACGAGATCAAACTGTCGAGTCGCAGCGAAAAAGCGAATTCGTTCCGCAGCACCCGCCTTGGCTAATCCCGCATTAAACCCACTCATCGGCTTGGCTTCCGCGGTCGGCACCCGCGTGTGACAAGAAATGCAGTATGAGACCGATGTCCGCAGAAGCGCGCGTGAGTAGTCTTTGTATCCGGATTTGAAGCTTTCATGCGCGCGTGTCACGGAGTCGTCGAATTCGGCCGCGAGCACTTCCAGAGCTGGATCGAAGTCGGGTGTTTGAACGCCTTTTTTGCCCATTTTTTTCTTATCGATATCGTGGGCGAGCTCGGAGAGCTTGCCCGTCAGTGTTTCGATTTTGGCTTTATTGGCCGGATCGTTGTAGGCGGCCTCGTCATAGAGAAACGGCGCCAGTTCGCCAAGGAACTGCGAAATCTCATTCATCTTCATTTGCCAAGTGGCGGTTTTTTCGGCGCGGGCGACGCGAGCGACGACCAGCGCGGAGATGATCAATATGAGACCTGCGATAAAGATCAGACGATAAGGTCTGCGGTTGGGTGTCGTTGGTTTCATTTGCTGTATCTCCCTTGTGGTGCGTCCGTGATCCTCTTCGAGTCTTTTCGGACTCTATTGTCCAAACTCAATTGTCCGAACTCAGTTGTCCAAACTCAAATGTCCCAGTTCAATGGACGTGCGGGCAGATGAGCTGGCGGACGAAATGCTTGCCAATTCCTATTTGAATGTAGAGAAGGACCTATTGTCCAGTGTGTCTTGCAATCGAATGAGCGAAGTGCGCCGCGCGGGGCGTACAACCGACACGCTCGATTGGTAACAGGAGGCGATCACCATGCGGGTACTTTTTTTTGACACGCACCGTTTCGAACAAGAGTTCTTTCTTGGAGCCAATGCCAGGTTCGGCCACGAGCTTGAGTTCCTGGAGGCTCGCTTGACGGAACAAACGGTCGTATTGGCGCAAGGCGCTCCTTGCGTCTGCGTCTTCGTCAATGATCGCGTCAACGAGAGCGTGTTGCGAGCTTTAGCCGATGGTGGTACGCGGATCGTGGCCTTGCGCTCGGCCGGATTTAACCATGTGGATTTGAAGGCGGCCGCGAAAGTGGGGATCAAGGTCGTGCGCGTGCCCGAGTACTCGCCGTTTGCCGTGGCGGAACACGCGACGGCATTGATTCTTTCCCTGGATCGTAAAATTCATCGTGCATTCTTTCGCGTGCGCGAAGGCAATTTTTCCCTCGATGGGCTCATCGGTTTTGACTTGCATGGAAGAACAGTGGGGTTGATCGGCACCGGAAAAATCGGTCGGGTGATGGCCAAGATCATGAATGGCTTTGGCTGCCGTCTCTTGGCCTCCGATCCTGAGCCGGATTCACGTCTCATTCAAGAACTCGGCCTCTCCTATGTTGATTTGGATGTTCTCTTCAAAGAGTCCGACATTATTTCCCTGCACCTGCCCCTGACCCCGGGTACGCGGCATCTCATCAATGCTGAGGCCATTACGAAAATGAAACCCGGAGTCATGTTGATCAACACCGGAAGAGGTGCGCTCATCGACACGCGTGCGTTGATCGGAGGGTTGAAATCGGGTCACATCGGCTCTGCGGGACTGGATGTGTATGAAGAAGAAGAGGGCATCTTCTTTGAAGACCTTTCGGGCCAGGTCCTGCAGGACGACGTCTTGGCGCGGTTACTCACGTTTCCGAACGTCATCTTGACCGCGCATCAGGGATTTTTGACGCGAGAGGCGTTAACGAATATCGCCGAGACGACGCTCGCGAATATTACGGCTTTGGAGCAGGGTGCGGACTCACCGAATGAAGTACGACCCGACACGCACGTCATGTCCGCCGACACGCGGCGTGCCACGAAGGGCTAGGCTGTATCTAGGGTGTGTTTTGAATTTGGAGTTGTCTGGCGGACGGATTGAATTTCAAATCAAGAGAAAGCCAGGCTCCTGGCGAGCGAGGATGGAAACATGTCACTGAATATTTTTTGGGCCTTTGATCCATTTGATGAGTCCGGGACAACGAACAAGACGGCCGCTCAGGTCCTCCGTTGGATTTCCAAACCCATCAATAAACAGAGTGATGCCGTCCATGCGGTCTATGTCACCAGCCCTGTGCAAATGGACTTCGCTCCTCTGAGTGGGGTGCCAATGATGAGCGGACTTGCAGCGGGAAGCCAGGTGGATCTGAAAAAGGACGCGGAGGCGAAGATCAAATCCCTCAAGGCCAAGGAGCTGAAAAGCGCCGCGCTGAAGAGCCTCGTTCTCGAGAGCGCAACGTCCTCGCTCACGGATACCGTGCGCACGTTTGCTGACCACGTTTCCCGGCAGCGTGGAGACTTGATCTTGGTCTCCACGCATGCGCGCAAAGGCATGCCGCGGTTCGTGTTGGGGAGTTTCGCTGAAACTCTAGTTCACTTTGCCAAGACGGACATCTTACTCTTTCATCCGCAGGCGGAGGTCGGGCGCGCTCGGCCCACACGTTTGCTTTACGCCCATGATTTCAAACGGTCTGGAGACATCGGTTTTCGCCGAGCACTCGAGTACGCACGCCACTGGGGCGCGAAACTCGATGTCGTGCATATTCCGCGACCATCCTATTCAGTGAAATTCGAAGGCGAGGACAAGAGTGTCCAAACCTATCGGCGCGGGGTGAAAGCGAAGATTCACAAGATCGAAAAAGAGCTGGCCGCGGCCGGCGTTACGGGATCGGTGTCGATCCTCACCAAGTGGGCTCCGATGGTCAGCATGCTCCTGAAGGCGGCCAATCAACGCAAGTCGGACATGATCATCATGACGGCACAGACGGGCCGTTTCGCGGCACTGCTGGGTGGCAGTGTCACACGCGGAGTGATGCGCCAATCGTCTCTTCCAACGCTGGTGTTGAAAATTTAACGGAGTGATCAAAGTCCTGGCAAGGAAGGTTCTTCCCTGCCGGGCGCCGGCTCGGGTTCTGGGCGAGAAAGTCTGGCCAGAAAATTCGTGGCGAAAGCACGTACCTCGTTCCAATCCGTGTATTCATAATCGCGATGTGCATCCGTGTCGCCACCGGCCTTCGCGGCGATGCGCTTCATGAGTATGCGCTTCAGCCATCCATATCGGGAATACATCAAGGCCCCTGCGAAAATCGCGGTGAGCTTCGGTTGCCAACGACTCCAAGCCAAAAAGGTCGAAACGATCCGGCGCTCATCTTCCTGAGTTTTCGCATTTTCTTTTTCCAAAATGCCGAGACAGACCGAAAAAAACGCGCTCGGAAGGCGAGAGAGGACTTCGGAATTGGCCTTTACCCACTCACGCAAGGGGACTTGGAAGGATCCGGCGTGGACGGATGCGCCGACAATGACCGCATCCACGGCATTTGGACTGAGCTTGGGCGGTGCCGCTTCCGCGCTCAACACTTGCGTCGAGACGCCAAAAAGAGTGAGCTCCTTGGCGAGGAACTCCGCGATTTTCTTGGTTTGTCCTTCGGTGGTGGCGTAAACGATCAGTGCATTTTTCAAGGCGCCTCCTCGTTCGGAACCGAGCCGTATCCCACAGCGCACCGTCCGGAGAAATCGGCGCGCTTTAAACTACCCGCACTTGCCGACGTTGTCGTGGGATATTCGTGAGGGTCGGATTGATCTCAAGACCTGTCCGCTTGAAGTGAGAAGATGACGACACTTCAGGCCACTTTGTGATCGTGTTGTAACCAGCTCATCAATTTGGCCGGAATTTTTTCCAGGCTTAAGACCTCTTGTGCGGCACCGAGGCGAATGGCCTCTTTGGGCATGCCGAAAACGACGCAGCTGGCCTCGTCTTGGGCGATGGTGCGGGCACCCGTTTGTCGCAAGTTCAGCAGTCCTTTAGCGCCATCGTTTCCCATGCCGGTGAGAATCACTCCGATGGTCGGGATCTTTTGCTCCGCGATCGAGTCATACAAATAATCGACGGATGGTTTGTGACGGTTGACTGGCGAGTCGTCGGTGATTTCAACAGTGAACGGATCGGTTTCTTTGCGCCGTTTGCGAACGCGCATCTGTTTGCCTCCGGGCGCGAGGAGAACGCGATTGGGCAGGATCTGATCGCCGTCAGCCGCCTCTTTGACTTCAAATGGGCAAATTTCGTTCAAGCGCCGTGCGAGCGCACTGGAGAACAAGGCTGGGATGTGTTGCACGATGAGTATCGGTGGAATCCCGAATGGCAATTGAACCAACAGTGATTCCAGAGCCTGTGTCCCGCCCGTGGATGAGCCGATCGCGACAAGGACGTTCGAACTGAGCGATCCGCCGGAATGAGCTGGAGCGCTGGCCGCATCACTGCGAAAATTGCCGCGAGAGATGCGACGGGGAGCCGAGTCTTTGTTGGCTCGCGCCGCGATTTTGACTTTTTCGCGCAACTCGGGCGCGAGATGAGGCAGTTCCTGAAGAGTCGGCTTGCGGATATAGTCGACCGCGCCGTTGGAGAGGGCTTCTAGGACAATCGGTCCTTCCTCGAGACTGACGGAGGTGATCATGACCGCCGGGATCTTGTACTTGGGAAATAGTTGCTTGAGTAGATCCACGCCATTCAATCCGGGCATATGAATATCGAGCGTAATGACGTCGGGGCGCGAAGTGATCACCATTTCTTCGGCCTTCAGTGG
>JAMPXM010000242.1 GCA_023701225.1 Pseudobdellovibrionaceae bacterium | reverse complement strand
TGCGCAAGCGCCTGAAGCACAACATCTTGTTTGCGATCTGGTCTGGTGAAGAGATCGGCGTTTTGGGTGCGACGCACTTCGCTCAGTCTTGGGCGAAGGTGAACCCAGGGCGTAAATTCGGCGAGAACTTCAGCGGCAATCTCAATCTCGACATGATCGGGCGCTTACGCGACAAACTCGCCATGCAGGGCGTGGGCTCGAGCATCGGCTGGAAGCAGATCGTGGAAGAGCTTGCGACACGCTCCCCGTTCCCGATCGTCACTCAAGACGACCCCTATTTGCCGACCGACTCGGTGGCCTTTTTCTTGGCGGGAACTCCGGCCGTGAGCTTGTTCACAGGCGCGCATGCGGAATATCATACACCTCGCGACACGCCGGCTACGGTCAACTATGTAGGAGTCGCGCAGATCACGCAATTCGCCCACGACGTCATCGAACGCATCGCAGGCCCTCAGCCGACCGCAATGCCTTACGAGAGCGTCCCAGGCTCGCGGACGAACCTCCCCGGCGAAGGCCGCACGTTCCGCATCTATCTCGGCACCGTTCCTGACTACACACAGGAAGGCGTGAAAGGCGTGCGAATCTCCGGCGTGACCAAAGACGGTCCGGCAGAGAAAGCCGGCCTCAAAGGCGGCGATACGATCATTGAGTTCGACAAGATGAAAATCGAAAGCATCCACGACTATGTCTACTCGCTCCAGGCCGTGAAGCCTGGAAAAGAAACGAGCGTCATCGTTTCGCGCGAAGGTCGACCCGTCGAACTGAAGATCGTGCCTCAATTGAAGGAATGATGAAGGAATAAGCTGAAGAAAGAAGCGACGAACACCCCCGTTATGGCCGCGGGAACCAGCGGGGGCGAATGATCTGCATGTACACCATCGTGCCAAATAATGTGGCCGAGATGCCGACCGGAAGCAGGAACCCGCGATAGCCAGCTCGCGCGAAGAGCATGGCGCCGATAACCGACCCCAGACCGAAACAAATGATCAGGCCGACACGCATGAGGTTGGCGCGAATTTCATCCTCGATTCGCTCACTATTGATATGGCGATTGATCACGCGGACCAGGCCAATCCCGAGATCCGTGGTGATGCCCGTCAGGTGCGTGGTACGGACAACCGCACGGGAAACCGAGGAGATCGTGCCATTCTGAATTCCGCAGATGAGGCATAAGAGTGCCAACAAGGAATAGTCGCGGGCGTACTGAAGCGGCTCTCCAAATGGACCAAAAACGCCGTTGAACCCACAAATCGCGACCGTGAGGATCAAGACAAAGAGAAGACCGAAAACGATATAATAGCGCGGCTTGGCTTGGCGACGAATTCGAGCGTCCACCAATTGAGCACTGATCATCGCGCCGACCAGGAACAGAATCGGCACCAGGAGCATACCGGTCGCATGCCCGAGTTCGACCTTTGAGGTCTCCACCCCGAATAAAGTCGCATAGCCCGTGACGTGGGAAACGAACTGATGGACAGCCAAATAGGCACCTACGTTAAGAACTCCGCCCTGAAACGCGAGCGTCATCCAGACCGTGACGTTGCTGGGAGTGTACGCTTGAATGGTCTGGTTGCCGTAAAGCACGAGGTTTCGATCTCCGAGCGGCTGGAACGATGTTGTGATCTCGTCTTATTTCAACGCCCTCCACAGGCACGAGTCAATGCCGAGGCCAAACGGAAAAGCTCAGCCAATGCGAGAACTTCCCTGCCCGGGCAAGGCAGCAACGCCTTGTTGCGTCAAGTTCGATCGAGGCCGGATTCGGCGATGGCGTCGAGGAACTTGAGAATCACTTCAACAGATCGTCTGAAACCCGATCCGCGCACTTGATCTTCGATCACGCTCAGGTGTAAGACTGTTCTTTCAATTTAGCTCCTCATCCAAGTCGGGGCGTAGCGCAGCCTGGTAGCGCGTTTGCTTCGGGAGCAAGAGGTCGCTGGTTCGAATCCAGTCGCCCCGACCAATTTTCTTCCCAAAAAAACAAGTCGAAAAGAGAATCGCAAGTCGCATCAAGTAGTTGAATCAACGTCGAGAGCGACGTGATCACGAGGCGAATGTTTCAGAGTATTTCTGAGCATTTCAAAACTTTGCTACCAAGTTGCTACCATCCTGCTACCAGCAAAATTCAAAGAACGAAACCACACACGAACCGTAGGAGGTTCCGAATGGTCGTCGTTCGCTTCTTCGCCTGGGTCGTCCGACTCGGGCTCGCGCTCGCTCTCATCGGGCAACTGAAATCATGCACCCTCATCATGCTGGGCTTGGCCGCCGAGAAAACCGAACACGGGATCATCTCGTATTCGAAATTCTCGCGCCTGCTCACTCGCTAAATTCGCGCCGCCTTGTGGATGTCCACGAGGCGGCCCTCAACTTTTCAAAAATGGAGTTCGAATATGTCGCTTGCCATTGCTCGTTCTGAAAAGTCCGAACGGAAACTCTCAACCCAAATGCGTGCCGTCCTACTGATCTTCGGCGCCGACAAGTTCCTGATGGAATCGGTCGCGCCCTTCATCAATTTTGACACCGAAACCATTTCCTGGGACCAGATCAACAAGATCCCCTTCGGCTCCGGACACCGCGCAGCCACGGCGTGGGCCTATGGCGTATGGACCGATCAGCCCCGCCCGAAATCCAATGTGTTCGACGCCGCTCTCAGTATGAGCCCCGGCCTCCAGGCGGCGGTTCTTCAGGCGCTGGCCCTTCGCTGGGGTCTCTGACCGCCCACCAGCTTGCCGACTCAAATCCAAACATTCTAATCACGATCCAGCCCGAGCGAACCTTCCTCGGGCTTTCTTTTTCGAAATGGGGTAAACTTTGGATACAGCAACCATTCCGCTCAAAAAGCGCCGGGTCGCCCTCTATGCGCGCGTATCGACCGCAGACCAGAAAAACGGACTCGATGCCCAGATCCGCGCTCTTCGCATCTTCTGCGAACAAAACAAAATCGAGGACTACGAACTTTTCGCCGACGAAAACCAGTCCGGAACGAAGGCCTCGCGCCCCGGCCTCGATCGAATGATGAAAGCTGTCGAGGCCGGTGAAATCGAGACCGTGGTCGTCTTTGCCTTTTCCCGATACGCCCGCTCCGTCAGCCACATGCTCAAGGGCCTGGAGGTCATGCGATCCAAGAAAACAAATTTTGTTTCATTGACCGAAAAGCTGGATCTCAACAAGCGATTGGCCGATCGTTCGCCACCAAATTCGACTGGATGCTCGGCGTCGCATCCGAGAACGTCGCACGCCAGCTCCAAGGCCTGTGACTGAAAATTAAGGCGAGCTCCGCGCGCGAATATTGTTCGCACGCGGAGTTCGTCTTTTTTTGCCTTAGGCGACCAAAACGCTCGTTCTCTGGTCACAGCACAGGGATGCCGAGGGAACGCTCAGTATCCAGCGCGATCATCGGCCGAGCGATCTCGACCCGACGGCGCCTTGGAAAGCAGGGAACTTATTCGCTAATCGTTTTTTCCCAATCGAGTTTATTGTCACAAAGCCTTTTAAGTGCGGGAGGCAATTCAACACCAACGTTTCGCTGTAATTCTCTGACCGCATCTAAAATCGCTTGAGCTGCCGAATTCTTCTTTCTTGTTACTTCATCCACCGTTGAATCTTCTAATAGGTTCAATTGAGTATCCATCTTGTCTTCAGTTTCTCTAATTTGGCTTTTTGCTGCGGTTTTAATTTCGATAGCTAGACCGATAATCTTGTTTTTACATCGTAAGGATTCACCAGAAGCCAACGCTGTCGAAGTAATTAACATCACGCTTAAAATTGCCGTCATTTTTATCATGGGAACTCCGTTATCTAGTGATCTGTTCATTTCGAACTGCATGCTTGGAAGAGTCGTGCCAGAAGGAAATATCTCTGGTCGCGCTCCGGCACGACCTTAATTGGCATTCTGGATGGCTCTCGATGGGGACAATTTTCGGCTGTGTCGCGAATCCCTCTCCGTATATTCGTGGGGTGTAGTTACGTGCCAACGGCCTCCGGGACCTCAAAGAACCAGGAGTTGGTAGGGATATAGCCGGAGTTCAGGAACCCACATCTCTGGAGGATTTTGTTCATGAACGACTCCTCGTTGGTGTAACCGTAGCCCATTCGCTTGAGGACCTTGATTTTATTGTTGAGCCCTTCGCTGACGGCCGTGGTGAGGTGCGAGCGAATGTAGGTCTCGATGTTTAAGCGGTACTTTCTGACCAGGCGAGCGAAGTCCTTCAGTGGCTTTAGGCCTGACTCTTTAACCAGTCCGTACCAGAGCTCGAGCGCCTTGCGGAAGTCTTTGACGTTTTTCTTATCGAGGACGGCGTGAAAGTACTCGACCAAGAGCATCGCGGTGTTGATGTTCTGGTTCACATCCCGCAGCCGTTTGAGCCGCTTCTGTTTGCTTAGTCGTGTTTTGAAGGAAGTCTTGGAGCTATCGATCGATCGCAAGTTTGATTGCGACGCTGGCTGATTCCCCGCGCTGCATATCTGCTCACGCGGGGTCATCCAAAGGGTAAAAGCCCTGAGAGATTTACAGCGAAGCTTCTGGGGCGCGCCGAGCCGTGCGCTTCGTGACGGTACGGCCCGAAGCCTTCATTGCGGGCTTTTTTGCGGACTTTGCTTTCACCGCTGTTGATGTCAATTTTACGAGAGCTCGGCTGCGGGCCAATCGAACTCGAAAAAGTCCCGAAAACTTCCTGACCGACGCGCTCGGCTGATCAAAACTGGGCCTTTTCAACAGGCCCAAGTGTTTGATGACCGCGCTTCGATCCATCGCTAAAGTAAACTATTGACGATTATAGAGGTTTTGACGATTCGGAGTCCGCGAGCATCATGCGCGTCTTTGAGAATTTCGCTTCAATCACCGAACCCTGTGAAGCGACATGTTTCGCATACCCAGAAGAATTCTCGATCACGTGAGTCTTCCACGACCGCTACTGACAAGCGATCATTTCGGCATCGTCTCTACGCTCGACAAGTCTCACGAGTTTCATTTCGGCAATGCGATACCCGGGGCGGGTTCCCCATTTTGAAAGTAAATTCGACTTGCGGCAAAGTTTCTTTACCTCAACCTCGGAAGTCCGGTAAGCAGAAATCAGTGGACCGTGAAATATGGCATCGGGTACTCGCCCGAAAGAGAGACGACGGCCGCCGGGGCTCATCGGTAAATTTCAAGGAAGAGACGGATATTCATCGAACGGCCACTCGAGAAACGAAGGCCAGAAGACTCGAGCGGAACGCCACGATTTGGTAGTGTGAGGCTACCAACCATAGACCTGCATGAAAGTGGTAAGTCCCTATATGGGCAGAAGTAGTGCAGCGGCTGAGCGGCAAAAAGAAAATCGGCGCTTCAAAATTCAGCGGCCAATTC
>JAMPXM010000241.1 GCA_023701225.1 Pseudobdellovibrionaceae bacterium | reverse complement strand
CCACTTGCGTCCCGAGCAAAGAAAACGACGGAGTTCTTTTTTGATTCCCGAGCCTGCTGGATCAGACCTCTACCGACACCATTGTGCCCGAGCAAGGAATGCCCGCAAGTAGCGTTGAAATGACAGAGACCCCATCACGCAATTCTGCCCAGATCCAAACCCAATCAAAGACATTCGCTGAGAACACGACAAAGACGGCCGCGCGCACGATTCCGGCTGCCGTCGCCCATAAAATCCACAGCCGCGATCGTGGTTGCTGCCAGGCGCGGCTCCCGGGTGGCGGCCGGTGCGCCTCCACGCTGTGGACCGAACTGCATCACATCCAGCCACGATCCCAGGGAGGAACTGATACTCTCGAAAACCTCGTGACTCTCTGCCGATCGCATCACCAAAGCTGGCATGCGAAGTACGAGATCTCGATCCGCGGTCCCTTATATTCAACGGCGGGCGCTCCATCGACATGACCCCTTTTCACCCTCACTGACGGGCGAAAACAGCGGATTGCGCCTGTCGAAAATGGAGTGCTATCCTCACCTCACCCTATCCTTGCATGCGGTTTCATCCGGTTTTGGTGGCACCTCGCGTTGCATCCGCATCCCTAAGTTGCCAGGGAAATGCGGATTCGTTACTGTTCGCGGACACTTGGCGAAGGAGAAATCGACATGACAACATTTCAGGCATTACGCGAACTCCCGGCTTCCGCGCAATTCAAGAAGGGCGATGTCATGGTCGTCTTCGGTGAGCTATTCAGTCGCGGCTACGCCAACGGCATCGTTGATCAGGCAGAAAAAAGCGGAATGACAATCGTTCGTTCCACCGTCGGACGCCGCGATGCTGACGGAACCCTTCGACCACTCACGACTGAAGAATTGCAGAACTGGCCCAAACCCTACATCAACATCCCGCTCGAAGCGGGCTTTGATATGGAGCCCGCGGCCGACGGCACAACTCCTGTCGACCAACTCAAGAGCGTGAAAATGAGTGAATGGGATTCGGCCAAACTCGATTGGTCGAAGATCGAACACTCGCGCAAAGCCGGCGTCGAGCGTTTCCGGAAAAACGTGACGGCCTACATGCGCGAACTCGACGCGCTGATCCCCAAAGGCGCAAATGTGCTCTTCGTTCATACGATGGCTGGCGGAGTTCCGCGCGCAAAGATCTTCATGCCGACGATGAATAAAGTCTTCAAAGGCACTGGCGACCGCCATACTGCGTCCGAGATGCTGCAGAAGAGCGATATGGGAAAATTCGCGGATCAGAACTTCGACGAAGTCACCGCTCACACGTTCCAGCATTTGCTGGAGCTGTCTCACCCGATCCGTGAGCGCATTGAACGCGACGGTGGCCGGGCCCATTACATCGCGTACGGTTACCACGGCACCGAAGTTTTGGTGCGCGGTGAATACCGCTGGCAAACCTACACGCCTTATTTCCAGGGCTGGGCGAAAATGAAGCTCGAAAAACACGCTGAAGACGCGTGGAAAAAAGGCATTCGCGCCCAGGTCTTCAACTGCCCTGAGATCCTCACCAACTCCTCCAGTATTTTTCTTGGCGTCGAACTCTCGCTTTATCCACTCATGGGAGCCCTGCAACGCGAAGGCACGAAGAGCCCGTACGCGCAGAAGCTCGTTCAGAAGTGCCAATCGCTTCTAAAAGACGGCGTGACGATTCAAGACGTCTTAAAAGCCACGGACGCCTATATCACTTCGGATCTCATGCAGCGCTATATGAAGTATGACCTTTGGCCACAACACAATGGCAAAGAGCAAATGGAGTGCATGCTCGACAGCAGCGCGCACCTCATCAGCCTTCACAAAGACGAAAAGCAATTGATCACCTACTTGCTCAGCGAAGAGGTCTTCAAGGCTTGCGGCGAGGTCATGTTCCGCGAAGCTTGGAATCCGAAAGCGCCGGTTTGGTGGCTCGGTCATGATGTTCTGGCGAAAACACTGGCGACTAGCTTCCCATGTCCCTGAGTGGCGGCTATTCCTGGAGCCATAAGAACGTGCGTCTCGTCGGCTATTCGATGGCTGGCATCACGACCAGCATCGCCATGCCGGAAGCCGATGTCGTCTTTGATGTCGCCCAGGGACTGCCGTTTCAAATGAATATCCCCAATATCTGCCTGACTCACGGGCACATGGATCACGCGTCCGGAGTCCCTTACGTGATCGGGCAAAAGTCGATGCAGGGACAGATCCAACCGAACTTCTATATGCCGTCCGCCCTCGTGCAACCAATGCGCGAGATGATGCGAATCTGGGAGCGAATCGAAGACCACACGTATCAGTATCAATTTGTCGGCGTCGAAGCGGGCCGGTCGTACCCATTGAAAAGTCCCTATTTCTTCCGCACCTTCCCGACATCTCATCGCGTGCCATCGGTCGGTTATACGGTGTTTGAAAAGCGCAAACATCTGAAAGACGAGTACAAGAATCTGACCCGTGACGAGCTGATCGAGCTTCGTCGTCAAGGTGTCGAACTCGAGGAGCACATCGAAGACCCGCTGATGTCGTTCACAGGCGACACGCGAATTGAATTCTTGGATGGCGCGCCTTGGGTGAAGAAATCCAAAGTGCTCGTCACCGAGGTGACTTTTGTTGACTCCGCAAAGTCGATCGAAAACGCCCGCGAATGGGGCCATTTGCATTTAGACGAGCTTTTGCCGCGACTGGATTCTCTGAAGTGCGAAAAAGTGGTCCTGATTCATATCTCGGCGCGATACACGACAAAGAAGGTGCTTGAAATTTTGGACGACAAAGTCCCGGAACACTGGAAAACGAAAGTCGAAATCTTCCCCCGCCCCATCTGATTGGGATGCACCGATCTGAGACCGCTTTTGACATCAAAATGCGACGTCGAAAAGATCAACATTTCTCTCGAAAATGAATCATGGCCCGTCTCGACCTCGATCTAAAGAGCGCTTTCGGCACGGCCGATGAGAACTCATCGGAACCTGAGGAGACAAATACGATGTCAATGCTGATGCGATACAAAAAAACAGGCGGCTTCCAACAACTCCTGAATCTGATTGAAACCTGCTCTCCCACCAAGCGCGAACAGCTCATGAAGGTGATTCAAGCCGAAGACCCGAGTTGGGCGGCATTACTCAAAACGAAAATGCTCACTCTGGAAAAGTTCTTCGCTTGGGACCCGATTCACATCGCCGAAGTCACAAATGAGATGCCCACGCGCATTTTGGCCGCGGCTCTGGCCGGCTTGCCAACCGAAATGGTGGAGCGCGCAACACTCACGATGCCGCATATGAAAAAACGCGAAATCGAGTCCCTATTAACCGAGCTCAAACCCTCGCCCGGAGAAACGGAAACCGCGCGCATGAAAGTGCTCACGCGCGTTCGCGAAATGGAAAAAGATAAGCGCCTCGACTTGAGCGTGATCGACCCTTCGCTGAGCATCCGCGATCTCAAAGTCGCGTAACCTGTCGCGTAGGCTGTCGCGTAACCTGTCGCGTATCCAACCGCTGTGACATCACTCCCGTCACATAAACCAACCCGTTTCGTTTGAAAACTGATTTCCCGAATTCTCGTTGACGACTGAGGCGAATGCCAAGGTCGTCAACGAGATGCCACGATCGTTTGAATTCTTCACCATGACTGAGCAAGGAAGCACCTGCTAGTCTTTCCTTAGGAAGGTTTGTCCCGAGGAAGGTTCGCCATGAGCGCCCTAGAACCACGTTCAAGAGACGGTATCCCGTTAAAACCCCGCGTCTTGATGCGGCACGGACCGACACATGCGAAATACGATCGCGTGCTCTGGGCTGTCGACGCGTCATCCAGTGATATTGAACACTTCAAAAACTCCATCGCGGCACTGCAACTGCTCGCACCTCAGGCGTCTGTATTGCCTGTTTATATCTTGGATCCGGAAGGTCTCAACTGGGCGGGTGAAACGTCTCAGGATCGATCCGAACTTCTACGACCGGCGGCCGAAGCGGCTCTGGAAAGGATCATCCTTGATGTCACCACCTCGCCGAGCGGCCTTCGCAATTGGCTTCGCCCCTGGATCGTTGAGCTTCGCGATGTTCCGCTGATGGGTTTAGATCGCAAACTAGCGCGCAAGCTCCTCAGCCGCGCCGCCCGCTTCGGAGCGGATCTCATTTTGGTACAACACAGACGTCGAACGGGACTGCGACGTTGGTTGAAAGCGTGCTTTACTGAATTGCTGATCAACGAAGGCGGACGCCCGCTCTTGATCGTCGGACCACGCTCCCGTCCCCTGGAACGCATCGACCAGATGATCTTCGCAACCAATTTTTCACCCGCATGCCGAAAAGCATTTGAGACGGCTCTGTTCATCGCAAGAGATCTGAAAATCCCCGTTCGCTTGATCCATAAACTCGTCCCTTCACTGGATCCGGTCGTCCACAGTGGCGCCCTGATTTTAGGCGGCAGTTGGCTCACGCTTCCAGGTATTACGGAGTCGATGCTGGACGTGTATCGCGCCGAAGGGCAGGCTTGGGTCGACCACGCCGAAACACTCAATGTTCCCGTCGAATTCATTTCGGATGACTCCGCCGATGGGCTTGCACCGACTTTCATCTCGCTCTGCAGAGCGGCGCATAACGCCTTTTTAGTTATGGCCGCGCCCAGTTTCGGGTCGCTTCACCGTAGTCCGTGGGGCAGCGTGACCCGCGATGTTCTTGATGAAGTTCCCTGTCCAGTTCTTGTGCTTCGTGGATGAGGCCCATAGACTCGAGAAATGCAGATTCGAGGGATGCGGGCTCCATGGGTGCAAGAACAACTCTACTTCGACGGCGACAGGTACTTCGACGCCCTGATCGCGGCCATCGAACGCGCCCAAAAATCGATCGTCCTGGAAACTTACATCTTTTACAGCGATGAAATGGGTCGCTGGTTAGAATCGCACCTGGCCTCGGCCGCGAAACGCGGTGTCCGCGTCCGCGTGGTCGTCGATGGCATCGGCGCGAACTCTTGGATTCACGCCTGGAACCCTTTGCTTCTGAAATCCGGTGTCGAGGTCCGCATCTGGAATCCGCTCTATGTTGGACCATTCTTAATGAGTGTTGCGCGCGGACTTTTGAGTCGAAAAGGTGTCTCTCGGCTCTTGAGCCATACGAATCGTCGCACGCACCGCAAGTACTGCGTCATCGATGGCGAAACCGCTTTTGTCGGCAGTCTCAACATCTCGAGCGCGCACTTAGCCCGCTTCAGCGGAGACAAGGCCTGGAGAGATACTGGAATCCAGGTACATGGTCCCGAGGTCGATCAGATCTGTAACGCTTTTGATCACGTCTGGGACCGCAGCTACACGCCCTCCGGTCGGCACATGTGGTTCGGCCGTCGTCGCCATCCGGAATTAGACGTTCAGAGTCCCGTGCGGCTCAATCTGACCCGTCGCT
>JAMPXM010000014.1 GCA_023701225.1 Pseudobdellovibrionaceae bacterium | reverse complement strand
CATCGGTGCTTGCGTTCCGGATTGGAGCAAGCGCCTTGGCTTGAGAAAAAGCCAGCGTCCATGTCCGTGCAAGCGCCCACGCAGGCGTATCAGCCGCAAGTGGCTCCGGAGCCCCTGGCGTTTCAAGAGCCGGAATTCGCGCGCACTCAGTATCAAAAGCGCGTGAGTTCAGGACCACCGGTGACGTTCGATGTTCTCAAAGCCGCTGCGACGGCAGCTCCGGCCTACATAGGGCACGAGGAATCGGCACGAGCCGAAGGCGCGGCGGGTGCCGCGGAGATCGAAACAACGCCGCCGGCGCGCGCGCGGGAGTTCGTGCGTCCAGCCACCGTGGAGGCCGTCGCCGAGACGCGTGAGAGCAGCAGTTTCTGGAGTCGATTGCATGTTTTGGGGCAGGCACGTCTCACTTATATTCTGGCTGAAAACGAGAACACTCTCTATCTCATCGATCAGCATGCCGCGCACGAGCGCGTGGGATACGAACGGCTGATGCGTGCTTGGCGCGAAGGACGAATTGAGCGGCAAAATCTTCTCCTGCCACTCACTCTCGATCTCGATGTGGAGGTCGCGGAAGCTTTGGCGGGTCACGCCAGAGAGTTGGCACGGATTGGTCTTGAGCTGGAGCCGATGGGGCCGGATGCCATCGCCGTGCGGGCGATCCCGGCCGGTATTCAGGAGAGCGCGATCGCGCGCTCGCTCTCCGAGCTCGGTCGAGAGATTGTCGAAAAAGGCGGCGGCTTTGCAATCGAGCGAAAGATCGGTGATCTGTGTGCGACCATGGCCTGCCACTCCGTCGTACGTGCAGGGCAGGCGTTGAGCTTGGAGCAGATGCAGAGTTTGCTGGAGCAAATGGACGAATTCCCGCTTTCGAGCTTTTGCCCGCATGGTCGTCCTGTTTCGGTCGAATATCCGTTTCACAAATTAGAACGCGACTTCGGTCGTATCGTTTGAAGCTAGGGTCACTGATGTCCGTTTCACCCAAGGCCCTGGTTGTTTTTGTTGTCGGTCCGACCGCGTCCGGCAAATCCGACTTCGCCGTCGAAGCGGCTCTTCGCTTCGGTGGCGAGATTCTCAACACCGACAGTGTACAAGTTTTCTCGAGCGTGAATATCGGCACGGCCAAGCCGACGATCTCGGAGCAAAGAGATGTACCACATCACTTGCTCGGTGTCGTACCCGAGGGGCAGTCGTGTACGGCTGGGGATTTTCGACGAATGGCACTGAACGTCGTCGCCGACGGCGTGGAGCGTGGGCAGAATTTGTTTTTCGCCGTGGGCGGCAGCGGATTTTACGTTCAAGCGCTTGAAAAAGGCATGTACCCGGTCCCTGAGATCTCTGAAAAAATTCGCCAAAGCGTGCGTCGGGATCTTGCGACCCGCGGTCGTGAAGCCTTGTACGAGGAGTTGCGCGATCGCGATGCGGAGTATGCGCGTGAGATTTCTCCTCAAGACACCTACCGCCTGCAGCGCGCGCTTGAAATCAATCGCGCTTTACAGGCGGGTACTTATTCGCGCACGCAAGTGTCCACTTCGGGCACGGCTTCGGGGTCGGCGCCAGCGAAGACATGGACGGACTTGCGCCAACAATTCGAAGCCGAGAGCGAGTCTTCACGGCCTTTCCGCGTTCTGAAAATTGGGCTCTCTCGCGACCGCGCGAAGTTACGCACGAGCGTAGAGAACCGAACGCGGCGCATGTTGGAGCAAGGCCTGATCGAAGAGGTTCGCGAGTTGTGCGACCGAGGTTTGGACTCATGGGCTCCACTGGCGAGCGTGGGCTACAAAGAGGCGCGCGATTATCTCGCCGGACGCCTGACGAGAGAGGCATTGGAAACCGAAATCGTCACGCACACCATGCAGCTCGCCAAGAGACAAATGACTTGGTTTCGACGCGATCCCGATGTGATGTGGTTCGATGCAGATCTTGGGTGGGCGGCTCCTTTGGAGTGGCTTGACACGCAGCTAAAGCGAAAGAAAGATGAAGGCGTATGAAGAGCATGACTGGTTTCGGCAGAGCCTCGCACTCCAGCTCCGAACTCGAACTCGACGTCACATTGAAGTGCGTGAACGGCCGTTTTTTAGAAACGCGATTTCATATGCCTCGAGAGTACGGTTCGTTTGAGGCGGAGTTCAAGCGACTCATCGGCGAGCGTATTTTGCGTGGTACGGTCGATATTTACGTGGCTCGCCGTCCTGGTCCTGACTCCGAGGCATTCGACGTACAAGTTCACACGCCGCTCGCGAAAAAGTGGTTGAAGGCATATCAATCCCTCGCCAAAGAACTCAAGCTCAAGACGGGACCCGATTTCGAGATCATCGCGAAGTCGCCTGATGTGCTCACGCTGCATGAAAAGGCGGAAGTGCCGGAACGTGAGCACAAGCTCGCGGTTCGTCTCTTGGGCGAGGCCGTGCAGGCCTGTGATGAAGAGCGCGGTCGCGAGGGCCGATCGCTGCAAAAAACGCTGAACCAGCTTCTCGAAAATCTCTCGTCGTTGGTGGAAAAAATGGAGGGCTTACGAGCGGCCGCCAATCAGGAGTTGGAGCGAAAGTTTCGTGAGCGACTCGATCGCCTTGGGATGGATGCGGCGGTCGATCCTCAGCGCTTGGCGCAGGAGATCATCATCCAAATCGATCGCGCGGACATCGCCGAAGAGATCAGTCGCCTCAAGGAGCATCTCCGGGCTTACATCGAATTGGTGAAGGGTAAGGATTCCCAGGGAAAGAAGCTCGATTTTTACGCACAAGAGCTCTTGCGGGAAGTGAACACGATCGGTTCGAAATCCCATGTCTCCGCCCTCACAAACGTTGTCGTCGACGCCAAGGCCGTAGTCGAGCGCATCCGTGAGCAGGTCCAGAACGCCGAATAGGCCGGAACAGACGGTCATTGCCAGAAAACTCATGACATCCGCAGTGAGAGTGGGGCACAACTCAGCCATGAGAGCGCGCATGATTATCATCGCCGCCCCGAGCGGTGCTGGGAAATCGAGTTTCGTGAGTCGCATCACGCAGGAGATGCCACGCCTTCGCGACACCGTGACGTATACGACGCGAGCTATGCGTGCGGGTGAGAGTGAAGGCGTCCCGTATCACTTCGTCAGCCGTGAAAAGTTTGAAACCCTCGTCCGGGAAGACTTCTTTGTCGAATGGGCTGTGGTTCACGGCAACCTTTACGGGACCCCTTTTTATCAAATCCGGGACGCATGGGATCGCAATGAGGTTGTGATCATGGACGTCGACGTCCAGGGTGCTGATACCTTTAAGCGCAAATTTCCGGATGATGCCGTTTCGATTTTTATCGTTCCTCCCTCGATCGAGGAGCTGCGGCGCCGAGTGGTGAAACGTGATGGGAAGATTCCGGCCGACCTAGAAGTTCGAATGGCCAATGCGGAAAAAGAAATCCGTCGGGCGGATGATTTCGATTACCAGGTTGTGAATGATGATTTCGACAAATCCTATCTCCAATTCAAGAAAATCATTGAAGATTTGCTGAAATCCAGGTAACTAAGACGGTTTGCTCCCGGAGGACTTATGGCTCGCGTGACAGTCGAAGACTGCTTGGACAATGTCGAAAACCGTTTCGCTCTTGTGCTTTTGGTTGCCAAGCGCGCCAAGCAACTCCTCAAAGGCTCAGCTTCAACCGTGAGCGGCAAGAACAATAAGTATATTGTTAACGCGCTGCGCGAGGTTGCGGCTGGCACAGTGCGCTTCGAGCAGGCGGCTTTGCCCGCATCTCATGAGACTTCTATACCTTCGATGTCGGGTGGGCCGACGGGTATGAATGGCGGCCTGAACGGTTGAGTTCCTAAGTCCATGATCAGAACCTCGGCCTAGGACCTTGCGTCTTCGGAGCTTTTACCCTCAGCTTTTCCTGTGATTCAGCCGAAAAACCTGAGGGTCTTTCAGCAGTTGGGAGACCGGAGAATCTGGTTTTGAGGGTGATACTCGATGGCGGATCGCGCACTCGATGAAAGCGTCAGTGAAAAGTCGCCGAAGTCGCTAGAAGAACTGTGCGAAAAGATCCGTTCTTATTTTCCTACCGCAGATCTCGCGATTATCGAAAAAGCTTACGCAGTTTCGGAAAAGGCGCACGAAGGGCAGATTCGCCGCAGTGGTGAGCCCTACATTTCTCATCCGCTCGGTGTTGCCGCCATCCTTGCGGACCTCCATCTCGATCTCGCGACCGTCGCCACGGGGCTTTTGCACGACACGGTGGAAGACACCCATCTGACATTAGCCGATATCGAACGCGAGTTCGGAAAGGCGATCGCTGAACTTGTCGATGGGGTCACGAAGATTTCCAAAATCAAGTTCCGCAACACGCACGAAAAACAAGGCGAGAACATCCGCAAAATGATCGTCGCCATGGGGAAAGACGTGCGCGTCGTCCTCGTGAAAATCGCTGATCGTTTGCACAATATGCGCACCCTCAATCATATGGCGCCCGACAAACAGGCGCGTATCGCGCAGGAGACCTTGGATATCTACGCGCCGTTGGCCAGCCGCCTCGGTATGAACTCCGTGAAGATTGAGCTCGAGGATCTGAGTTTCCGATACTCGCGGCCAGACGCATATTATAGCCTCGCGCAGAAGGTCGCGAAAAAGAAAAAGGACCGCGAGAAGTACCTCGAAGACACGCAGAAGCTCCTCGAGCGCGAGCTCAATGTGCGTACGAAAATCAGATACGAAGTCTTCGGTCGACCGAAGCATCTTTACTCGATCTATAAGAAGATGACCAATCGTGGGCTTGAATACGATCAGGTCAATGACGTGCTCGCCTTCCGTGTGCTGGTGGGCAGTGTCTCGGAATGCTATGAAGTGCTCGGCCATGTGCATGCGTTGTGGAAGCCGATTCCCGGGCGATTCAAAGACTTCATCGCCATGCCCAAGGTCAACAATTACCAGTCGCTACACACGACCGTGATCGGGCCGGGTGGGGAGCGTATTGAAATTCAGATCCGCACCCGAGAGATGCACTTGATCGCCGAGCGCGGGATCGCCGCGCACTGGAAGTACAAGGAAGGCGGCAGAGTTGCCGCCGACAGCGAACAGAAATTCGAATGGCTCCGCGATCTGGTTTCCTTGCATCAGCAATTGCGGAATCCGGATGAGTTTTTGGAAACGATCAAGAGCGATCTTTTTGAATCCGAAATTTACGTCTTCACGCCCAAAGGCGAAGTTCGCGAGCTTCCGGATGGAGCGACGCCAATCGACTTCGCGTTCGCCGTGCATACGGACGTCGGTACGCACTGTGCCGCTTCGCGTGTGAATGGCAAGCTCGTGCCGCTGAAGACCCGGCTGCGCAGCGGGGACACGATCGAGATCATCACGTCCACGCACCAGCAGCCGTCAAAAGATTGGCTTAAGTTCGTGGTCACGACTCGCGCGAAAAGCAAGATCCGCGCGTTCGTCAAAAACGAGGAGCGCAAACGAGCGCTCGAGTTGGGTCGGGAGCTTCTTGAAAAAGAATTTCGTAAATTTGGCATGAGCGCATCCAAAGCGCTCAGCGAAAAGACCACCAACTTGACCGAAATCGTACAATCGTTCGGCGCCAATGACGTGGAAGACCTCCACGTGCTGGTCGGTTACGGCAAAGTCACCGGCAAGGACGTGGTCGGAAAATTCGCGCCCGGCCAGAAGCCGGTCGACGAAGAGAAAAAGACTTTCATTCAAAAAGTCTTTCAGAGCGCTATCAATAAGGGGCGCAAGTCACAGTCGATCATCAAGGTCGACGGCATGGATGACATGCTTGTGCGCTTCGGACGCTGCTGCAACCCGATTCCGGGCGATCCGATCGCGGGTTTCATCACGCGAGGCCGCGGCATCACGATTCATCGCGCGGATTGCGAAAAGGCCTTTGAGGTGGATCAGGATCGCCGTATCGACGTCGAATGGTCGGTGGATTCTATTCCCGAAGGCGTTGAGCGCGTGGTTCGTGTTCGAGTGATCAGTCAAGATATCCCAGGCCTGCTCAAGCACATGTCCGAGGCGTTTGCCACACGTGGCATCAACATTCACAACGCGCAGATCCGCACGACAAAAGACAAAAAGGCGATCTGCGTTTTCGATGTCAGCGTCAAAGACACCAGCCAACTCTCACAAGTTATTCAAGATCTCCAAAAAATCAACGGCATCATCGGCGTCGCCCGCGTCTCCCACGCGTGATGCCCTTCGGAGAGCACATCTTCCTGTCAAATTTCCTGCCAAGGTAGAATTCGAATTCCCTTCATGTTTTTTTTCTCCGGTACGGGCGCGACCAGAGCCTGACTTCCCGTGCGCTTTCCGAGCATGATCGCTGTTTTCTGAATCTGATGCAGTGAAGTCTCGGTGACTGTTTTAGTCGCCTTGATTTCGAAGAGATCCCATTTCTGCTGTGTGTGAACCATGAGGTCGACACCGACGCCGGTTTTAGACTCCAAGAAACAATGTTCGGGAAGTATCCCTTGAGCTGCGTTCTTCTTAATCCACTCGGAAATCACCCATGTTTCGAAAAGAGCTCCCCATTGCGGAGATCCTAACATCGCGGATGGTGTTTTGAAGCCCATTAAAAACGCCGCCAAACCCGCATCCAAAAAAAAGAGCTTCGATGATTTTTTGATTCGCGAGCTCAAATTTTCATGAAAGGGCTGAATCAAATGAACCAGGTAAGCGCGCTCCAGAACAGAGAGCCAGCGCTGCGCAGTTGAGTGGGAAACGCCAGCATCTCTTCCGAGTTCACTGACATTTAAAAGCTGACCGGTTCTGATCGCGCATAGGCGTACAAACCTTTCAAAAACAGCAAGATCACCGATTTGTGTGAGGTTACGTAAATCCCGTTCAATGTATGTTCGCAGATAACTTCCAAACCAATCTGTGGGCGAGATTTCCATTTGGTCCCAAAGCTCAGGATAGGAGCCGCGAAAAATAGCCTTTGCCAGATCTTCGTTTTGCCATGACCCGTGCATCGGAGGACACTCAGCTGAACACAAACCATAAAGAGTTAAAACTCCGGCCCTTCCCGCTAGCGATTGCGTGACTTGGGCCATCATCTCAAAACTCTGTGATCCCGTGAGTACGAACTGACCTTTGCGTTGGCGATTCTGATCGATAAGACCTTGGAGATAGCTTAATAGCTCCGGTGCGTATTGAAACTCGTCGAAAATAACTGGCCCTTTGTATTGCTCGAGGAATCCGCGAGGATCTCCGATGGCATGGGCGCGAACATCGGGGTCTTCCAGAAGGACGTAGCGATGAGTTTCTCCCAGGAGAGATCTGAGTAAGGTTGTTTTGCCTACTTGGCGCGCGCCACTAAGAACGACAGCCGGGAATGTCTGCAGATAGCGATTTATGGTATTCAAAATTAGTCGAGAATACATAGACTTATAATAACATTGTCCAATTTCACTTTTCAATGTTAAAATTGGACAAACAGTAAAAATCGGGAGGTGTCGGGGCGGTCGCGTCCTTCACGCTTTTGGGAGAGCACACGGCAGGTGTGCGCATCGGTCACCGTCGTCACCGTCGTCGCATCGGGGCGCACTGAGCGAACCTCAACAGGGTGAGCAGATTGCACTTCCTGGAATGGTCACAGGGAGGACCTCTTCGAATAAGGTGCCGGGCCGTGTTTCCGGACGCAGTGTGTACAGAAATAGGGCCTGGCACCTACTACCAGTTCCAGCCGAGGCCGGCGCGTACGCCCATGAAGTTGGTGGTGACTTGGTTGGACGGTGGGAAGATTCCGTATTCAGCGATGATCGGAATGTACATCGTGTCGCTGAATTGCCAGTTGATGCCGCCTCCAACGAGGAAAATCGTCGTCGACGCGATTTTGGTTTGATCCAAAATATTGGTCTCTTTGGCGAGAGGGAAGTAGATGCCCAAACCTCCGGAGACGAATGGATTCAGGGAGCCCGCGTTGAAAGTGTAGCGCAGAAGGAAGTCGCCGCTCAGGTAGGTGATGCTGGTTTCGCAATTCGTGGACGTTTGGCTCGCGCACAGTGTCCCGGCCGAGGTGCCAGTGACCTTGAACTGCTCAACACCGAAGCGGCCGATGATGCCCATGGATTCTCCGAGCGCCATGTCCGCGTAGACTTTGGCGAGCAGGCCGTTGCCTGCCATGGAGACGTCTTCTCTGCGCAGACCATCCGAGCTGGTCGCTTGGACTTTTTGTGAATCGATGTCGTAGCCGAGCAGCACGCCGACAACAAAATCCGATGGTGTCGCATCGGATCCGGAATCGCCATCCGCGCTTTCTTTGTCGCTGCCGGCTGATTTCGCGGAAGCGCTCGGGCGGAGTTGAGCGGTGGCACCGATGGGCGCTTTGCCCTTTTTCAGCTTGGCGATCGCTTTCTTGCCAGCTTTCACTTTGAGCACGACCAGGCGGCCAATCAATTTGCCGTTGGCTCCCATCACGTTGATCTTGTCGCCTTTGATGAAGTCCTCATTGGCATCCATTTCGATTTCCACCAAGCGGCCTTTGGCGCGCGCCACTTTGGCGGCTTCCGCCGTCTGCCAACCGAAATAAATCAATGCGAAAGAGATGAGCGTGAGCAGGCGAAGCGACTGCGGAGCATATCTGGTCGTGGGCATGTGAGATCTCCCCCGTTCCATTTTAAGAAGGGAGCTCGCAGACTTCCATCGAAAAACCTCGAAAGTCCAGGGGGCGGCCGGTTCCTGGACCTGAAGATTGAAAATAAAAAAAGCCGCAGGAAGATCCGCGGCTTTCAGGAGACGTATATTTCAATTTATCGGTTCATTTCACCGACGGCCGTCGGCTCTTCGAAATCGACGATCCGATCAGAACGGAATTTCTTCCGAGCTGTCGAAGGATGGCTCCGGCCCGAAGTCTTGCGCGCCGTGGTCGCCACCGCGATTGCCGCTCATGTCGCGCTCACCAGCTGAGCCCAGGAATTGAACGGTGTTGGCGACGATCTCCGTCGTGTAACGTTTCTGACCTTGTTGGTCTTCCCACGAGCGGGTTTGCAAACGGCCTTCCAGATACACCTGACGGCCTTTGGAGAGATGCTTGCCGCAGATCTCGGCCAGGCGGCCCCAGACGACCACACGGTGCCATTCCGTGCGCTCTTGTTTTTGACCTTCTTTGTCGACCCAGTTCTCGCTGGTCGCGACACTCAAGCGGGTCACGGTTTGACCGCTGCCGACGCTCTTCACTTCCGGGTCCGCACCCAGACGACCGACGATAATAACTTTGTTCACTCCCGACATGTATTGACCCTCCCGTGAATAGATCTCGGAAGATGTTGTTTCAAAAACGTCAGGTGGGGTCAAGACGAAAGGTTGGGCTTGAGGAATGCTTTGTAAGCTATCAACTTCGTTCCGAATTTCGTCCGAAATTCGGAGGCTCTACTTGGCGACTTCGAAACCGTTGCAGCTTCCCGGCTGAGGAACTTCATTGGCAGATAACTCGTTGCGCAATGCGCGCATAAAATCTCCGCCAGATTGCTTGATGCCGATGTGATAGCCAGGCCCGCTCGCTTCGCGTTTGAACTTGGTGAGAAGATTCGTTTGCAGCATTTCAAAAAGTTGCGCGCCGAACTTTGTTTTGAGCGCATTCAAGTAAGCTTCCGAAATCGTCAACTCGGCACAGTAAGTAAACGCACCGAAGCTGGCGCCGAGCGGTGAGAGGGCCATGGCAAAATCACCGAGGATGCGGCCTCGTAACGGGTCCTTCTCGGAACCGATCGAGCTGTTGGCAATGCTCACGCGCGTTTTGCGCACGTTCACGGAGAGCTCGCTTTTGCTCAGCTTCAGCGGAGGAATTTCCAATTCACCGAGGACCGGTACAGGAACGGACTTGATCGGCCCCAGGTCGCGGAGGTTGAGGCTCATTTCACCCACTGGGTTCACGGGAACGACGCCTGTGCCTTGCATGAGCAAATCCAAGACGAGACTCGGCGCGAGTGCGCTCACTGTGCCGCCGATCTTCGTGCCAGCCGCCGAAGGCATCAGCGCGGACATGGCTCGTGACAGAGAGACGTCGTTGAGCTCTAGCGATGAAATGGCGAGTTGTCCGAAGCCGTTCTGCAAATCCTTGGGCGGCGGATTGAGGGCTGCGGAAATTTCAAAATCGCCTCCGAAGAGGCCGCGTCCCGCGAGCGTCGCGCCGGGTTTGAAAGTCAAAAGGGCGGAGAGCAGGGGACGGATGGAGAGCTCGTCGAGCTCGAGGCGTTCGATCGGGCCGCCGGCTGTTGGTTCGATAATAACGCCGGTCGCTTGCAGGCTCGGCAGACCCAGGAGCGAGAGCGAAATGTCGTCGGTCTTGACATAGACCTTGCTGACGACGGCTTCGTCGTAGAGAAACTTGTCGAGATCGCCGTAGGGAAATGTGAGAAACGCGAACAGAAGCGCGAACATCAAAACCGCTACCGTGCGAAACAAGACCTTCTTGATCATCAGTCTTCGTCTCCGCCGCCCCGTGCAGCAGGGCCGCTTTTACGTTTGGATCCGGGGGGGGCCTTGGCGGCAGGTTCCGGCACTGAGAAGGCCACGATTTTGTACACGACATCGAAATAGCGCGGATCGTCGCTGGCGGCCTGGATATCCATGCCGACGAGTTTGGCTGTGGGAGCGGTAGCGATGAGCATGTGCGCGACGTCCACGATTTGCGTCAGGTTGAGCTTGCCGATTCGCACTTCGGCGCCTTGTTGGCCGAGGTTCGCAGGAATTCCGGGGATCGCGCGCCCGCTGGCTTTGTTGTCATAGGGTTGCACCGACTTGATTTGATCTGGTGGGATCCGCAAGGTTGGCAGTTGACCTTGAATCGAAGAAATCAAACTGTCTTGCGAAAGGGTGCGCGCTTCGCCGGTGACTTCGCCGCTATTGCGCTGAGTCTCGAAGAGATCCTTGATGAGTCGGCGGTTATCTTCAAAAAGACCGACTTTATCGGATGAAGACGAGTACCATCCCCAGGGGATCGACAAGAAGATGAGGATGACGAGCGCCAGGCCTCCGGCGATGACCGCCTTTTGTCCCGTCGGCGGAAGATTTCCGTAGCGTTCGGCCAACTGCGAGCCGGTCGAGCTTTCCAGAAAGCGGCTCGAAGTCGCTTGCCACTGTTCGACGAGCTTTTCCTGGAGATCCTCAAACGCCATCGAGCTTCCTTACTCCATTCGGCCGTTATTGCGGCGTACGGTTGAGCTTGAATTCAAACGCGAACGGAACCGCTCCTGGGCGCGGAGACGTCGGCGTCCCGGCCTTGACCGATTTGGGAACGGAGATGGATTCCAGAGCGGCTTTGACCGTATCCACTTGCGCTTGGTTCGAGACGCGTCCTTCGATGAATCCGAGATCGTTGTCGATGTTCAGGCGTTTGATATCCATCGCGAACTTCACACCCGAGACGTTGAGCCCGACGGGCAACTCTTTAGCGAGGCTCTTGAGGACATCCAAGGCCGTTACATAGCTGTCGAGTTTGGCGAGCGTCCGGCGAGCCTGAATTTGTTTGTTCAGGTCACGGATGTGAGTTTCGAGGCCCGATGCCGACTTGCGCTTCAGGCCCAGAGCTGTCGCTTGCGCGGCGACTGCGTCGTCGCTGGCCGTGACCAAATCATCGCTTATCCAGTCCCGTGAGAACGCGAAGATGTTGAAAAGGAGATAGGCAATGCCGACGGTCACCAGCATCGGACGCCAGCGTTCGATCGTTTCTTGCAGCGATTTGTTCTGGAGCGCGAACTCGGCCTTGCGGAAGTTCGCGGCCGGATTGCGTGGCTTCTTGATGCCTTCGATGGCCAAGCCGATCGCGACGGCCGAAATCGCCTCGGTCGCCGCCGAAGGCTCGGCGCGGATCAACTTGTGGTGCTGAAACTGGCGATACAGATTGGCTGGTATCTCCAGTGATTGCGTCAGGTACGCGACGAGGTTCTGGATCTGGCTCGTTCCGCCCAGTAGATCGACACCGGTGAAGTGAACGTTGAATTCCGTTTTCAGATCCAGGACCGTCAAGCGCACTTCGCGCACGAGCGTGTCGACTTCCTTGGAAACAGCGGTCGAGAGCACGATTTGATCGCGCGTGGCGCCGACGCTGCTCATGAGGATAAAACTCTTTTTTTGCAAGATGCGTACGGCTTCGACATAGGGAACGCTGAACGTTCTCGCCAAGGCGTCGGCGACTTCAACGCCGCCCCAAAGAATGGAGCGTGCGGCGATCAGGGTGCCTTCGCGGTAGGCGAGGAGCAAGGTGCGCGTGTGACCAATACTGAGAACGAGACGCCCTTCCGCCGGCGGTTGAGGCGCGCGCAAGGTTTTTTCGTCGCCACCATCCGTTGTGTCATGAGCGGCCGTGAGTCGTGCGGAGGCGGGAAGCTGGGGTGGCGGTAGATCCCAGCGTTCAAAGCAATTGGCCAAGGCTAAGGCCTCGGCGGTCACGACATCGGGATCAATGCCGCCGTCCCGGAATCTTTCCAGAGTCGCTGAGACGCTCTCGGCGGGACATGCCATCGCGAGCACTTGCGCGCCCTCGCCGAGAATTTCGCAGATCTTCGCTTCGAAAATCGTGTCGTCCGGATCCAGAGGAATGTCGTCTTCGAGTTCGAAGGGCAGACTCTTCAGAATCTTCGGACGTTCTTTGAAAGGAAACGCCTTGAGGCGAGCACTGATATCTTGCTGTGGGATCCCGACGACGAAACGAGTGGAGGCCTTATCGTATTGCGTGGCGATGTTGCGCAGAATCTCAACGATTTCCAGTTGCCGATCCGCACGCGGATCTGGATTGATCGTGTGCTCATGGAAAGCGAGGATCGCGCCAGCGTTTTTTCCGCTCGCCTCGACCTCGGCGATTTTGATGCTAAAGCTCCCGATGTCAATTCCGACGCTTTTCATGTCTCCGTCCAATATACAACGGTCGGCCGTGCTTTTGGCACTTCGATCTTCTTTTTATCTTTGCTGGTCTGGGTCTTGCCTCCGGGCGCGTTCGGATCGGCTGGCGCGGGGGGCGGCGTCTGCGGATTGGCCGCGCCTTTGTCCTTCTCGGCTTGCTGCTTGAGTATTTCTCCCAAGCGAGCTTTGACCGAATTGAAGTCGTACGCGATCGCGGTGATGTCACGCTGGACCTTGCCGGAAATCCCGGTCGCGCGGATGCGGAAGTTGAATTCTGGATCAAAGATCAGGGGCATTCGCGCGTCCTTGCCGTCCATGAACGCGTCGGCTGGTACTCCTAGGATGGTGGCGAAATTGACGAAGTCTTCGAGGTTTTTGAACGGACCTCGCGTCGGGTTTTGGCGCCCCTCGATGATCTTGTTGGCGACATCCTCGGTGATGCTGCCGTGCAGGGACATCAGAATCTCGCGAGAGGCGTGATTGATATTGATGCCTTTGACGCCGTAGACAGTGACCTGGGGAGCCAGCATGGAAAAGAGCTCATCGGTCATATTCGCGACCATGTGCAACTCGCCCAATGTTTTAAACGGCTGATTGGGAGGAAGGAACTCGCTACCGATATCGCCGTACTCGCTGCGCTCGTCGCCACCGTTCATCGACTCTTTGTTGTCGTCGATCCAATCCGTGAGATTGTTGACGAGCTTGTTGAAGTCATAACCGCGATAACTCTCGGCAAATTCCTCGTCGGTCGCCAGTCGCGCCTGAAAAAGCTGCAGAATCTGCGCACGGACCGTTTCCGCCAGGACTTTAGATGGGCTCGCCAGATCGTTAATGTCGATCTTGGCTCCCTCGCTCTCGATCGTCATAGCGTAGGTGCCCTGCATCTGACTTGCTTTCACAGCCTTGTCGATTTGGTCCTTGGCGACCATGCTCAGTTCGTCCATTTTCGGAGGTGGCCATTGGAAAGGGAAATTCCAAATGAGATCGAGCATGGTCGTGTCGGGGAGCGAATCGCCAAAATCGGCGACGGCCTTGCGATATAGATACACTCGGAACAGTCCCAGCTCCGCCGCTGACTTCGCCGCGTAATAGGCTTTGAGTTGGTTCACGCCCTGTGAGCTGATTTTGGCTTCGACCGTTGTTTGGTACATGATTTCCATCGCGATCACGATGAGAACCATGGTGGTGAACAGCGCCATCAAGAGTGCGCTGCCGCGTTGGTTCTTATGGACCTGCCGGAGGCGTGGTCGTTGGATTGCCAGTCGCATTGCCGGTTGAAGTCGTCGCATTCGCGTCTCCGTTCGCGGCGTCTGGGCTTTGCGTGCCGCTCGCGTTTTCTTTCGGGGGATTGTTGGGAAAGCGAAGTGGTGCCACCATTGTCATCGCAACCTTCTTGCTCTTCGGGTCAGCTGTGTCGTGCATGGCAAGAGTGACCTCGACGGCATAAGGGAAGTTCTCTTTGCTGATCTGGTCGCCGTTTTGGCCCGTTTTCCATTGCTCCACCCAGTCCTCGCGGTCCGGACCGAAGTATCGCAATTTAAAATCCACGATGTTCTCCAGAAGTATGACTTCGTTTCCGCCTTTGGTGACGTCATCGTCGATGAGGGGAGACAGGCGTCGCACGAGGCAGCTGCTGGAGGCGGCTCCCTCGCGTCCACGTCGAGGCTCGCGGCTTTTGCAATTGCGCAAGAAGTAGCCGACCTCTGCCTGATCGCTTTCTTGAATATCGCGTTGCATGCGGACGTTGGCCAGAGCCGTGAAATGCAAGGCATCGGGTTCGCCGTGGAAAGCGGTGAGCTGGGGCGGCGGTTTTTTTTCGACGAAGGCGTCCTGCTGTTGCGAGTTTGCTATGTCCGCGAATGGGTTTCCGCCGGTCGGTTGTGGCGCCGACGGATCGGTGGGCGTTGGAGTTCCGGGGGCCTGGTTTCCTGTTCGATTGGGCTGACGTTTTTCACGCTCGATCTGATTGATCATCGCCGTGAAAATATCGCGATGATGAAAAGCGACGTTGATATCGCGTTCCATCACCCGCAAGACGTCACGGACAGCGGAGTCCGACGCGATTTCGCGGTTGATCTTGTCGCGATTGAGTACGCTGCTGCGAATGGACTGCGCTGTTAAGAGCGAGAGCCCGCTTAAGATCACCATCGCGATCATGATCTCAATGAGTGTGAAACCACGTGTGTCGAATCGTTGCGATGGATCGCGGTCTGGGCTTTTTATCGAAATTCTCATTGGCCGCCACCTCCGGCAGCTGTGCCCGCTCCGAGCGAGATATCTTTGGAGTAATCGATGAAGTAGGTGGTGATGGAGTTTTTGATCGTTTTCTTCGTGCGCCGGCTCGTGTAAAGGACCGAGACCGTCACCTCTTTGATGTTCTTATTGAATACGTCCGTCATCGTCCGAACGATCGTGAGCAATTCGCTTTGCGCTCCGCCATCGCGAGAGATGAGCATATCGCTCAAGTCAGGCATCTCGAACTCTTTGCTTTCCATCGTCCACTTGTACGCGGGGAAGGCGTTGCCGAAATCTCCGCTCTCTTCCTCGGGAATCTCATCGATGGACTTTTCTTTGTACTGAATCTCGATTTCGGTCATCTTCCGCTGGAGCAAGAGGGCGGTGGTGTTGTTGATGCGTGCCTTTTCTAGGCGCGCGACGTTGCCGCTCCACGCGTTGGCCACCATGACGACGGCGCCGAGGATGATCATCATCGCCACGAGAACTTCGATCAGGGTGAATCCGGACTGCCGCCTCATTGTTCCCGCAGCTCCCTCAATGTCACGCGGCGTTCGAAGAGGTTCGCGCGTCCCGTGATCGGGTGCAGAGCGATTGTCCAGTTCAGGGTCTTGCGATCCGTGAGATGAATCACGGCCTCTTCGGTGAGACCTTGCGGAAAAAAGTGGATATAGGCCACGCCCTCCGTCATCGGTTCCGACCGATTCCCGTATTCGATTTCGCCGATGTAAAATCCGGAGGGAAGCTGCACGGCTTTTTTTAAAACCCGCGGATCTTCTGAGAACTCATTTTTCGACTGCGCCTTGTCTTGGTCCGTTGAAAGGCCTTTGTCCAGCTCCTCTTCCTGCTCCTCGCTGAGGACCGTGGCATTGCCCGGGGTGCTCTCGACCGTGTAGGTGTGCCCTTTTTTATCATCCATGCGGACGACCAGGCGGTAGGTGGAGTTGAAAAGGCGGGCAGCGTTGTGAATTTCGCGTGTGAGCGTGGTCAATTCGCGGACCGCGTCTTTCATTTTCGATTTTTTGTCGACAAGACGCGGAGCCAGGACGACGAGAATGCCGCCGATAATGGCCATGACGACCATGACTTCGATGAGCGTGAACCCAGCGATGCGGGTTCGTAGCGTGAGCTGCATACTCCAAATCTTAGCCCAAAACACGTCTTCACGCAGAGGAATTGATGCGTGTTTCGGGTCGAGCTGTTGGGAGTTGGAGTGAGGCTGGAGTTGTGCTTAGGGGGGAGCGCCGTTTGGGGGCCGATCCAGGCGCCACGCGGATGAGTGACGCCCGAATTCAAATTTCATTTACAGAACTCGTTGTCAAAATTCAGTGCCAGAACTCAGATGTCTTCGAGCAATAAATCCTTGTCATGGTTGTCGCCGCCTTCGCGCTTGTCGGCGCCCAGGCTCTTGAGCGAAACGGTCGCGCCGTCGGACTCGTAGATGTACTCTTTGCCCCAAGCATCTTTCGGCTCTTTTTTCATGTAGGGTTCCGGTCCCCAGTTCGGACAGCTATCACCCGGTGCTTTGACCAGGGCGTCGAGGCCTTGCTCGGTTGTGGGGTAAGAGCCACAGTCGGCATTGTACATATCCAACTGTTTCTGGATCTCTTTCATATGAATCTGCGTGGTGTTGACGCGAGACTTCTTCAGACGATCCATGATGTTGTTACCCAGGACCGCCATCAGACCGCCGACGATAGCCAAGACGATCATGATTTCGATCAGGGTCATACCCGCTTGATTCAAGCGCCTTGAGAACATGCACTTCCTCCCAAAAATGATACGGATCCAAACGAGAGCCAAATCGGATGCAGAACATCAACCGGCCATGTTGGCCATGTCGAACATCGGCAACATGATCGAGAAGACGATCACGCCGATGGCGATGCCCATCATAATGATCATCACAGGTTCTAGCAAGGCCGTGAGACCGGAGATCTGCGTTTTGACTTGAAAATCGTAAGAGTCGCTGACTTGCGTTAGCATGTTCTCTAGTTCGCCGGTCTTTTCTCCGATACTGATCATGTGAATGACGATCGGCGGGAACTGCTCGGATTTTTTGAGTGGGCCGGCGATCGATTCCCCTTCGCTGATGTTGTCCCGAGCCTGAATGATGGCGCGAGCCAGAACATCGTTTCCGACAACGTTTTTAACGATATCCATGGCGCCCAGCATCGGAACGCCGCCCTGAAGCAAAGTCGAGAGCGTCCGCGTGAAACGTGACACGGCAACCATGCGCGCGAGCCTTCCGACCACGGGCAATTTGAGTAAAATCGCGTCGTATTGTTTGCTCCCAGCGGGACTGCTCTTCCAAGTGCGAAAAACAATCGCGCTACCGATGCCGCCGGCCAAGACAAGCCACCAATAATTGACCAAGATCGAGCTGAACCCGATGACGGCATTGGTGTACCAAGGCAGTTCCATTTCGGCGCTTTCGAAAATCGTTTGCATCTTCGGGATAACGAAAATGAACAAGACCGAGAGCATGCCCATGGTGAAAAGGAACATGATGACCGGGTAGAGCATCGCGGATTTGACCTTGGAATTGAGCTCGTTCTGCGCTTCCGTGAACTCCGCCAGACGTACCAAGATCACGTCGAGCGTGCCTGACGTCTCGCCGGCCTCGCACATCGAAACGAAGGTCGTGTCGAAGATCTTTGGGTACTTGGAAAGGCCTTTGTAGAAAGAGGAGCCCTCGTTGACCATGTTCTTGATGTCGGAAATCGCTTCTTTGAGCGTCGGGTTCTCGACCTGATCGGCAGTGGCCGCGAGCGATTCGACCAAGGGAATATTCGCTTTCAGGAGCACGGCGAGCTGGCGGGTGGTGGAGGAGAGATCTTCGACTCCGACGCTTTTGCCGCCACCAGGTTTCTTGTTCTTCTTGATCGCGGCCTTGGTTTTGTCGCGCAAGTCGACGACGTAGATTCCGTCTTTCTTCAGCTTCGTGCGAGCGGCGCGGACGTTCTCGGCATCGAGTGTTCCGCGCACGTTTTTGCCGGCCTTGGAGAGACCTTTGTACTCATAAATCGGCATGCGGAAATTTTAGCACAGAATCCGGGAGTGACGGCCGCCTTTTTCGTTCAACTCGGCCACATCGCAAAGTCTGGCCGTCATTCGTCCGAATCATTCGTCCGAATCATTCGTCAAAGGAGATGGATTCTTCGCCGGCGCCGGATTGGCGGGTATTGGGCGGGCGCTTGGTCGCGTCGCCTTGGGAGCTGGTGCCGCGTTTGCGGGCAATTTCAGATGCGGACTTTTTGAAGAAGAACTCCACCAGGCGTTGAGAAGTCACTTCGTAGCTCACTTCCGTGCCGAGGGCGTACTCGGGCGAGCGCACTGTCGCTTTCGGAATCGTCACCGTTCGACCTTGCGTGAGCACCGTCACCGAGACGTCATCATGAGCTTTGACGATGCCGGTCATGACGATGGCCTCGGCAAGCTCGTTGGCGGCGGGTCTGCGCCCAGAACTCTCTTTGATGGAGGCAAGAGTACAGCCGATGTCTTGCAGCGACTGTCGCACACAGGCATCACGATCAGTCGGGCATTGGCCGTTTTGCGGTGCGCACATCACGGATTTCAACAGGCCTTGCGCCCAAAGTTCGCTGGATGTGTCGTCGAGACGGGCGGCGTTTCCCTGGAGCTTCGTGTGGAACAGTTCGGCGTTCACGAACTTGCATGGCACCATCGCCTCCACGCAAATGGTTTTGCGCGAGCAGCCGTTGACCGCGCGCTGCTGGTAACCTTGTCCTGGCTGGCAGGCGACGATATGCAGATTGGATTTGTCCGAGGCTTTGCCTGAAGCACCGTCCGAAATATTGGAGGCGGCCTCGGCGGGCGCGCCAAGCAGGACATGGAACGTCAGGCTCAATACGAATGAGATTCGGAACAGTGTCATGACCTCAGTGTAAAGGAGGCCATGAATCCAGCGATACTAGACCAAGAGCGAGTTATGTCGGTTTACAAATCGATTTGCGTGTTCGACAGGACTTCCTCGATCGTCGTGATGCCCTGGAGTACTTTTTGGATGCCGTGGTCGCGGAAGGTTTTCATGCCTTCCGTGACGGCTTGCTTTTTCAGCGTACCGCCGTCTTTGCGCTGCATGATCAAACTGCGCATGGGTTCGGAGACCATCAGCAATTCCATAATGATCGTTCGGCCGATGTAACCCTTGCCATTGCAATGCGTGCATCCCATGGCTCGGAAGATCCGGCCCGCTTGCGCCTGCTCGCGCGTGAGGCCCAGACTGGAAAGTTCGAAATCCGAAGGTTTGTGCGGCGCTTTGCAGTGCGGGCACAGCACGCGCACGAGGCGCTGTGCGATCACACCAAGAATCGAGGTCGCGATCAGAAACGGTTCACAACCGATATCGATCATCCTTGGGAACGCGCCGGCGGAGTCGTTGGTGTGCAAGGTGCTTAAGACCAAGTGGCCAGTGAGCGAGGCGTTGATGGCGAGTTCTGCGGTTTCTAAATCACGAATCTCGCCGACCATGATGATGTCGGGGTCTTGACGCAGGAACGAGCGAAGGCCGGCCGCGAAGGTGAGGCCGATCTTCGAATTCACCTGCACCTGTCCTACTCCGTGTAGCCGTTGCTCGACCGGATCTTCGACGGTGAGGATATTCACGTCGGCATTGTTCAGTCGGGACAGGCATGCGTAGAGTGTCGTCGACTTACCGGAACCTGTCGGGCCGGTCACGAGAAGAATTCCGTACGTACGTTTGAGCAAGTCATCGTAGAGAACTTTGAGGCTTTCTTCCGAAAAACCGAGCTGCTCGAGATGCAAGACGACATTGCTGCGGTCTTGAAGGCGCATGACCAGGCGTTCGCCGAAGGCGGTGGGCACCGATGACAAACGCACGTCGATGTCCTTGCCGCCGATCTTGAGCGGGATGCGACCGTCTTGCGGCAAGCGTTTTTCGGCGATGTTGAGATTGCCCATGACTTTGATGCGCGAAGTGATGGCGTTCTGCAGCTTCTTCGGCGGCTTAAAGACATCGAAGAGAACGCCATCGATGCGATAGCGCACGACCATGTCTTTTTCATAGGGCTCAACGTGAATATCCGAGGCCTTTTCTTTGACCGCCCTGAAAAGCAAAGTATTGACCAGCTTGATCACCGGAGCGTCGTCTTCGCCGGACTCGAGCAGGTCGATGATCGGTTCGTCGAGGTCGTAATCCTCTTCTTCGATTTCATCTAGGCCTTGGAGAGCGGCCGTGCTCTTTTCGTAAACTTTGTTGATCGCGTCCATCAGACGTATTTTCGAAGTCAACAGTGGCGTCGTGCGTTTTTTAAACAGCACGCGCAGGTCATCCAGGATTTTGACGTTGAGCGGATTGGTCGTCAGGATCGTGACCTGGTTGCCGTCGTCTTTGTAAGGAAGGACTTCGTGTTTCTTGGCGAAGTTGATCGGAATATTGGCGACCAGATCGGCCGTGATCTCGTTGACGGGAATGTCGCGGATGAAGCCGAGCCCCATCACCGCGCACAGTTCGGCGAGCACGTCATCGGCGCCGGCGCTTTCTTTTTTTTCAAGAGCGTCGCGCACGGTTCCGCCGCGATCCAGGCTCATTTCGAGGAGCGATTGGATTTGCTCCTCGGAGAGACTGGTGTTTTTCATCAAAACATTTTCGAGCTGAATGGTCGCCATGCTGGAGGTTTAGTTCCTTCTTCTCTTGCTGGTTCCGCTCTCGGCGTCGGGAGCCGCCGCGCGCGGGAGTTTTTCAATTTTGCCGCCATACGGATCGCGGCCGTCGAAGTTCTCCTTGAGCCATTCGATGCGGTCATTTGCTTTCTTGGTCAACTGCTCCTGACTCTGTTCTTGGTTGCGAATGATCTTTGGCGTCAAGAAGATCAACAAATTCGCTTTTTCGCGGCGTTTCTGGCTGGATTTGAAAAGCCAGCCGAGGACCGGAATGTCACCGAGGATCGGGACTTTGGACTCTGAAATGACTTCAGAGTCACGCACCAAGCCCCCGAGGACCGCCGTGTCGCCGCTGTTGACGACGATGTTGGACTTGAGCCCGCGCTCAACGAACTGAGGGAGCGACTGTCCGCCGCTGGTCACCACGCCGTTTTGCTGCTTCACGGTCTGCACGATCTTCATACGCACGGCTTCCGAGTCCGGACTGATGAATGGCGTGAGTTCCAGTTTGATGGGTGCTTTCTCAAAGCGTGTTCCGGCCGTCGTGCCGCCGGTTTGCGTGGTTGTTGCCTCGGCGATCGGAATGGAGTCACCGGCTTCGATCGAGGCCTCTTCGTTATCCAGCGCGAGGATCTGAGGAGTCGACAGAATATTGGTCTCGGTGTTGGTTTGCAGGAAATTAAGGAAACCGGCAAGTCCGGGGACCGTGAACTCGGACGTGCCTAATTTGATCTTCATCGTGTCGCTGCTGCCGAAACTCAAGATCGCGCCGGCATCGGTGGCCGGGTTGAAGATTTTCTCCAGCGTTCCCGCGCGCGAGTAACCCGCGCGACCGGAGGCGTATCCATCCGTGCCTTTTTCGAACTTGTAGACGGCCGGATTCCAGTCACGCAGCTTCTGAGTGCTCATCTCCATGATGATGGCTTCGACATAGACCTGATCGCGCGGGATATCAATTTTGTTCAAGAGCGTGCGGACCGTGTCGTAGTCCTGTTTGCTGGCGAGGATGACCAGCGAATTGGTGACTTTGTCGGCGGTGATTTTGACGTCGCCGCCGAAGATCGCATGTTTCTCTCCTGGAGGAGTGAACGGGCGTGTCGCGGAAGCCACTCCGGCCGGAGAAGCTCCGCCGGTGGCGCCCCCCGTGCTGGTCGCGCCCGAGCCTTGGCTGACGCCTTGGAGAACAGAGGCGATCTTTTCCGCTTCGCCGTGCTTGACGTAATAGACGAATACGCCGCCGGCTTCGCTCGGATCCAAGCGGTAATCGAGCTTTTTGACCACACTCTTCACTTTATCGATACCGGCCTTGGTGCCGAGCACGATGATCGCGTTGGTGCGCTCGTCGGGCGCGACCAGCGAGAGTTCCTCAGGTGCGCCGCTGGTGGAACTGCCGCGCGAGCGGAAGCGGGGGACTCCGGCACGAAAACCACCGGCGGATGCGCCGCCCGGCTCTTTATTGATGATCTGATTGAGCATGTCAGCCAAGTCGCGTGCTTTGGCGTATCGGATCGGAATCACTTCCAAGGTTTCTTCGAAACCCGGTTTGTCGATTTCGTGGATGATCTTCATCATGCGATCGACGTTGGAGCCGTAGTCCGTGATGATCAGAGAGTTGGTTGGCTCATAGGGCGTCATCTCGCCGTCTTTCGATGGCAGGATGCGTAGGCGTTTGTTGACCTCTTCGGCCGAGGTGTTTTTGAGCTGTACGATGCGAGTGATGAGCACGTCGGCGTTCGGGAAATAGTTGCCCGAGTAGGTTTCGATGCTGTCGCGTTGTGCTGCGCGCGCGTTTTTAATTTTTAAAAATTTTCCGGACGGCACGATCGTGAACCCCAAGCCCGCGAGCGCCGACAAGAACGCCTTGTAGGCTTCCGCGACCGTGATTTTGGACGGCGCCATGATCGTCACGCGCCCGCTGATCGTGTTGTCGATAATGAAGTTCTTGCCGGTGAGTTCCGAGATCGCTTTGATCACGTCTTTGATGTCGGCGTTGGGGAAGTCGAAGCTTTCGATCGTCTCCGGAAAATTCGCATTGGTGATATCTTCGATCTCGGCTTTGGAGAAACGCTCCTTCACGTCGCCCTTGGGGGCGGAGACTTTGGCGGTTCCGGCGCGGCCGCCGGAAAAGCCACCACCACCCGATGGTGCCGAGGCACTGGGGGGCTGCGCTGGCGGCGCGATATCCGAGGGAGGGAAGCCGGCGCCCGGAGGGGGATTGTCAAAATCCTGCGGCCCGCCGAGGGGCGGGGGCTCACCGAATGGGGGCGTGGGATCGTCCATCGAAGCGTCCTCTTCGAAGAGTTTGTCGAGATCCTCTTCCTGCGCCCACGCGCGCTGGGGGGTCAGCGTCTGATCCGCGACCAGGCTTGCAGCCAAAAGAAGTGACAACCACCGTTTCATAGTCCCACCTTCCATGAGCAGGAGAGCTCGACTGTAATCAAGCCGACAATCCAACCGACCCAAACACCGACCCAAACACCGACCCAAACACCGACCCAAACACCGACCCAAACACCGATCCAAACACCGATCCAAACACCGATCCAAACACCGACGTCTCGACTCGTCACTGAATCGAGAAGTTTAAAGTTTCCGGACGCCCATTTCGCTCCACTCCGAGCGAAATGCTGTTCGAATTCTTCAGTGTGTTGTAAAGCTCCATCGCTTTTTGTGGGGAATCGACCGGCTCGCCGTTGACCGAGCGGATGCAGTCGCCGCGTTTGATGCCCAAACGCTCGTAAATGCTACCGGGCATCATGTCCAAGACGCGGAAACAGTCGCCGTCTTTGACGGCGCGGGCTTGTTGTAGAAGATCGGGCAGGTTTGAGGTCAGGCGCGTGACATCGTCGCGCTTGATCGTGCGCTCGGTCTCGCTGATCACCTGAACCTCACCATCGACTCGCGATGCGGCTTTCGTGGTCGGTGCTGCCAGCCCGAGGTTGATGCGGCCGTCTTGCGGCAGTTCGAAGAATTCTTTGCGGCGATTCATGGAGTTGCGGAAAATCACGCGGCCTCGCTCGATGCCGAGGACCTCGCCTGCGCCAGGCATATTGTCGCCGCGCCGGAAAGCGGCGACGGCTTCTCCGCCGGAAGGCGTTTTCACGCTAGCGACGGATTTGTCCGGATTGCTATGCACCAGTGTCCCGATCAACTGCAAACCGCTAATAGACGTGGGAACTGGCGGAGAATCATCGGTCATGGGTTCGGCGCTGCGGCCGTCACCGCCAAGGGCCGGCGGGATTTTGCCATCCAGATTGAACATATTCTTACTGGTGATGGTGTTGTAGAAGTCGCGCGGTTGAACATAGGAGAATGTTTGCCGGGAAACCCGCGGTGGTGGCGCTTTTTCCGGAATCAACTGATCGCGGTAGCTCAAGATCGTGAGATCGGCCACGATGTAGCCGGTCAGAGCTAGCAGTGCGTATATATAGGCCGACCCGAGCGGTTGACGCGCCATCTTCTATTTCAGTCCTTTATCCCAGTCCGTGAATGGATTTCATCCTATCAGAACGAAGGGTTGGGACGGCACTCTTAATCGGTCTAGTCCGGAAGACTCGACCCATGGCCAGGTCGTGTTTCCTTGCCGTGTTTCATCGTCGCGTTCAACCCTCGGGTTTGGCAGTCGTGTTCGGCCAAGCGTCTTTTCATTCTTTTGTGGTCGTCGCGAAGTTCTTTCATGTTCGACTGAGCCGTGAACAGCTAAGTCATGTGAGATGCGCTTAAATTCGCGCTCGCCGCCTCAGGGCGAATCTGTTGTTGGGCACGCTGATTGCTGTGCAACGTTCGAGATGACGTTCTCCGGCAGCGGTCGGGAACTTCGTTCAATCCGTTATTGGGGCTATGTCTTGGGGTGGTTTACATGAGTCAGTTCGCGTACGTCTTCGCCGGTCGCAATGGCCTGGATCAAGTTTGTGTTCGCTCGCAGGTTTTACGGATTCCAGAAGTTTCGCAACGTGTCCGTGAAGCACAAGCTCTCTTGGATGCGCAGGAACTGCCGCGGATGGATCTATTCACCTTGCTCGGCTCGGATGACGAGACATTCTTCCGCAATTTACAACTCAAAAGCCTGGCCGCAGCGGTCGTACAAGTGGGCCTTTTTGATCGCCTTAAAAAATCCCCGACGCGTCGTTTGGAAATCTTGGTGGGTCCAGCCAACGGCGACAGCGCATTGGCGACGGTGACGGGCCGCCAATCGTTTTCGGACATGGTTCTTCACAGTGCGGCGGTAGAAACACTCCGCGCGGCGGTCGTCGCGCCCGAGCGTCTGTCCTTGGTCACGCCCTTGACGGCGGCCCCGTTGCTCGCGGGAGTGAGCCTCGCGGAATACGAAGCGATCGCTTTGAACTCGGAAACGCAAGCTCCTGAAACGATCCTTACCGGCCAAATGGATGTGATGAAACTTCTGAAGGAATTGGTCGATATGCGCGGAGTGCGCGGTTTCGTGAACATCGGCCCGAATGGATTGGTCTCGCGTGAGCGTTGGGATCTGGAAGAGATCGAGGTGATCGACTCGATCGAACTCGACCCCATGTTGAATTGGTTTTGGAGCGCCGTGCGCAGCGAGAATCAGTCGATCGCGAACTGATCCGAAATCTGACCTGCCGTTCTTCAAGCGCGGAAGCGTGTGCCGCTTCCGTGCCGATTTCGCGATTCCACAAGAAGAAGCGCCGCATCTCCAAAGGGTGCGCCGCGTATTTTGGTAGAGTACCTGCGTCATT
>JAMPXM010000240.1 GCA_023701225.1 Pseudobdellovibrionaceae bacterium | reverse complement strand
CGTGGTCGGAATATTTTGAATGTCGAAGTCGTGCAAATGGTCTTGCAGGTAGCCGCGTTTGCCGGTCCAGGACTCACTCGGGCGAGAGAGAACGAATTCGTATCGGAAGTCGCTGAACTTGCGCGCGAGTTTTGCAAGCTCATCACGGTAATAGATGTCGTGTTCGTAGCGAACACCGAAAAGCATCCGGTATTTCAAGTTTGGATACTTGTCGGCCATAGATTCTAGGTAGCAGATGTGTTGTGAGACGCCGGAACCGGTGTTGGAAAAAACAACCTGCTCGGTCGGAGGTTCGTGAAAAAACAAACGGCCGAAGGGACCGGTGAAGTCGAGAAGCTCGCCGCCCTTGAGCTTCCAGACAAAGTTCGTGGCCACGCCGGTTTCCACGGCTTTGAATATCAACCGAAAACCGCGTTCATTGCGGTCATCGGAGGCGATCGAATACGCGCGCAGTGCGGGCTTCGGACCGTCCGTTGGCACATGCAGCATCACGAATTGGCCCGCGCGGAATTTGAAAGTCAGCGGGTCGCGAGTTTCGATGAAGAGTTCGCGGATCTGCGGCGTGTGATCCACGATTTTCGTGACTTCCATCGAGAGATGCTTCTTCGGCTTTGGTCCCGTCGCAGCCGGCTGGCTCGGTTCAGTCATCGAAAAACTCCGGTGGTCACTTGCGCGCGCAGCGTCGCTTCATTGGTTTTGTAGAGCGCGAGGGCTTCTTCGATCACCTGATAAGCTTCTTTGGGGCCGAGAAATCTCTCGACGACCACGGACTTGCGTTCCAGCGCTTTGTAATCTTCGAAAAACCGCTGCACTTCCATCAGGCGGTGAGGCGGGAGTTCGGTGATCGAGTTGTAGTGAGCATACTCCGGATCGTTGGCGTGGACCGCGATGATTTTATCGTCCGCTTCGCCTTGATCCAGCATCTTCATCACGCCAATGGGCTTGGCGTACATGAGCGTCAGCGGCACGACCGGCTGTTGGCCGAGGACGAGTATGTCCAGCGGATCGTGGTCGTCACAATACGTGCGCGGGATGAAGCCGTAGTTGGCCGGGTAATGCACCGACGAGAACAAAACGCGGTCGCATTTCAAAAATCCGCTTTTCTTGTCGAGTTCGTATTTGTTTTTACTCGCCTTCGGAACTTCGATCACCGACCACACCAATTCAGGCGTGTCCTCGCCGGGATCCACATCGTGCCACGGGTGCATAGCTACCTCCTTGCAGACCAACTGACAGACGAACGTCGGAAACTCATTCACAGTAGCCGATAAATCAAAGCAACGGCAAAGCAAAGCTCGCAAGGGCGCAGAGTGTGTTGCGCGTCCCCAGAAGACGCATGTGCCTCTTTTGCGGAAAAAGTCGTGCGATCGTGCGAAATAGCGAGAGTGATGCGGCGCATGGAGGAGTGGTGCAAGGCCTGTCCTCGGGTGGACGGAGTCACGAGACTTCGCTAGAGTTTCCGCTGGATATTGTCCGCTGGATTTTGTCTGAGGGGATGATGGATTTATGAACGGAAGTGATTCGGATTTGGCATGCCAGGCGGAGGCGCGTGGCCCACATGGACTGGCGTTGCGGGGGCGCACGGCACTCGTCGGTGGAGCTTCGCAAGGGATCGGCGAAGCCGTCGCGTGGGAATTGGCAGTAATGGGTGCCTCCGTGATCGCGATGGCACGTTCGGAAGCAAAACTTCAGGCCTTGGTGGCCAAGCTTCCGAACCCCGGCGGAGAGGCGCGCCATGGCATCTTGGCGGTCGACATCGGTGATCGCCGACAGCTGGACGCGCAAGTGACAAATTGGATCGACGACCGTGGCGCGATTGAGATCCTGATTTGCAATACCGGCGGGCCCAAGGGCGGTCCGATTCTTGACGCCAGTGATGAGCAGTTTCTCGAGGCGATGAACAATCATTTGCTGGCGGGTTCGCATATGGCGCGTTTGTGTCTTCCAGGCATGAAAGCGCGTGGCTACGGTCGTATTATCAACGTGCTTTCCACGAGTGTGCGAATTCCGATTCCCAATCTGGGCGTATCGAATGTCGCACGCAGTGCCGTTGCGGCTTGGGCGAAAACGCTGTCCTTGGAAGTCGCGCCCTTCGGAATTTGCGTGAACAACGTTTTGCCGGGCTATACGATGACACCTCGCTTGGAATCCCTTCTGGAGGCGACGGCGCAAAAGACGGGTAAGAGCCGGGAGACCGTCGCGGAGGAGTGGCGGCGATCTGTTCCGATGGGGCGGTTCGGTCGGCCGGAAGAAATCGCCGCCGCGATCGCGTTTTTTGCCTCGCCTGGGGCCTCGTTCCTCACCGGCCAGAGCCTCGCGGTCGATGGTGGACGGACGGGAGCGCTGTGAAATTCGATGTCTTTTTTTCGATTTGCCAAACCGAGGTCGACGGTCACGTACCGACCGAGCGCGTGATGTTCGAAAATTTTTTCGATCAGGTGCGCTTGGCCGATGATCTCGGTTTCGGTTGCGCTTGGGTCGCCGAGACGCATCTGAGTTGCCAGGTGCAGAAGCGCAATCCGGGAGCGGTCATCCCGCATTTCAAGGGCGAAATCGGATTGAATACGGATATCCTCCAGCTCGGTCATCGCATTTTCGCTCAGACCCGACGTATTCACGTCGGGTCTGCGATCCGCAATATTCTCTGTAATGGTGGACCCATCGCGCACGCCGAAGCCGTGCGCACATTCCTCTCGCTGCATGGTCTCGACCGCGGTGAGGAGCGTTTGCTGGAACTGGGTTTTGCCAGCGGACGTTTTCCATTTAGCAACATTCCCTACGGAATTCGCCCACGCAATGAGATCGAAGCCTTGGCTTGGCCCGCTCTACGCGGATTGATCTTTTTGGAAGCTACCGAGATTTTTTTGCGCTTCTTAAAAGGCGAAGTCTTCAATTCGCGCGCCGTGACTCCGAAAGTCCTGACGCGCGCCCATTTTCGTAGCGACGAAGACTGGATGCGCGTCGTGCATGCCCACGCGCGTGTTCAGGAGTCGGCAAGTGGATCGGCAAGTGAGTTGGTGAGCAAGTCGGCACATCAGTCGGCGGGTATTGAGATCCCACCGTATTGGGTCTTTGACGACGTCGGCGTGATTCCTTTTGATGCGCCGATGCACCTTCTGCGTTTGACGATCGGAGCTCACGATGCCGCGTCTCAGGCGGTCGCCAACAAGTTCCTGCCGGTCGGCGTGTTCAATCTTTCGATCACTCCCGGAGCCGTGATCGAAGAAACGCATCATCGCATGAAGGGCGTTTATCATGTGGCGGGCGGTCCTTGGACGCGCCATCAGATGCCGCGAACGGTATTGGTTTTTATCGACAACACCAAAGGTCACACGCCCGAAGCGCAGCGAGCAAAAGCTCAGGCGCGCGCGCATTCCGCGCTTTCCACATATTGGAAGGCGATCGAAGGAACGCTCGACCCGGTCAAAATCGAAAACGCCGTCGACAACGCCTTGGTGGGGTCGCCAACGGACATCGTGGAGCAAATCAAAACGCGCTTTCATCCGCAGGACCGTTTGATGCTGTGGTTTGATTTCAATAATCACGACAATGCCTTCGTGAAGCAGTCGATGCGTTGGTTCATGGAAGATGTCGCCCCACGAGTGGAGACGTGAAACATGTCTGAGATCCGGTCGCATGATCCGAAAGAAACTTGGGTGCCACTCGTCGATTATCGCCGCCATGGCGTGAGTGAAGTCACGATTCATGGAGCGGTGTCGTGGGTCTCGGGAAATCGAGTCGTGTATTCCTACGGTGGCAATGTCTTGGTCTACGGTCGCTCGATGATGAAGCCGCTACAGATGAAGGTCTTCGCCCGCGATCTCGATTCGGTTTTAAGTTGGGAGAGTAAGGCCGTTTCCGTCGCAAGCCACAACGCGGAGCCCGATCATATCGAAGCAATTCAGGCCATTTTGAAACCCAGCGAAATGGGTTTGATGCAAACGCCGTTTTCGCTTCCGCTTATTCAGTTCGGTCGGCAAATGCGTCGTGCGCGCCGGTGGTATCATCCGTGCGCGGGCAAACACGCGGCGATTCTGCGCGGCTGTCAGCTTCGCGGTTGGTCGCGCGTTGGCTACACGTGGCCGCATCATCCCTATCACACCGCTTATCTCGAGACCGTCCGGCGAGTCCTAGGGGAGACATGGGAACCGTTGGTCACGGCCAAAGACGGCTGTGGATTACCGACGATCTCAATGACAGTGACGGAGCTTGCGAAACTCTACGCCTCCCTGGTCGTCCAGAAAAACGAAGACTGGATTTGGGAGTGCATGGTGAGGCATCCAGATCTTGTGGGTGGTTTCAATCGCTTGGATTCGACGATCTTAAAATCCTGTGGTGGCAAAGTGCTCGCCAAAGAAGGCGCTGACGGTCTTTTGGGGCTTGCGATTGAACATCCCGATTATCCGCAAGGGTTGGGCGTGGTGATCAAGGTCGCGCATGGTTGGGATACGACGGCCACTTGGGTCGTCGCTCGCTATGTGCTCGGCGTGCTCGGGTTTGATCTGCGCAATCCGTACCGTTTGGACCGGCAAAAAGCCTTTATCAACGAAAGCGTGATCCCAGAAGAACTGCGGCCGAAAATGCAGGCGATCGTGCCATTCGACCCGTGGGACCCGGATGAGGATCGCTGGGATTTCGACTTTCAAAAATACGTCCACGATGGCGAAACGCCCAGGTCCAAGGAGAATGTGGCCCCATCGCTTTTGGGCAATGGGGAGGGATCGCATGGCGCGTAAACTCGGCAATTGGATCCATGGAGAGTGCGTTGAACCCTTGAGCGGAACCTATCTCGAGAGCTTCAATCCCACCATAGGAGTCGTGGACCATCTGGTGCCGGATTCGAATGCGGCGGACGTGGATCGTGCTGTCCAAGCCGCGCGTCGCGCATTTCCGGCTTGGGCTGCGACCTCGGCACCTGAGCGGGCGCAAATTTTATCGCGTATCGCGGATCTCATCGATCGCGAGCGTGATGAGCTTGCTGCGGCTGAGTCGCGCGATCAAGGTAAACCGGTGTGGCTGGCGACGACGATGGACTTACCGAGGGCGTCAGCGAACTTTCGCTTTTTCGCGGGCGCGATCTTGCATCAGGGCGATGACGCATTTCATTCCGATGACGGCACACTCAACTTCACATCACGCCGCCCAGTCGGCGTTGCCGGTTTGATCTCTCCGTGGAATTTGCCGCTCTATCTTTTGACATGGAAGATCGCACCGGCGATTGCCGCTGGCAACACGGTCGTCTGTAAACCGTCTGAGTTGACGTCGCTCACGGCGTGGATGCTCGGAAAGATTCTCAGCGAGGCGGGGCTACCTCCTGGCGTTGTCAATATGGTCTTCGGGCGAGGACCTGTCGCAGGCCAAGCGTTGGTCGAACATGCAGATGTG
>JAMPXM010000239.1 GCA_023701225.1 Pseudobdellovibrionaceae bacterium | reverse complement strand
TCAAATGGGACATCCGCTTGGGAATTGCAAAGCTCCTCGAGTCCGCCAACGCCGAAGATGCAAAGGCGACACTTCATTATGGACTCATGTTGGCGACGCCCGGTGAGATCAATCAGAAAGCGCGAGCTGAATTGGAAAGTCGCCTGAATCAGGTGTTCAAAGGTCCTAAGGACAAAGTTCTCTTGAATGTCTTGGACGCCTTTTACGAGTCGGAACTGAGTTTTGACTGGAAGATCACCTTTGGCATTATCAAAGGGATGATCCTCCTGGCGCAGGAGAACTATGTATCGCAAACTCAGTTCAAGGCGATTCTGGCTCAACAGATCAAAAGACTGTATTTGTCCAAACTTCCGGCACTTGGGCTGAATTGGCTTCACCAGAAAATCGGGCGAAGACTTCCAGAGCCGAGAAGTGCTGTTCCAATGGCGCAGGCCTCACCGACGAAGTTTGAGGCGACTCAAACGATGACATGCAGTCGGATCTTTGGTGCAAAGTGAGTGTGGCGAATCAACAAGTGTGGCTCCAGCGAAGGTATTTTCTGTCGCCGCCTTCGCTGGAGCCGAATCATTGATCCAGCTGGTGGATCAGGCCGGCGTATTAGAACACCAAGTGTCGAGCGGCTTCGCTCAAGCCGTTGTCGTGACGAGCCGGATGGCTCATCGTCCGCATGACTTTGAGCAGAGGCTGAGCATCCGGTACGTTCGCGCGCGCTTGGGCGATCGCGGCGGCGACGGTCATCGAAGCTGCGGAGCGAGCGGCGTAGTACGCGCGCTCGGCATTGACGACGCCTTCGGAAATGACTTTCGATCTGAGCCAAGCTTTCTTATCCACGGTGCCCATCAAAATCGACTTCATGTCTGCGGGCGTGAGCCTCGGATTGAGTTCTTTCATCCGGCCAGCTACGCCGCTGACAATTGGAGCCGCCATGGAGGTTCCGGACATCGGCAGAACCGTGCGATTGTCCTTGCTCGGAACCGAGGCTTCGATCGCGACTCCTGGAGCTGCGACGTGAACGGTCGTGGCGCCATAGCAGGAGAAATCGGCGAGTTCCATGTTGTCCCGGGTTGCCGCAACGGTGATGGAATTCGCGGCATCGATATTGGCGGGGAATGTCGGAAGCAAATCGTTATTGGAGCCGTCATTGCCGGCGGCGATCACGAACAGCGTGTTCGGAGACTTCGCCATCCATTTTTTACCGTAGGACTCGTATTTCGCGTACGCGCGCTTGGTTTCCTCGCTCAGCTGCTGCGGTGTAGGGTCTTTGATTCCTTTGGCCGCCAGCAATGCACGCGCAATCGCCTGCAGCGGAACGCCGAGGCTGTAGTTGGCGACGTCGATTTCGCGCTCGTTGAGATACACGGCAACTTGATCGAAGACGCCGGAGTTGAGCGCGGCCAAAAGACGGTAGACCAAATTTGTCCAGCCGCCGCCTTTTTTGTCTTTGTCCTTCTTGTCTTTCTTGGCGCGCAGAGTGAAGTCCGCCGGAGCCGAGTACTCAGGTGGAGGTTCATCCGCGAACACTCGTGCGGAGAGAATGTTCAACGTGCCAGACTGTTGCGCCACGATCCCGGCGACGTGGGTGCCGTGCAGATATTGACCGAACGAATTGAGATGGTTGATGAGCAAGGTTCTCTGCTCTTCGCCCAGCTGGGCGATGTGTTTGTCCCAATACGCTTGGTCCCCTGATTTTTCTTTGCCCGCCTGTTTGTTGCCGATGATCTCCAGGAGGCGATAGGCGACCGGGCTGTAGGAGTCGAGATGCTCGCGGTAAAACACGCGGTTGTAGCGGTCGACGAAGTTCCAGCCGACGAGATCATCGACTTTGCTGTTGCGATCGTCATCAATGCGATTGCCCGGAATTTCGTTTTTGTTGGTCAGTTCGTGTCCGCTGAGGAGTTCATGCTCGAAGTCCGTGCCGGAATCGACGACCGCGACCGTCGCGCGGTCGGTGATCGCGTGAAGAGGTGGCGTGGTGAGAAGGACGAACAGGAGAACGAAACCGAGGGAGAGAAGATTCGAGTGCGATTTCATGGTTGTCTCCTTATTTGGGTTCCAGAGTTTGGCTGTTGATCTGAATGTACTTCTCTTCCGTCGATTCGCTATGAGGCAAGAACGGGTTCAAATTCTGCTTGTAGAGCACGGCGAAGAGGCGTGTTGTCTCGGCATCCATTGGGAGACCGTTTTGTTTATCGATCCACAGTTGATTCCGCAACAACGCTTCATCCATCATGCCCGAGAACGCGAAGCTCTTTAGCGCGCCGGAAAGGTTTTGCGAGATCGTGTAGCCGATACCGAGATTCATAACGCGGGCACCCACGGAAAGTAAGTACGCGATACCGCGCTTCAGTGGTACTTCGGCGGGCGCCGAGTAGTTGTGAATCTTCGGTGCGCCGAGGTTCCAGAACAGCACGGATGTTTTGGAAACCAGTGAATGCAGAGCGACTTTCTTGCCTGCTCGCGAACAAATGCCAAAATAACCATTGGTGATTTGCATCTCGCATTTTTTCTTGAGCGCCAGGCGAGAATTCATTTCGCTCATGGTCACGTCGCGCGTCTTTTCCAAACCGTAGCGAGCGCGTTTGCCGATTTTTTCGACCGCATTCCAGTCGAATTTTTGTCCTTGCGCCACGGTGATCACGTATTGACTCATGAAGTCGCTTTGCGCGCTGAACATGAGATTCAGCATGCTTTGCATGTCGCCCATGGGAAAGGTGGTCTTCATTTTGCCACTCATGGAGGCGCGAAGCGTGTCTTCGAGCTGATTGTACTGATAGGCGTACATCATCTCGAGGAACTCAAACGAATCGTCGATCGCAACGACGACCACATTTTGAACCGTGCGTTGGGGGATCAGGAAAGCCAAGCTGCGCAGAGCTGAGCCGACGACCGATCGAACCAAGCGTTCGACAGCCGGCTTGTGCGGCGATTTGAAATCCACCAGAGCGACAGGGCCGCTGAGGGGTACGAAGTCCGTTTCCAGTGCGATGTCGTAGATTTTTTTGGCATCGTTCCAATCAAAACGGATTTTCGACAAAAAGCTTTCGGGTTGGTCGATCGCTTCGGTCCAAGTCTGCACCGTTGCTTCAGGAGTCCCGGTTGTACGAAGCAGAGCGACGACCTTCTTTAAGTTTTCGCGCTCCGGCGCGGAAAACTGAAAGCGAGTGCCGATCTGCAGATCCGAGGCGCGAAATGATTTTGGCAACTGACGGGCGCCGAAGCGCGATGCTTGCATTTTGTAAGCCAGAGCGGGCGTATCACGAAACTCACTTCGGAACTCAATGTCGTTGATCCAATCCGCGGAGTCGGAGCCGATCGACGTCAGTGCGACACTAGATGCGACACTAGATGCGACATGAGAAGCGGAAGAAAACGCCTGCATCTTGGCCGCGACCGCTGCCTCTTCGCCGTTGATCCAATTCAGATAATCTTTCGCGGTGTATTTCTGCGTCGGTAGACCGGAAAACACGAGGAGTTGACCGAATGCTTTCAAAGTCGGGAACGATAGATCGTAGAGCTTGCACGCCTGGCCGGTTTTGCCATCCATGCTGATCATATATTTGCCGGCGAAGCGGACGTATTTCGCGTCTGGACAATCCTGCGCGGGTTCCGGAGCGTTCGCGAGCGAACTGAGCCGGCTGGCGACGTGATGCCAGGATTCCGCGGTGACCGGTTTGCTGAGCGGCACACCGGCTGGGCCGCGCACATCGACCGCGCGGACGCGAGTCGCCAGCTCTTGTTCGGCGGAATTTTTCTGGGTTGCTGTTTCGGCGCGCGCAGCGAACGGCACGGCCGCCATCAGGACAGTACAAAGGAACTTGGGCCACGTGAGTTTCATTATCCCCCCCTTCACGTGAAGGAGATCAAAGACGCTCACAGACGGTGGGCCTGCATGGCATATGACTTCACGTTGTCATCATGAGGTCATCTCATCAGTTGCGAGTCCGTTCGCGACTTTAATCCATCCAGGTCAAAGGCTAGCGAGAGCGAGCCGCCCACTGCAATGGAATTCGCCACTCTGGGGTGGATTGCGACACGGCTCGGCAAGTATGTCAGTGCGAAGAGCGACCTTGGAGGTACAGGCGGAAATACTGAATGCCGGAGATGAGACTCAAGAACACGCTGACCCAGAGAAGCGTTTGCCCCAACTGAAGTAAAGATACGCCAACGCTCTCGCCCACCAGATCACCGTCGATCAGAATCGCCGGGATACCGACCATCTGCATGCCAGTTTTCCATTTTCCAGCGGCTTTGGCGGCGATCACGACACCGTCCGCGGCTGCGACGGAGCGGATGCCTCCGATAAAAATATCACGTGCTAATAACAGCAATACCATTAATGGATGCGCATGGCCGGAAGGAACCAAGAGGATGAGTGCGGTCGCGACAAGCAGCTTGTCCGCGATCGGATCCATGAAGCGCCCCAAGTTGGATTCCGCTCCGTACCGACGCGCGAGCGAGCCATCAAACCAATCCGTGACGCTGGCGAGCACGAAGAGCACGGCGGCGATCATGCGTGGCACCGGTGTGCCGATCATGAGCAGTGCTGCCAGGATGGGGCAGATCGCGATGCGGCTCCATGTGAGCCACATAGGAAGTTTCTTTTTCCAAGGAGCGATCGACGGGGAAATCGATGGGGAAGTGGAAGGTGTCATCATTTCAACTAAACCGCCTTCGCTCCGGACAGTCAAGAAAGGGGCGTGCGGCGGAGCGTTTCAGCACTCACTTACGAGCCGCTCACGGGACGTAAGCGGTTGGCGCGAGGGGCTTCGCGATCGGAACGAGCGGGGCCTGTATTTCGGTCGTTCTTGTCTTGAGGTGAGGCGTCCGACACAACTTCTGGAGTCAGTGCATCGGGTTTCGTATCCGAAGGTGAGTCGGACTTGCCTGCCGCGAGTGCGGTCGCCGTTGCGCCAGGATTCGAAGACGTTGGCGCGCGCTCCGGAATCTGCAGAAAGCCGAGATGATACTGCGCTGCCAAAGTCATGGCGGTGATGAAGACGCCGATGCTGTAGAGGTATCCGAGTGTTCGAAGCGCGCGGGTATTCCGAGTCTGCAGCCTTTGGTCAGCATCCATAACATCAGATTAACACTGCTGGAGGCGGCAGGCGAGCCCGCTGACGGGAATCCGCGCTGGCGTCCCGTTACGGGACATGATTCACTGCATGAATATGAGAGGAATTTCAGTCGGCGCGCTTTTGTTTGCCTTTCTCCTCAATCCGACAAACGTCCAGGCAGGTGATGAGTCACCGCCGTTTTGGAAGTCGAAGCCGGTGCATCGTCGGCGCATGTATGAGGAGCGCGCGATATTGGTCTCCGTGCGAGACGAAAAAAGTCGTGTCAAGGAAGGTGAACTGGTGCGGCTGACCGTCAAGGGGGCTGGTGTGGTCTC
>JAMPXM010000238.1 GCA_023701225.1 Pseudobdellovibrionaceae bacterium | reverse complement strand
TCAATCACCGCATCAGGCGTCTCTTCGGGCGCGTTCCTCGCGGTTCAATTGCATGTCGCGTACTCGAAAACAATCAGTGGCATCGGCTCGATCGCGGGCGGCGTTTATTACTGTTCAGAAGGCGACTCCAGCAAATCGACTTCCGATTGCATGCGGACTCCGCAGCGCTTAGAGCCCAAACGTTATTTGGAATTTGCTCGTCGACAAGTCGAAGAGGGGCGCATTGATCCTCTGCCGTATCTTCGCAACGACCGGGTGTACTTGTTCGCCGGCGCCGAGGATCGCATCCTCAATCCGATCGCGACCGATAAGCTGCATGAGTTTTATTCGGCGCTTGTGTCGCCTGCGCAAATCGTGGTTCGTAAAGACGTCGGTGCGGGGCACGGATTTCCGACCGAAGATGTCGGCTCGCTCTGTCGGTTCGGCGGCCTGCCGTGGTTGCTCCGCTGTGATTTTGATGCCGCCGGCGAGATCCTCAAGGCCATGTACGGCAATCTCAAGGCGCCTGTTGAGATGGTTCCCGAAAGCCTGATCGCGTATGACCAAGCCGAGTTCGGCGCCGATCAGGCAAGCCTTTATTCGCAAGGTTTCATGTATGTACCCAACCGTTGCGCTAAAGGCGCGCCCTGCCGCTTGCATGTCGCTCTTCACGGCTGCCAGATGAATCCCGATTACATTGGTTCTGATTTTGTCGCGCGCGCCGGTTATAACGGTTGGGCGGAAGCCAATGATATCGTGGTCTTGTATCCCCAGGTGCGGAAGAGCCCAGGGAACCCGTACGGTTGTTGGGATTGGTGGGGCTACACGGGCGAAGACTACGCCGTGCAAAGCGGCCCACAGATGAAAGCCATCAAGGATATGATTGATCGAGTGGCGGCGATTCGCATGCCGCTGCGTCGGCTGCAGCGCCGTTATTAAGTCGGCGGAATTCATGAGGTCGGGGTGTGGCGAGCTTTGGATCTACACCCAGACTTCAGGCTTGGATCGCGCGATCTGCGTTGCCGCTGGAAGTTCGACTCATTAGCCTGAATATATGAAATGTCCAAAGTGCGCCTCGGCGCAGTTCAAGTCGTTTGATACCTCGGAAAACATCGAAGTTGAATTTTGTGGTGCCTGTGGGGCGATTTGGTTTGAATCCGGCGAACTCTCCGAGATGGTCGATACCCCGAAAGATATGCCGTTTCTCAAGCAGTCCTTGAGCTTCGCTCGTCCGACAAAGCTCAACTGCGTCACCTGTGATGGCGTCAAATTGGTCGACATTCCTTACCATCCCGAAGAAAAAGTGCGCGTCGATTATTGCCGTGAATGTCATGGGCTGCTCTTGGATCGTAAAGAAGTGCCTGCGATCGAGGAAATCAATTCTCGGCGCAATCTTTCCAAATCCCTCACGCAAGTCTTGGAAGAGCTGAAAAAACAAGGCTTTATCCGTATTCGCTGAGGTCTTCCCCATATTTCCCTGGGCGGGTTTGAGTACGATCGCGGATTGACGCGCGTGCCGCTTCTTTCTACAACTCCCTTTGTTTGGTGCCAGTTCTGTCTTATCGGGGGTGTCTCATGGTCACGGCGGCGCGAGTTTTTGCTTTTTTACTTCGCTTCGGACTGTTGCCGAGCCTCACCTTCGCTGCGTTTGTTTTCTCGTCGTCTCTAGCGCCGGCACAGACGCGGAGTCAGCCACGTGCCGAAGACAACACCTCGGATCCACTTCAAACAGCTCAATATCTTTGCCGTCAACTTCAGCCCTGGCCGAATCTGGATTACGAACGACATTTCACCGACGAGTTTCGTCGTGAGGTTCCTGAGCCTCTTTTGGTCGATTTATTCCGCTCGATCGCCATGGACACCGGACCTTGTGAGCGGGCGGTGGTCGAGCCTGTTTCCGCGCCCGGCGACAAATTGATCGTGCGTGCAGAGACACGTGGCGGAAACACGGTGCGCTTTGAAGTCACTTTGGCAAAAGACCAACTCTGGCGTATTTCGGGTTTTTTCGTTCGCGAAGTGGAGTTTCCGAAAGTCATTGTACGTGATTATTACGATCTGCAGATCCAGCTCAAGCGTCTGCCGGGCGACGCGAGCGTCACGATCGCGCCATTTGGACGCCCGACCACGCATATCGAAGGAGATCGTCGCCATCCGATCGGGAGTATTTTTAAGTTGTATGTACTGGGCGCGTTGGAGCGAGCGATTCGTTCGCTGAAGGCGCGTTGGTTTGAGCTTCTGCCAATTCGTGAGGAATCCCGGTCGCTCCCGAGCGGCGTGATGCAGACGTGGCCGGTCGGGAAGCGGGTCACGCTATTCGAGTACGCCAAGAACATGATCGCGCTCAGCGACAACACCGCAACCGATCACATCATCCACCGCCTCTCGCGGGCGCAAGTCGAGGCGGAGTTGTCTTTGATGGGAAATTCGTTCGTCGAAGACAACCGTCCATTTCTCATGACGAACGAATTTTTCAAAATCAAACATGCGCTGCGGTCGGAGCAGCAGAGTCGGTATCTCTCCCTGCGACCGGAGGAGCGGCGCACGTGGCTTGAGACTCAAGCGAAGCGTATCCCCTTAAGCAGCGTGCGCTACAGTGCACAGCCGGTTCTCGTGGACGATGTCGAATGGTTCGCGTCCACCAACGACTTGTGCAAGGCGCTTTATGAACTGGACCGCCGTCGGTCGCGTGAAGTTCGTGAGATCCTGTCGACTCGGACGCCCGGTGTTTCCGTCGGCGTGGGTTCGAAGTGGCGGTATGCCGGTTATAAGGGCGGATCTGAGCCCGGAGTGAGCGCGCATGCCTATCTTCTGGAGTCACAGCGTGGCGATCGTGTCTGCGTGGCGCTGGCTTGGCACAATCCTCTGGTCCGTGTCAGTGATTGGCGAAGTGCAGATTTGGTGCGTAAAACCATTCAGATGGTGGAGCGGTCGTTCTAGTGCGTCGCACGCGTCAGCGTGCGGGGCGGAGTTTCCATTTTTCCAGGACCCGCGTCGCCGACTCAAAGTGCTTGAAGCCGGCGGCTTCGAATTCCATCGCCTCTTTCAATCGGGCGAGGTCGTTGTTCGCCAGCCCTTGTGCTTGTAATGTCCAAGCGCGCTCCCAGGCGGCGAAGGCGGACTTGAGGCTCTCGATGGCGGCTTGTCGCTCGTCGTGCAATGCCGGTGCGGCATCGAGCTCATTCTTTAGCTTGCGAAGGTTGGGCAGGAAGTCCTTGTGGATCGCCTGAATCATGTCCATGCCCGCCGAAGGTGTCGCTTTGACTCGTGCGTGGACTTGGTCATAACGTTCCGCCAAGGGCAGCATTTTTTCAAGAACGGCGCGGACCGGAATGGACGGGTCGGCCACGGGAGCGACTTGACGAGCGCCGAAGTACAGACCGGTGACGACAATGGAAACTGCGGCCGCAGGGCGAATCCAGCGCATCAGGCCCGTGAGCTGGCTCCAGCCAGAAGCGGGCGCGCTGATCAATTGCATCAATCCACCGGTCGCGAACGCCAAGGCCAAAGCGGGCGCATCCGCGAGCGTTTTGAGACTCGCGCCGAGGTTGGACGCGAGAAGCACGGCGACCGACATCAATAAAACCAATTTAGCTCTGGACTCCAGGATCGTTCGGTCGCGTAAGTAGGCGATCGCCAACGCCCCCATCAAGCCCATGATTCCCGGTGTTGCGCCGAAGCCCGCTTGCTCGGGCTGCAAGGAGACGAACGTGAGCGCGCCGATGAGTTGTGAGCAGGAAAAAGTGCTGAGGATGCCCGTGACTCCGCTATGTGAGCGGAGCGCGAGCGCGATTTGCCAGTAAGCAAAGCAGCTCGCGACCAATTGCACCAATCCGGCATGGACGAACGCGGATGTGAACAGGCGCCACCACTCACCATGGGTGGTTTTGGGACCGTAATTGGCGCCCCACGTGACGACATCCGACAGAAGCGGACGTATCGGATCCACGCCCATCGCGGTCATCGCCGCGAAAAGCGCGACCATCGCGGCCAGTGTCGCGAACACCGGTGCGGGCAGATTCGGCTGCGGGCTGGCCCCGGATTCGAATTCGAACGCGTGGGCGGGAGCGGGGCCGGACGATTTGCGCTCGATGCGCAGGTCCATGACCGGAGTGTTTTCGGAGATGTCTTGCGACTTCGACTTGGATTTCTTTTTTGGTTTGTCGGGTGTCGCCGTGAGTTCGTTCAAATCCATCACGGGAGCGGGACCGTGCGGCTTGGCTGACTTTTTGTCCGGAGGCGTTTCGGGAGGTAAAACTGGCGCGTTCGTTCGAGAAAGGACTTCTGTGCTTGTTTCTTCGCGAATTTTGGCCAGGCTCGAGAGGGGAACGTGGTTCGAACGGCCGATGCAAAACGTATGATTGCCGATTTCGATCATGTCGCCGGGAAGGACGCGCGCGGATTGCCCGGGCGTGATTTTTTTTCCGTTCAGCAAGACGCCGTTGCGGGAACCGAGGTCTTCAATGTGCACGCCCGCGGAATCGATCGTAAATTTCGCATGTTTACCGCTGATTCTCAGGTCGTCGGGAAACCGGTACTCGCCTTGTGTCCGTCCCACGACAAAGCCATCGATCAGGTCGAATCGCTCGCCCGTCGCCTCGTCGGTGAAGAAAAAATCAGCCTCTGTTTTCTTTGCGCCCATGTCTGTTCATTTTTCGGCGAAAGTCGCGCGAGGCTTGAAGAAATCGCGCACTCGAAGCTCGGCTCCGGAGCAAATGAATCAGAGGTCGAGTGCGACCGACGTCGGGGCGTCCATCAGGCTCTGGTCAGAAGTACGTTTGGAGTCCTGCTGCGATCAGCAGGCCAGTCGTCGTCAGGGTGCGTCCGCTCACGCTTTGACGCTCATAGTTCAATCCGGCGTCCAGACGAATGGCTGTCGCGTGTCCGAAGGGGAACCATTTGAGCTGACCGCCGCCGTTGATATTCATGATCGACGTCGAGGGTTGGCCTTCAGTCGAGCTTTGGCCGATGGAGGCCGTGGCACCGAGGCCATAAACCATGTCGACGCCTTCTTTGTTTTCCACGAGGTTGTAATCGAAGAATCCGCCCACCTCGATCGTGCGCGTGGATACGCTGGACGCGGATGCGTATTCGAATTCCGCTAAAGGGCCGTACTCCATAATGCCTTTGTTCCAACCGTAGCGTCCGGTCAAGTCGATAGCGGTGATGCTGGTGCTGGTGCCGTTGCTCGAGCTACGTGAACCAGTGAAGAGCGCACTGCTCATGCTCAACGTTTGCTCACGAGGACCGCTGCTGCCGCCTGCGCTTGTCGAGGACGATTCACCGTCGGTGGATGTGCCGATGGAGTACGACTCACCTTTCTCCAAGGTACTGCCCTTAGGAAGTTGAATGACGGCTTTGTTTCCTTTCATCTTCAAGACTTTGAAGGTTTGCGCCTGCGCTGTCGTGGAGCCGGCAAG
>JAMPXM010000237.1 GCA_023701225.1 Pseudobdellovibrionaceae bacterium | reverse complement strand
ATTTTGGCACTTTGCCAAAATCAAAACACGTCCGAGTGCCGAAAGCTCCCGACTGAGACGCAAAGTCGCACATGATCCGCCTTTCGGAAATGTGAATTGAATTTACATAAACATTCACAAATGCCGACAGAATCCGGCCACGGTGGCGTGTAGCTTATCGCCATGCGCGAGACTCTTGAGCACTCTCAACTGATTTTGGAATTGGCGAAACTCGGCACGTGGAAATTCAAGCCCGGAGACAGGCATCTGCATTGTTCCGCCCTCGCCAAACGATTTTTCGGGGTGCGAGAAGATATTGAGATGACCTACGGGATGTTTTTGGATTGTGTCCATAAGGAGGACCGGGACCGCGTCGACGAAGCGCTTTCGCGGGTGCAATGCGCGAGGTGCGGCGAGTACGACTTGGAGTTTCGCATCATCGGCATCCACGATCGCCGAACACGATCGGTTGCAGCCACGGGACGAATGTTGATGGATGAGTGCGGCCGGCCGACCGAGGTGATCGGAATTTTTCGCGATATCACAAAACAGAAAGACTTCGAGATGGAGGCCAGGCGCGCGCTCCAGGCCGCTGATGCGGCGGCGACGACGAAAACCGAATTCCTCGCGCATATGAGTCATGAAATTCGTACCCCTCTGGGCGCGATGCTGGGGTTCGCGGAACTCGCGCGCGATCCGAGTCTCAGCGAAGTTGAGCGTGAGGAGAGCTTGAAAACCGTCAGCCGCAACGGCGATCAGCTCCTGCGCTTGATCAACAAAGTCTTGGATCTCTCAAAAATCGAAGCGGACAAACTGGAAATTGAAAAGCATGAGGTGCCGATCGTCGGAATTTTCGACGACGTCAATGAGGCGTTGAAAATCTACGCGCAGAAAAAGGGAATTGAGGTTTCCTTCTCATCGAAGGGTCTTGTCCCGAAAGACATCACCACCGATCCTCTGCGCATTCAGCAGATCCTCATCAACCTAGTCGGCAACGCCATCAAGTTTTCCGAGGGCGGTCGCGTGGAGGTCACTGTGGAGATGCAACGTCGGCCGCGTCTGGGTGACCCGATGCAACTTCTGTTTCTGGTCAAAGATCATGGCATTGGAATTTCGCTCGAACAGCAACCGCGTCTTTTTAAGTCTTTTTCGCAAGCCGATAGCTCCATGTCGCGAAAGTACGGCGGCACCGGGCTGGGTTTGGTGCTCTCTCGGAAATTCGCGCGCGCTCTCGGCGGGAATCTCTACTTAGCAGAAAGCGCTCCGGGTGTGGGTTCGACATTCGCGTTCACCATCGCGGATCGCACTTTTGAACGAGACGTCGAGATGGTGGCGATTCACGGTGGGACGTTTGGCGCGCGTGCGGAGCCCGTGAAACGGAGGGTTCCGAATCTTCAGGGGATCCGCGTCCTCCTTGCGGAGGATGCGCGTGACAATCAAGTTCTCGTCAGTCGTTTTTTGGAAATGGCCGGCGCCGTCGTCGAGGTCGCGCAAAACGGCGAGGAGGCGATTCGTAAAGTGGAAGAAAGGGAATACGACCTGATTCTGATGGACCTGCAAATGCCTGTGTTGGACGGATACGGTGCGACCGTGCGTTTAAGGAACCAAGGATACGCGCGCCCGATCATTGCGCTGACGGCACATTCGATGCGCGGGGAGAGGGAACGTTGTCTGGAGCTCGGTTTTGATGATCATCTCACCAAACCGGTCGACAGAGGCGGTCTTTTGGAAGAGGTGGCCGAGTTTGCGCGGCGAAGTCAACACATGGTCGCGAAACAGATGCATGAGGTGCCAAGATGGGGCGCCGATGCCTTCAGGGAGGTGTGAGATGGGTGCAAAAAATCGAATGTTGCCTGAAATCTCTTTTGAAAAGTGGAACGAGACTCGGCCTGCGCTTCATCGGTTCATGCAGATCGTGGGGAAGATTCGCATGGCATGCGAACCTCCGCGGAATCACTGGTGGCATGTGCCGCTCTACTTGACACCCGTCGGTCTGACGACGACGTCAATGCCGGTAGACGATTCGGGCTTTCCCGATCATTTTGAAATTCAATTCGATCTTCTCAATCACAATCTCGTCGGGCGCAACAGCTGGGGCGTTCAATTCGAGTTCGCTTTGGAGAATCTCTCGGTCGCGGATTTTTATTCGCATTTATTAAAAAACCTCAAGAGGTTGGGCGTTGAAACAGAGATCAAACCGTTTCCCTATAAAATTGAGCCGAACGTTCCATTTTACCTCGACACCCAGAATCGCTATCGCGATCCCGCCATTGTCACGCAGGTGTTTCATGCGTTTCGTTTCGCTGAGCACTCGCTGAAGCGTTTCGCGAGTTCATTCATAGGAAAAACAAGTCCGATTCACTTGTTTTGGCACAGTCTGGACTTGGCGATGACTCGTTTCAGCGGAGAGCCGGCTCCCCAGGCGCCGAGCGAGGACGTTGACCCAGTGGCGCATGAGGCCTATTCGCATCAGGTGGTCAGTTTCGGCTTTTGGGCCGGTGACGAGAAGTTTCCCCAGGCTGCGTTCTATTCCTACACGTGGCCATCGCCCGAGGCCCTGACACGTTCCCATTTGGTTCCCAGTCGTGCGTTCTGGCAGATGCAACCGACTGGACCTCTGGCGCTGTTGAAGTATGAGGATGTCCGCGGTGAGATGGATCCGGGAGCTGCCGTCCAGAAGTTTTTTAAGAGTGCTTTCGACAATGGCTAGCAGCTGGCGGGTTGGGATGTGCCGCGCGTGACAGGTCACGTGCCCGCTCACTCGAATTCTGCGCTTGAACATGGCGCACCGGTTTGAATTTCATTCTCCAGGCGTTTGCGTCCTGGATTTTCGTCGCTCGCGGAGCTTGGCTCGCATCGCCTCGAAGAGGCGATCCACCATCGTCGAAAAATCCTGGGATGTCATCCCGACACAAGCGCGTCCCTGTGTGAATTGCAGTGTCAGAAGACTGCGATAGGTGTTGTGGGAATGAACGACGGTTAAAGTAGCGGTCGAGTCGGAAGGCGCTTGGCCAAGAAGGTCTTGAAGTCGCCGATCCAGGTTGGCCAAAACTTCCGTGGAATCGATATGCGAAAGGTTGAGCGGTCCAATGGGGCCGTTCGATCGGGTGTCGGCGGGGTGAATCATCTGGTTATTCGTTGGTGGGGTTGTCATCATTGTCTTTCCTGACGATTGAGCAATCCGTCATTCCTCTTTTCAGAGCCGTGCGTTTCGAGAATGGCAATCGTGTCGAAGAATCAAATCGGCACCCACCTAAATGCGCTCGGTCAAGTTGAGCCATGCTGAGATCCGCGCCGATCAACATAGCGTCCGTGAGATCCGCGTCGCTCAGATCCGCGCCAATGAGATTCGCCGCCAAGAGAGATGCATTGCGGAGATCGGCGCCACACAGGAAAGCGGAATGCAAGTCCGCGAAATCCAACACGGTGTTTTCCAATAGGGCATAACTGAGGTCGGCGCCTGCAAGTCGCGCTCGACACAGATCGGCGGAGGTGAAATCGGCCAATCCTAACATCGTTCCGACGAAACGCGCGGACTTCAGGCGCGCATGGCTGAATACGGCGGCTGGCATCTGGCGCCCCGAAAAGTTCGCCTCGCTGAGATCTCGGTTTGTGTATTCCGGCCACTCATCGGTGACGTCTTGAACGAGCCCTTGTGTGAGTTCAGCTTCGTTCCATCCACTGGCATTATCGAAATTGATATGGAGAATGAGTCGCGAATCGTCCTGACCAGACGAGGAGTGGCGCGCAATTTTAAAAAGACCTTTCATGACGCCCGTCCATCGCGAAGGTCGCTCCTCGCTTTGCTCGGAAGCCGCGTCCTTGCAGACCTTCGCCTGGACTTATTATCCTCTCGCGCGGTGGTGCTGGCAACGAATCAGATTTGGATTAGGTGGGAGTGAGCACGAGATCAAAATGAGGAAACGCTCTCATCACTCAATGACAGTGAGGCTGAGTTTCCGGTCGTGAATCCGATGTTCGAGGCGAATGAGATTGTGGAGAAGACGGGTCTCTTGGGGCGTGGTCGAGCGAGTGATCTAAGTGACGAGCGAATAAGGCCAAACTCGAAAAACCTGCGATCAGCAGCAGAGCGGCTGCGGCCTTCGGCGCGCGCTTTGACCAGGGGCTGAGCCAACGGCGGATCAGCGCGGGACCTAAAATAAACGAGGGAAGAGTGCCGAGCCAAAATAGCGCCAAGATGCCGGCACCCGCTTCGGCACGGCCGGTGGCGAGGGCCGCGGTGGAAAAAATATAGAGTTGCCCGCAGGGCAGGAGAAAGCTGGCAAGACCAGCGAGGAACGCACCGAGATTCGGAGACGTCCGAGATGCCTCGAGAATCGCCCGCCAAACGCGTGTGCTGCCGTGACTCCACCGACGAAGGAGAGAGTGGAAGAGAGAAGAGTCGGACGCATTCGCGTGTGCAGATCTGGGCGCATGCAGACCTCCGGTGCGGGCGAGGTTCCAAGCGCTTTTGAGGACAATGAAAGCGAGGACAAGCAGCGCCGCGAGAGTCCACGTTCGGCTGGGGCCGTGCTGCAGCCAATCCGGTCCCAAGCCACCTGCGATGGTGCCGAGGGTGACGTAGCCCACACCGCGCCCCATCTGCTGCAGCCAAGCGCGGCGTCGGCTTGTACCGACGGCGATCGCAAGCGGGCCGCACATCGACAGGCAATGAGGTGTCGCCAAGAGACCGGCCGTGATTGTCGAGACGATCACGGAAGCTTGCAGAACGGTCGGGAGCGCGTCAAAAGATAGGACCGACAAGCGTCATCTCCTTTTGAATGCGCCGGCCGCTGGACCGGTCATGGATTTCCACAGTGTATCGAGAGGTGCCTTGATGGAACACGGATCTGGGGGCACGCACGAACATATCGACGCGACGGAGTTCACCAGGTTGGAGTTGCAGTGGATTGATCGCGATGACAAAAGTCACGCCCGACGGAGCTGGATCTGTCGCGCCTTTCACAGGCGTTGGCAGATTCGCGGGATCCGTCACGGCGGAGACTTCGATTTCGCGGATCCTCTCTTCTTGATTGCTGAGTTCGATCTGAAAGCGGTTCACGATGACGTCTTCATGACCCTCACTCTGGATGACATCATAGGGCGCGCCTTTGGCTCGCAGCATCGCCACGCCGAGTGGTTGGTGTAAAACCGCGAACGAAATCAAGCCGGTCAATGAGATTGCGAACAGCAGTGTCGAGGCGATGCTGCGCGGGCGGATCCGTCGCCACGGTTTCCCTTTGAGTTCTGTTTCCGAAGTATAGCGAATCAAGCCCGTCGGTCGCTTCGTCTTGGTCATGACATCATCGCATGCGTCGATACAAGCTGTGCAGGCGATGCATTCCAACTGCGTGCCACGCCGAATATCAATGCCGGTCGGGCAAACCTGCACGCAGCGATAGCAATTGACGCAATCT
>JAMPXM010000236.1 GCA_023701225.1 Pseudobdellovibrionaceae bacterium | reverse complement strand
TGGCAGGACTCTTCGTCGTCCATGTGGCAAGCGGAACTCAAGGAGTAAAGCGCTTGTTTGTCGTTTTGCTCCTCGAAATACATCGTGGCCTGCTGACGGCAGTAGTCAGGTCGATTCATTTCGCAGGCGCGCATGAGAAAAACATGGCCTTCATCGGAGCGGTTGTTTGCGCGGTGATGAAGCCCGACGGACCAGCAGCTTTCCGCGTCCTTGCGCTCGCAAGCAAACGTCCATGCCGATACAGCGAGTTCGGTCTGCCTCAACTGGCTGAGTTTTTTTGCCATGATGATACACTTGGCAGGATTTTCGGATTTGCAGGTCTGGTCGACGATGGCTTGCAAAACAGTCATACGCGATTCGGAGATGAAAAACGCGGCGACGATCGCGATCACAGCGAGCGCGACGAAGAGTCGAATGAGTGTGCGTATCCATCTGTCGATGAACACCGAATTCCCCCGAATCAGCCTTGGCTTACCTATTGTGCCTATCGGCATTTTAAGCCATCGCGATTAACTTATCTGAGTCGACTCTGGCCCGTATTTGGTCCGTTCCTGGTGCGTTCCTGCTTTGTCTCGGAGTGAAACGCGTGCAACATAACATCTCTTCAGCCAACTGGGCGGAGGTATGGGACGAAACCCCGACCGAAGGCGAGGCGCTTCTGTCTATCATCTCTGTTATCGTGAAAAGCGACCGTGATGAGAGACTGTGAATAGCAACTCTGGATAGAGACTCTGAATAGAGACTCTGAATAGAGACTCTGAATGAATTCAATGCGGAGCGGCTCGAATCTCAACTTTCGCAAAGGACGCTAGGCGTGTCGCGGCTCGATAAAGGACTTTTGTTCGCCGTACTGGGGTTGATCGGTCTTGGGCTCGTGCAAGTCTACAGCTCCAGTTTCATTTTCGCGACGGAGTCGCGTGGCGACGGCCTCTATTTTTTTAAGCGGCAATTGTTTTTCGCTGCTCTCGCGCTACCTTGTTTATTCGCCGTTGCCTTGACGCCTTGGAAGTGGATTGAGCGCTACGGTTTTCTTTTGTGGTTCGTCGCCGGTGCCGCGATCGCGGCGACTTTCATTCCGGGCCTGGGCCTCAAAGCCGGCGGGGCATCCAGATGGTTGCGGCTCCCCGGTGGAGTCGTCTTCGAGCCTTCGGAACTTCTGAAAATTTCGCTGCCATTGATATTCGCGTGGTTTGCGGCTCGGCGCGAAGCTATTTTCGGCGCTGCGGAATGGCCGGTGCGCGCGCTGGTGATCGGGCTTCCATTGGTACTTGTATTGGCACAGCGGGATTTCGGAAGCTTCTTTATTTGCGTCGCTGTGCTGTTCTGCTTGCTCTTCGCATTTGGGTTGCGTTGGCTTTACATCGCCGGCGGCGCGACACTCGGGCTGCCGTTATTTTATTTTTTGGTGATGAGCGTACCGTACCGTCGTGCTCGCATCATGGCGTTCTTGGATCCCTGGGCCGATCCTGCGGGAAAAGGTTTTCAGGTGATTCAAAGCATGTTGAGCGTGCAAAGCGGAGGACTGACGGGCGTGGGACTTGGACAAGGGCAAGGGAAGCTTTTCTTTCTGCCGGAAGCGCACACGGACTTTACTCTCGCGGTGTTAGGCGAGGAGATGGGTTTCATCGGAATCTGCGTCGCTCTGATGATGTATGGCTATTGCGTGTTCCGCGGTCTTCAGATCGCCGCGCGCACGGATGAGGTGCCCGCCAAGGCGATCGCGCTCGGACTCAGTTTGACGTTCGGCTTTCAGGTGTTCATCAATGTCGGCGTGAATCTGGGTTTACTGCCCACCAAGGGACTCACGTTGCCATTTTTGAGTTACGGTGGCAGCTCCCTTTTGATCAGCTGTCTTCTCTTTGGCGTGTTGTTGAGTGTGGAACGTCATGAACGAGAGCGCGTGCCTTCGGGTGAACGGGTGGCTCGGCTTTTCCGAGACGCGGGGGCGGGACGCAGACGGCGGGTGAGATGAAAAAACGAACCGTGATTATTGCCGGTGGCGGGACCGGCGGTCATATCTATCCTGGAGTGGCGATCGCGCGGGCCCTCGAAAAAATGCATCCTGAGATCGAAGTTCATTTCGTTGGCGCGCGTGGCGGCTTGGAAGAAAAAATTGTCCCGCGCGAGAACTTTCCACTTCATACCGTGCAGATCGGGAAGCTCCATAAGAGTGTCGGCCTCGCCGCGCGACTCCGTACGCTCATCCAATTGCCGCTCGCGCTGCTGGCGAGCTTGCGGATTTTGCGACGCTTGGATCCCGTCGCGGTTCTCGGTGTCGGCGGTTTCGCCTCGGGTCCTCTTTTGCTGATGGCCTCTTTGTGCGGTTATCGCAGTTTGATTTGGGAGCCGAACGCATTCCCCGGCTTGGCCAATCGTTGGTTGGCTCGGATGGCGAACGAGTGTTTGGTTGTTTTTCAAGATGCCGGGCGGTTTCTGCATGCGCGGCGGCTCACTCCCGTGGGTTTGCCGGTTCGTCCGGTGATGGTGCCACGGCCGCGGCCAGCGCATGAGCTGCTGCGGGTCTTGGTATTCGGTGGAAGCCAAGGCGCGAGAGCGATCAATGAAGTCATCTCGCAAAGCGTGGCGGACGGAGGAGAATGGCTCAATGGGGTCGAGCTGATCCATCAAACGGGCTCTCTCGATTATCCGCGCATTCAGGAGCTCTATTCAAAGAAAGCCCCTGCGCAGGTGCAACTCTTTGAGTATTTGCACGACATGGATCAGCGGTATGCCTGGGCGGACTTGGTCATTTGTCGTGCGGGCGCCAGCACGGTCGCCGAGATATGTGCTTGTCGCAAGGCGGCCGTTTTCATTCCGCTCCCGACGGCCGCCGACAATCACCAGCAAAAGAACGCCGAGGTTTTGGTGCGGGGCGGAGCGGCCGAAATGGTCTTGCAAAAAGACTTCACCCCGGCGAAGTTTCAAGCCTTGATCCAGCAGTTCCGGGACGATCGAGCCCGAATCGGTCGTCTTGAAGAAAATGTCAGTCGCTTCGCGTTCCCGAACGCGGCCGAGGCGATCGTCGGACGCGTGTTGGATTTCGGTGAAAACGGAGCGCATCCATGAAATTGGCTCAGGCGCGAGTGCACTTTATCGGTGTCGGTGGCATCGGTATGTGCGGACTCGCGGAACTTCTGCACAATATGGGAACCCGGGTGAGCGGCTCGGATTTGGCTGAAAATGCGCATACGCAGCGTCTGCGGGCCATGGGAATCGAAGTGCATATCGGGCAGAAGCCCGAGAACGTGCAGAGCGCGGAAGTCGCCGTCTATTCCAGCGCTGTGAAGTCCGACAATCCCGAGTTCCGTGAAGCTCGCCAGCGTAAGATCCCTCTCATTCCTCGAGCGGAAGCCTTGGCCGAGATCATGCGCCTCAAGCGGGGCATTGCGATCGGCGGTTCGCACGGGAAGACGACGACCACGTCGATGACGGCGTCGATTTTTCTCGAAGCCAAAGCCGAGCCGACGATCGTCGTCGGTGGACGTCTGGATTTGATCAAATCCACGGCCTTGCTCGGGCAAGGTGAATGGATGGTCGCGGAAGCCGATGAGAGCGACGGAAGCTTTTTACGGCTTTCGCCCGAAATGGCGGTCGTGACCAATATCGACAATGATCATCTGGACCACTACGGTACGGTCGAAAACCTCAAGAAGGCGTTTCACGATTTCGCTTCGCGTATCCCGTTCTATGGGCTCGCCATCGTTTGTGGCGATGATCCGATCGTTCGCGACGTCTTCCAGGATTTCCCTAAGCGTGTCTTGTTCTACGGCTTTGGAGAAAATAACGACTTGCGTTTGCGCGGAGAGAAAAGCGAGTACCAGGTTTTTCTCGGTAATGTGCGCTTAGGTGCTTTTCGTTTGCAAGTTCCTGGCAAGCACAATGCATTGAACGCGGCCGCCGCGCTGGCAGCCGGTCTTGAGGCGGGCCTTTCGTTTGATGTGTGCGCGAAGGGCTTGCAAGCCTTCGGCGGCGTCGATCGACGTTTTCAGTTCAAGGGACAAGCGGGCGGCGTGGATATTTATGACGACTACGGGCATCATCCGACCGAAATTCAAGCGGTGCTCGCGGCCTTTCGCGAGAAATTCCCGGGTCGACGGATCGTCACGGTCTTTCAACCGCATCGTTACTCGCGCACGCTCCTGTGTTGGGATCAATTCCGTGACTGCTTTAAAGAAGCGGATCGTGTTTTGATTTGCGATATCTACGCAGCCGGGGAAATGCCGATCAAGGAGATCACCTCGGAACGAATGGTGAGCGAAGTTCGGCATACCTCGGCTCGTCACTTGCCGAACACTCTTGATCGGGTGGCCGAGATTCGTCGGGAACTCAAGAGCGGTGACGTGTTCGTGACTCTTGGTGCCGGCGATGTCTGGAAGCTCGGCATGTCTGTTTTGGAAGAGGGCGGGCCGGGATGAGTTCGCTTGCCGCGGTCGACATCGAAGATGGCGTGCGGCTTTCTTCTTACACGTCTTGGCAAACCGGCGGCGTGGCGGACCATTTGGCTCTGCCGAAAACGATCGAGGGACTGCGTGCGGCGGTGGCGTGGGCCTGTGAGCACGGGCTTTCGATCACAGTTTTGGGCGGCGGGACCAATGTGCTCGTGAGCGATGCCGGCATTCGCGGCCTGACGATCGGTTTGAAGCACATGACGGGTAGCTCAGTCGTCGTCGACGATGGTCGATTGATCATCGAGTGTTTGGCCGGCACATCCAAATCAGAACTTCTCAAAATCTTTCTGAAACACAAATTGCAGCCGGCATTGTTTCTGGCGGGACTGCCGGGCGATGTCGGAGGTGGCATTGTGATGAACGCCGGCGTGGGTGAAAAGATCACTCCGCGTGAGTTCGTGGAAATCACGGATTGGGTCGAAGTGCTTCGTTGGACTCAGAACGGGGATTCGGAGATCGTGCGTTTTCGTTGCCAGGATCTTCAATGGAGATACCGACATTGCCAAGGGTGGGAGCCAGGCATTCTCGTGCGTGCGGGACTGTCCTGGCCGATGCAAGTAGTGCCCGAGATTCTCACGATCGTTCGGCAGGCGAATCTGACGCGCGCGCAGAAACAACCTCTGGACATGCCGAGTTGCGGATCGGTGTTCATCAATCCGCCAGGACACACGTCCGGACGATTGATCGAGAGCGCGGGGCTGAAGGGGTACACCGTGGGCGGTGCGAAGGTTTCTGAAAAGCACGCCAACTTCATTGTCAATTTCTCCAAAGCGACGTCCGCCGACATCGACGCTGTGATCAAGCACGTGCAAAAGGTCGTATTGGAGACATCCGGCGTTCAATTGAAAACCGAAGTGGTGTACCTCGGTCAGTGGTGACCTCGCTCAAAGGCAGTCGTTCGAGAAAACGATGGATCAGCCGCGCGCTTGCTTGAATTGATCAGTCCGCTCG
>JAMPXM010000235.1 GCA_023701225.1 Pseudobdellovibrionaceae bacterium | reverse complement strand
GCACAATGGTCATTGGCTCCAATTGTAGCTGAAACTTCGTTACTCCTCCTTGAAGTAGCCGTTGGCTACATCTTCGTCGTCGCGCCTCGTCTCAGCTACAATTGGATCCAATGACCATTGTGCCAAACTCAAGCCACGCCCGAAGCCCTTCGCGTCACTTTACGCGCGAATCAGAAACCAAACCGCGAGCGCCACCTGAACCAATCGTATGATCACATGCACTATGCGCAACGCGATCACAAACTGGACTCGAGATTTCACTCGCGGACTCCGAAAGCAAAAACAACTTGGTTGTTTTCGTTTCATTGTCGCCTCCTGTGTGTGCAGGAGGCTTCTTCCTGAAGCATGGGTCGTCGGGAGCCGACGGGCACTTATGCAAAACGGGGATCTCTCCCGCGCAATCGCATCTTCTCTGTTAAGCTGATTCAAGTCCGCCGAGCGGACGAGCCTGATATTCGAGTGGATGGAGGCGAACTCAACGGAGCTGCGACTGAGCTTCGCGAACCTCCGCTGGGAAGCTTCGGCCTTACGTCGTGTACTTTGACGGACTCGAGCTTATCTCAATCTGAGACAACTTCCGGGCACTGATGCTCGTCCGTTTTCATCCTTTTGGCGATAGAGCTATACTGGTCCTATGATGAGACGAATCAGGTCGGAACGCCGAAATTTTAGCATCATTCTTCTCCTCGCCACTGTCAGCGTCGCGCTCTATCAAAATTGTTCTCCGGGCTTTTCTCCATCGAGTCACTCGGCCAACGGAGACTGGAGCAGTCAGGAGCCTTCCGCGACGGATCCTTCGGATACCCCTTTTGATGTTCCGCCTTCCGACAATTCAGCCAATCCGACGCCAATCGATCCGCCGATCGAACTGGCCGATACGATTGATCGCGATGCTCCGAGTTGCCGTCTTGCTGCCTATACAAATTGGAAATGTTTATCAACTCAACTCCGATCTGCAGAAGGCTTGGTCTATTCTCTCGAATTTCGCTGGAACCGCGTAGCGACGCCGTCCCAAGGCACCGTGCTCTGGGTAAACGGCAATCATGGCAATGCGCCATTCCGCTCGGCCTCAACGGAGGCTCGGGCCATTCAGGATCGGCTCGACAGAGAATCTGGCGTACGCAGCGTTGAAGTGATTTTCAGCGACCCTGTTCTACCGACGAATCCGAACAGCGGGGGCTATTGGAAATATCCCCGCGGATACTATTCGGCCGCTTCTGCCTACTTTGCGGCCCTACAATTCGTGGCCACCCAAGGGCTGAAGCGAGGGCTGTTTCTCAACCACATCGGAGTCAGTAACGGCACGATGGTCGCGGCCTACGCGTTGTCCAATTTGAATGCCGGACAATATCTTGATCGCGTTATCTTTTCCGCAGGTCCGTTCCTTTCAGACGTGTCTTTGGCGTGCCGTGCGGATCACTACGCGAGCTTCAACCAAAGCCCGACGCAGTTTTCCTACATCAAGAGTCTGTTGAACTATTGGTCCAGCGGTGATGCGGCAAAAGACATTTGCAGCCTGGCACCCGACCGCAGTTCGCTTTTGAAGCTGGGAAACAAACGGTTTCCCAAAACGGCAGTTCACGTTTTCATGGGCGCTAAGGAAGATCCCGAGGGCTTCGGCCCATGGATTCTGAATTCCAATGTCGAATGGTTTAGCGCCATTGAGGCTCCGGAGAAATCCAGAGAAGTCGTTTCGACAATGGGTCATGAATTCATCTCGACAGGCATCTATGATCTGGCCCGGCGTCCCGCGCCCATCCCATTGGATGGGACTATTCCCACTTTTCTTTTGTCCCTCACCTTGAACGGCCCACCCACGCTCTCCATTCCTCTGGACCGAAAAATCTATGGCACGGTCACGGGGATGTCGGATTCCGCGTTTTCCTGCTCAGAGGAGTTCGGCTCGAGCTATTGCGTGAATCCCATGAATTGGACGCTCATGCCAAATGCGGAATGGAGTTACGTGGATGGCAAATGGCGCGGCGAATTCACCCTGAGTTCAGGCGCGGTTCGATCTGGCCAAAGGTTTTCTTCATTTTGGTACGATCGCAAAACCGGGAAACGGTCTGGAGTACGAACGTTTGAAGTGACACCTTGACTGCGCGGCTTGTCTGCCCGGCTCGTCTGTGCGGCTCGTCTGCGCGACGCTCGAGTCCGGCTGCAGAAATCCTGGTCTCGCTGCCGTCAGAGTCCATCCTCCGGCGAGAACACATCAATCCTTTGTACCGCCATTTCATCGAGGCGAGTTGATCACGCGACCAACCAGTTCCTCACGCGCGAGAGGGCCCCACTCTGTGGAATCCACACTGCCAACGGATTTTGTCCCAAAAACGAGATAACGGTCCTTCGGGATTCGCCCTTGCCAAGCCAGCTCAACCTGCCGGAACATTTCGGCCGACGCTGGCGAAAGTAAGAGCGGCCGGCCGGCCGGATTCGCGACGACCTCGTTGTTTATATACAAGATTGATTTGTTTCCAATTGCCATGACAAGAATTTGATCTCCCGGCAACCCGGCCAGACGCTTCACCGAAATTGCCGCAGGTGATCCACCTCGAATCGATCTTCTCTGCAAAACAACAAGATCTTCGCGCTGAGGCTCGGTACAGGAATACGTTCCAAATTCGACGACAACTTTCTCGCCCGGCTCAAGCAGCCCATGCATCGAGCTCCCGTCGATTTGTCGAACTTCTTGCCAAGTATGACACGGAATCTCTGCACGACCAAAATCCCGTAATAGCAACCAGACGCCAACGCACGCAATGAACACAACGGCGACAAGCGCGGGTCTTGTTAAAATTCGTCTTTTTGAGACATCACCCGTCAAGTTCGAGCCCTCGACTTCCGTTAAGTTTTCATGACCAAAACGTCTTATCGACCCACCAAGTGGAAGTGGCTCAATAACCGCGGCATTTCCCTCGTCACGGTGTCCGTCGCCATGGGAGTCGGCGCGATCCTCGCTCTCACGATCACGACGATGATTGTCAATGCGTTGAGAGACACAAAAAACATTCGCATCATCTCCACACGCGACATGCTCAAGAGAAATATCGACAGATACTCGATAGATCCTAAAACGCTCGAACTCAGCGTTCAAGACACGACACTCTCCCCCGGCAACCAAAAGCTCAAATATTGTCTTTCTGGTCCTGTCGCGGGCTGCGCAGGCTTTCCCGACTGTTGTTCGAGCACCGAGACCGAATTCGATATGACTGATCCAGGTCGACCGACGTTGAAGCTTGGGGGAACCACAAGCGCCCCGGCGCTTTTTGACGGTGATGGCGAGCCTTGCACGGGCGCCCAATGCGTTCACTCGGTCGTGACCAGCTTTATCGCGGAGTGCGCGGGCGGTGCCGCGAGCTGCGCCCAGGCGGATGGGATCCGGGTCAGCTATAAGCTCCAACCAACAGCCTATGCGAACTCCGCAGCGGAGCTACCGAGAATGAAAACCTACGAACGGACGCTGGCGAGTTTGGCGCCAGGCACGCTCGCGGCCGATTCTCCGCGCTACTCGAGTGACTGTTCAGATTGGGCCGTGAAGGGTTGGCCGAGCCTCTTGGAGTGTATGCAGGATGGCCGCTGGCATGTCGTCTTAACGCACACACCGGCGGGTGCCGTCGTGTCCGGCTCGAAAGCCACGTTGATGTCGCATCTCGGCCAGGGCGCGGAGGTCCGCATCACCCGTATGGTTGGCGGATCTCCTCTTGCAGAGATCTGTGCGCAAGTTTACCAGGACCCAGGTGCGGGCTCGCCAATCTACTGTCTCGGCAATATGCGGTTCTCCGGCAACGCTGCGCCCACCTTCCGACCAAGTACGGCTCGCTACGGAAGCGACGGTTCGGTTTACTGCCTGGATCCGGCCTTCCCGAACGTCAATAACTGCACAGGCGTCAGCGTCGGCGGGAGCTGGTATATCCGCTACTGAATTCGACCGATCAGACAGCACAGTGAGTTTGCAGTCGACTGCAAACTAACCGTATCAGCTACAATCCGAGATCAACGAAGGCACCTCAGTGGCCCCCGACGTCCCAGGACCAAAGACCCTGGCCCGCGTCCTGATCGGGTTTATAGCCCACAAGACCCGAGGCGAACTCATTAAGCCCTTTGCGTTATTTCACGCGCGAATCAGAAACCAAACCGCGAGCGCAACCTGAACCAATCGCATGATCACGAGCGCGACACGCAACGCGATCACAAACTGGACTCGAGATTTCACTCGCGGACGCCGAAAGCAAAAACAACTTGGTTGTTTTCGTTTCATTTTAGCCTCCTGTTGTAGCAGGAGGCTTCTTCCTGAAGCATGGGTCGTCGGGAGCCGACGGGCACTTGTGCAAAACGGGGATCTCTCCCGCGCAATCGCATCTTCTCGGTCATGGTGATTCAAGTCCGCCGAGCGGACAACCTTGAAACCCGAGTGAGTCATCTCGGGCAAAACCAGCGCTTGGGTCACGTCCAAAGATCAGGCGGCGCTTACTTCAATTTCGACGGACCTTTTCTTGCTCGACGCAAAGACCCTTCTGGCAAACGTACTGATACTCGTCTTGCAAATCGGCGGCGCTTCGAAATGGTCCTAAAAAAGGCTCTTTCCCAATCGCCAGATGCGCATGACGTTCCAACGTCTCGCGATCCATAAGCAGGGGCCGAAGATCAGGAATCAGCGACTTGAGATGCCCGTAAATTTCGTAGCCCTCTTTATCCATGTCGCCCCAGTACAAAATGGGTTTCGGCCACGACCGATGCAGATCGCGGATCGCGGCTACTTTCCAGCCGCCGCCCCAAATCACCAAACGCGCGTCCGACCTCTCAGCCTCGGCGTGAAAAGTATCGAGGTTCTCGACAATCAAAGTGCCATCAACAAGGCCCCCGGCCGAAAGCGGGCCTAAAAAATCATACGCGTCCGCCCAAGCCGAAGACAACACACCATGGAATCGATTCAACACTGCTCCTTGATAACGGCAGAGCGGCGCAAAAAACCGAAACTCGATTGGCTTGTCGGTCAGCCCGAAAAACCGACAGAACTGCCGCCAAGTTGCGCATTCGCCTCGCCATGTGCTGAAGAATCGGAGAAGAAGATTGTCATTAAAAATAAGTTTTGTTGAGTTCGAATGTTGAACCTGACGAGGGAGCAATCCCTTGATCTCGTCGCGATGACCGAGCAAGTAATCCAAAACCTCGAAGCATGCGCGAGCACGGCTCGGATCCGCGCTCATGTCCTTAAATGAGGACCGCAGAGCTTGATCCGCTGCCAAATGGAGAAAGTCCGAACGAAGACGAGCCATCTCGCTCTTTAACGAAACCAAGTGCGGATATTCACGCACCAGGTCCTCGGCTCGAATACGAAGAATGGAAGGACGAGACACCTTCGCCCATCCCTCTTTGACGACACGATATTCGGCAACCGACACCAGTTCT
>JAMPXM010000234.1 GCA_023701225.1 Pseudobdellovibrionaceae bacterium | reverse complement strand
TGGTGGGTGACGAGATTCATCCCCAAAATCGCATTGGCGTGGGCTTCGACGTCTTGCACCGATTTGGCGAGCTTGACGCCGCCGCCCTTGCCGCGACCACCGGCGTGGATCTGGGCTTTGACCACCCAAACGCTACCGCCGAGAGTTTTCGCCGCTTCGACCGCTTTCGCGGGAGATTCGACCGTGATCCCACGGAGCGTGGCGACGCCATACGCCCGCAAGATCTCCTTGGCCTGATATTCATGAATGTTCATCGATTAGAACTCCAGTTTCTTCAGAGCGTCGACCAGCTCCTGAACCGCTTTGATCGAGTGATCGAGACCTTTGCGCTCAGTTTCATTGAGCTTGAGCTCGATGACTTTGTCCATGCCGTTTCCGTTCAAGCGGCAAAGCACGCCGATGAACAGGCCTTTCACGCCATACTCGCCTTGCAAAAATGCCGCGCAAGGGAGAATGCGATTTTGGTCCTTCAAGATGGCTTCCGTCATCTGCACGGCGCTAGCCGAAGGTGCATAATAAGCCGAGCCGGTTTTGAGGAGGCCGACGATTTCGGCGCCGCCGTTACGGGTGCGAGTGTTGATCGCTTCGATTTTTTCGGCCGAGAGCATTTCCGTGAGCGGAACGCCGCCGACGGAGCAGTGGCGTGGCATCGGAACCATCGTATCGCCATGGCCACCGAGAACGAAGGCATTGACGTCCTTCACCGACACATTGAGCTCTTCGGCGATGAAAGAACGCATGCGTGCGCCGTCGAGGACGCCAGCCATGCCGATGATCCGGTTCGGTGGGAAGCCGAGAGTTTCTTTGGCGACGAAGGCCATCGCGTCGAGCGGGTTAGAGACGACGATGACGACCGAGTTCGGCGCGTATTTCTTGATGCCGAGGCAGCATTCTTTCACGATTTTGGCGTTGGTCGACAGAAGGTCGTCACGGCTCATGCCCGGTTTGCGAGGCAGGCCAGCCGTGAGAATCACGACGTCCGCTCCCTCGATATCGGCGTAATTCGCCGTGCCGATCACACGCGAGTCGAACAGTTCGACCGGAGAAGCCTCGAACAAATCGAGCGCTTTGCCTTTTGCCGCGCCTTCGTTGATGTCCAGAAGCACGACATCCCCGAGTTCTTTTTGCGCAGCCCAATGCGCGGCCGTAGATCCGACGAAGCCTGCGCCGATGACGGCGACTTTTTTACGTTTGTGCATCATGTGGGAAGTCTCCTCAAAAAGATGTGAATCACTGCATGTTTTTAATGATTTCGTTGCCGAATTCGCTGGCCTTCAAAAGAGTCGCGCCTTCCATCTGGCGATGGAAGTCGTAGGTGACGCGCTTGGTTTGAATCGCCTTGGCCAGGCCGGCTTCAACGAGCGTGGCGGCTTCTTTCCAGCCAAGGTAATCGAGCATCATCACGCCTGACAGAATCAGCGAACCCGGATTCACTTTATCTTGGCCGGCGTATTTCGGAGCAGTGCCATGTGTCGCTTCGAAAACGGCGGGGCCGTCACCGACGTTGCCGCCGGGTGCGATCCCCAGGCCACCGACTTGGGCCGCCAACGCGTCCGAAATATAGTCGCCGTTCAAGTTCGGGAGAACGAGAACGGAGTATTCATCCGGGCGGAGGAGGGCTTGTTGGAACATATTGTCGGCGATGCGGTCCTTGATCAGGAGTTTGCCCGCCGGCACTTTGCCGCCGTGGTTCGCGAAGACTTCGTCTTCGGTGATTGTGATATCGGGGAAGAGTTCTTTGGCGGCCTTGTAGCCCCATTCACGGAACGCACCCTCCGTGAACTTCATGATATTGCCTTTGTGCACGAGCGTGACGCTCGGGAGCTTGCGCTCGAGCGCGTATTCGACGGCCATTTTCATCAAACGGCGCGTGCCGAACTCCGACATCGGTTTGATACCGATCGCCGAATTGGGTCGGATGTCTTTTCCGAATTTCTTGGCGAGAGCGATCATCTCGTTGGCTTCGGGTGAGCCTGCGGCCCACTCGACGCCGACGTAGAGGTCTTCCGTATTTTCACGAAAAATCACCATATCGACTTTTTCGGGTTCGCGGACAGGAGCGGGAACGCCCTTGTACCATTTCACGGGACGGATGCAGGAATAAAGATCCAAGTCTTTGCGGAGCGCGACGTTGAGGGAGCGCATGCCTTTTCCGACCGGCGTTCCCAGCGGTCCCTTGATGGAAACCGTGAACTCGCGGATCGCGGTGAGAGTTTCGTCCGGGAACCAATTGCCGTCATACATCGAGGCGGCCTTCTCTCCGGCATAGACTTCACACCAATGGATCTTGCGTTTGCCGCCATACGCTTTCTCTACTGCGGCATCGAGGACGCGCACAGTGGCGTTCCAAATATCCGGGCCGGTGCCGTCGCCTTCGATGTAGGTAATGATGGGTTGGTCAGGGCACGAGATTTTTCCATTTGGAAGGACTTTGATTTTCTCGCCGGACGTTGGAACCTTGATCTTCTGGTACTGGGCCATTTTCACCCCTTTAGCAGTTGCGTTTCACGGAGGGTTCAACCGTAAAATGTTGAGAGAAGTCCGTGTGCGGCATGTGATTCAATTAGCGTACAAGACATAATTCAATAGAGGCACCGAAGCAAAAGGTAATTCGTTTCTCATGTCTAGCCCCACTGGGCCTTTGGGAGCGGATTTGGCTGCGAGTCCGAGGGCGCACTCCGGCGGACGGGCGTAGCGAGAAGGGTTGAGGAGCGGCGACCGTTTCGATCGGGCGTGTGGTTGGGCTCGCGGGGCAGGAACATCGACCTTAGGTGAGGTTATTTGGCGTGGCGTCAGCGTTGATTGAATTTCGAAATGTGGCGTTTTCCTTTGGAGACGAGCCGCTCCTTCGCGATGTGAGCTTTCAAATTCAGAAAGGCGAGGCCTTTTCGCTCATTGGCCCGAGTGGACAGGGGAAATCAGTGGTCATGAAGCTGATGGCCGGTCTGCTCACGCCGACGGCAGGCGAAGTCTTAATCGATGGTCGGAGCTTAGTGACATTGCGTGGCAAAGACCGCGAACAATTGTTGTGCCGTATGGGGATGTTGTTTCAAAAAAATGCTCTCTTCGATTCTTTGACCGTCGGAGAAAACGTCGCCTTTCCGCTGCGCGAAGTGCGGCAGGCGCCGGAGGCGGAAATCACTGAGGCAATCCAATTCTACTTGGAAGCGGTCGGCATCCTGCACGCCAAAGATTTGTTCCCGGACGAAATCAGCGGCGGTATGCAAAAGCGCTTGGGCATCGCTCGTGCCCTCGCACTCAAACCGGAGATCGTCCTTTATGATGATCCGACCGCCGGCCTGGACCCGATCACCAGCCGTAAGATCATTCAGCTCATCATAGATTTGCGTCAAGAGTATGGTTCCACCGTCGTGGCGATCACCAATGATATGAATCGTGCCTATCAACTCGGCGGCCGCATCGCTATGGTGGTGGATGGCGGCGTCATCGTCACCGGAGACCATGATCAAACGCTCGCGCATCCTGACCCCCGCGTGCGTCAATTTATCCGCGGCCAGCTCGAAGGTCCACTCGCAGGATCAGGGACGGTGACGACATGATTCGGTTTCAGCGTCTCGTCAAACGCTTCGGCACGCGCACAATCCTCAAGGGCCTCAGTTTTGAGATTCAAGAAGGCGAAATCCTCTTCGTGCTGGGTACGTCTGGGACGGGGAAGTCGGTTCTGTTAAAAAATATCGTGGGCCTTCTGCGTCCGGACGAAGGAGAAATCTGGATCGACGGACAAGAAGTATCCCGCTTGAGCGAAGAGCAATATTTCCCGATCCGCAAAAAATGCGGGATGGTGTTTCAGCACCCCGCGCTTTTCGATTCGTTGACGGTTTTTGAAAATGTCGCGTTCGGCCTTCGCAAGCACTACCGCTTGCCGGAAGACGAGATTCGCACGCGCGTTCGCGAGTGTTTGGCGCTCGTGAATTTGACCGGAATCGAACAAAAAATGCCGGCCGAGATTTCCTACGGCATGCAGAAGCGTGTTTCGCTCGCGCGCACGGTCGCGGTCGAGCCGCGGATTCTTCTGTTCGACGAGCCGACGACCGGTCTCGATCCGGTCACCACGAATGCGGTCAATCAACTCATTTTCGATCTCTCCCGCAAGTTGAAGACGACGTCCATCGTGGTGAGTCATGACATGCATTGCGCGTTGGCGATCGCCGACCGTATCATTGTCTTAGATCAAGGACAGATCGTCGCGCAGGGGACACCTGAAGAACTCAAGGCCTGTGAAGTGCCGTTGGTGAAAGACTTTCTGTCCGAGGCCTTGGAAGCGGGATTGGAAGAAGGAAAAATATGATCGCGGGGTTTCGTGCCATAGTCGACGATGTCGGAGGGGGACTGTTGTTCCTCGGTCAGATGTTTTCGACAGCCCTGCACTACCGACCCAAGAGCCATGTCGTGTTCGATCAGATCTGGAAAGTCACCCTCAACTCGCTCTCCACGACGGCGCTTGCGGGGTTTTTCGTCGGCGCCATCATGACCGTGCAATTCACCTTGCAGGTCAAAGAGTTCGGTGCCCTGGGTTATCTCGGAGGCCTAGCAACCAGCGGTACGATTCGGGAAGTCGGTCCGCTTTTGATCGCGTTCATGTTGAGTGGCAAAGTCGGCGCGTTCACGTCCGCCGAACTCGGCACGATGCGTGTGACAGAACAGATCGACGCTGTCCGCTGTCTTGGCGCGAATCCTTTTCAAGAAATCATCCTGCCGCGCTATATCGCCATCATTCTCTCGAGCTTTTTTCTCCTGGCCGTCGGTCTGTTTATGTCGATCGCGGGCGGGCTTCTGCTCGGTGTCGTGTTTTCCGGTATCACTGCCGAAGAATATCTTCGCCACATCCCGACTATCGTCACGTTGCCATCGATTGTCAGTGGTCTATTTAAATGTCTGGTGTTCGCTCTGGTTCTGGCCTCGATCTGCACATACAAAGGCTTTACGACAACGGGTGGCGCCAAAGGCGTGGGGCGCGCGGTGGTGGCGACGGCAGTCGCGACCATGGTGGGCCTGGTGATCGCGGATTTCGTCACGACATTGATTGCCGAGGCGATTCTTTCTATGGCGATGCAGGCGTAGATGGAGATGAGCAGCAAAGCCGCCGCGACAAAACAGCCGCTTCAAGTCCGGGTGCCGATGGATCCGCTCAGCCTTCTCGGGCGCCAGCTCATCAGCTGGTACAAACACACGATCGAGTTTCTCGATCTGTTCTTACAAACGGTGATGGGCACGCTCACGCCGCCGTACCGGATTCGAGATATTGTGCGTCAATTTTATTTTGTCGCGAATCAGAGCGCGCTGATCATCGTCTTTTGCGTCAGCTCAGCGGCGATGGTCACGATCGTCGAGGCCTCGTTCCACATGAAGCTCGTCATTCAGAACGACTCAATGGTTCCTGGTTTCGCAGCTCTCCTGATTTTGCGCGAACTTGGCGCGGTCGTGATGGCACTGCTGGTGACTTCGCGAGTGGGCGCGGGCTTGGCCGCCGAAGTCGGGAGC
>JAMPXM010000233.1 GCA_023701225.1 Pseudobdellovibrionaceae bacterium | reverse complement strand
GTTCCAAGACAAGCTCGCCGCCCAGGGACTCCGCGAGGCGGCGGGAAAGCGCAAGTCCCAAACCCGTGCCCTTGCGATTACGTGTCATCGACTGGTCGACTTGTGAGAACACCTGGAAGAGATCGTCCTGACGGTCTTTCGGGATTCCGATCCCATCATCGCGCACACGGAACCACAATTGGTTCCCGTCGAGCCCATAGGTGAGCTGCACGGTCCCGTGTTCCGTGAATTTCAAGGAGTTATTCACCAGGTTCAGCAGGATTTGTCGCAACCGGAGTCGATCCGAAACAATCGCGCGCGGCACTTCCCCTTCGATTTGGAAAATCAGCTGATTGCCGGTGCGCTCGGCCGAAAACTCCAAAAGAGTGCGCAACTCGGTGATGAAGTCCGGGAAGTCAAAAACCGACTTCTCAATCATCAAATGCCCAGCCTCTACTTTTGATATATCCAGAACATCATTGATGATCCCAGTCAGGTTCTCCCCGGTCCTCTCGATGATCTGTAAGTAGTGGGCACGTTCTTCCGGATTGAGATTCGGATCCTTGAGGATTTCGATCATGCCGAGTATCACACCCAGAGGCGTGCGGATCTCATGGCTCATGTTCGCCAAAAACATAGATTTTGTTTGATTCGCGCTTTCGGCCGCGTTTCGGCGTCCGATATTGGCCTTTAAGCTCGCCGTCATGCGATTGATCGCAATCGCCAGCTGCCCGAGTTCGTCCTTGGACCGCACGGGAGCTTCGCGAGAAAAATCGCCTCGCCCCACACTTGCGACATGATCCGCCAGCTCACGCATGCACAAACCGAGATTGCGACTAAATCGAAACGTCAATATCAGACCGATACCTTCCACCAGAAGAACGGTCAAAAGCATGGCGGTCAGTACCACTCTCTCCAGCCACCGCGATCCCGCGCCCAGAGTTTCGGAAAAGTGGTTCTCCAAATCGGTGAGCTTTGCGTTGATGACCTCCACGCGCCCTAGTGTTTCTTGAATCATCTTCTTGTCCACCGGTGAAATAGAAAGTTGATCCCGCAATGCGACACCCGCGTGCAACAACTCGGAAATTTTCTCATCTGCCAAGCGCCATGTGCGCACGGCTTCGCCAACGTAACTGATCCAGGAAAACTCCCGAATCAACTGAACCATGCCCTCGATATCATTGGGATGAATTCCGCCTTGGCGGAATCCTTCAATGACGATCGCCATGTCAGGATTCGGCATTTCAAGCTCCTGACGCGCCAGGCGATCCCCGAGGGGACCACGCAGCTCGGAGCGAAACGCCAAATAATGCTTTTCGTCGCCGGTCTCCGCATATCGGTGCAACGCCTGCACTGCGTTTTTCTGCGATTTTGACCAAAGACCCTCGCCGCCAACGAACGCACGAACCGAAGACAACATGTTCATGGAGAATAGAACCGCGAAAAGCTCGAGCGCGATGAGCAGAGCCATCACGCCAACAATGGCGTAGAGCTTGGTTACAACCGAAAGGTCCTTCCACCAGTTACGCATCTCTTCTCTGCTCCCTTCGGGCCCGGGCAGGGCGACTCAGGTGGCTTCGATCAACGATTCTTCATTTTAGGATCGAACGCATCGCGCAGACCGTCACCCAGGAGATTGAAGGCCAGCATCGTCAAGTATAACGCCAAGCCTGGAAAGAGAATCAGATGCGGATAACTTTTTGCCTTCCACCCGTCGTTGCACAAAACGCCCCACGAACTAAATGGTGGCTGAAGTCCCAAGCCAATAAAACTTAAAAAGCTCTCAAACAAAACATTGGAAGGAATTTGGAACGTAAGCACGACGATAATCGGACCAAGAATATTGGGGAAGATGTGACGAAACAAAATCACCCAGCTTTTCGCGCCCAGGGCATGTGCGGCCTCGACGTAAAGCGATTCTTTAACTTGCATCACCTGACCACGCACGATCCGGGCCAATCCGACCCAGCCGACCATTGAGAGTGCCAAAAAAATCCCCGTCAATGCCTTGATTTCGGGACTCTCGAAGAGCTGGATCGAATTAAAAAGCACCATGACGAGAATCAGCAGCAAGAGTTCTGGAATGGCCTGTAGAATGTCGATCGCTCTCATCATCATGGCGTCCACCCGTCCGCCCGCCCAGCCGGAAATCGCACCGTAAACGCCGCCGATCAAAAGCGACACGACCGCAGTGAGAATGCCAACTGACATCGACATCCGCGCTCCGTAAATGATCCGCGAGAGAAGATCACGTCCGAGGCTATCGGTCCCAAACCAGTGGTCCGCCGACGGCCCCTCCAGCATGCGATTGATATTCTGCACTTCGAACGAATAAGGAGCGATGAGTTCCGCCAGCACAGCCATGCCGCAGATAAACAAAATGAACCAACCCGACACGACGGCGGCCTTGTTGCGTTTCAGGCGCCGGAAACCGTCGGACCAAAGACTACGAGACGGCTGAGAGGCAGCCTGGGTCAAATCCGTTGCCGGAGCGGTTTGTGCGGTCGACGCGTTCGTCGACACGTTTGTCGAAGCGTTCATCAGATCAAGTTCTCCCGATCTTTCAAGTCAGTTGAATCCGCGGATCGACCACGGTGTAGAGAATATCCACGATCAAATTGGCGATGACGAGCATCACCGAGTAAACCAGCGTGACTCCGAGAATCAGAGGATAATCACGATTGGTCACACTCTGCACGAGATGCTTCCCCATCCCCGGGATGGCGAAAATAATTTCGATCACGAAGGAACCAGAAAGGATTCCCGCGACCAGCGGTCCCGAGATCGTCAGAACGGGGATCAACGAGTTTTTCAAAACGTGCTTATAAAGCAGCGTCATATGCGCCACGCCCTTGGCTTTCGCCGTGCGTACGAAGTCGCTTTGAATCACTTCCAGTACGCTCGAGCGAGTCAGTCGCGCGATGATCGCCGCTGGGCGCATGCCCAAGGTCAGCACGGGCAACACGTAGTAGATCGACGACTCCCACAGAGCCGGCGGCAAAAATCCGTACAAAAAGGTGAACGGCACTCCGAAGCTGAACATCATCACCAGCAACGGACCGACAACGAAGCTCGGCAGCGCCACGCCGGAAATCGCCGCGAACATGGCACCGGTATCGAACCACGTATTGTGTTTCGACGCCGCGAAAACGCCGAGCGGAATACCGATCACGAAGGCGAGCAGCATGGAGTAAAACCCGAGCTGCGCGGAGACAGGTAGCGATTCGCCAATGATGTCGGACACCGAACGTCCGATGTATTTATACGATTCACCGAGATCACCTTCGAACAGCTTCGCGAAAAAATCCGCGTACTGCTTGCCGATCGGGTCATTCAGACCGTACTTCGCTTCAATATTGGCTTTCACTTCGGGCGGCAGGGCCTTTTCCGTATCGAAAGGTCCGCCCGGAATAAAGCGCAGCAATAAGAAAGTCAGGCTGGCGATCAGCCAGATGACGACCGTCGCCTCGATCAACCGCTTGACGACGTACATGAGCAGGTTCTGAGCGATGATGGCAAACACCGCGCCCATCAGCCCCCAGCCGATCGTCACATACCAAAGAGCGGTCGGAATTTCGTAATCGCCAAGATCAAATCCGACGGCGACCGCAATGAGGGCGATCAGCCCCCACCCCAAAACGCGACCGACAAAAAGTTGCTGCTGGTGAGACCATTTCACTTGAGTCGAACCTCATTGTACCGATAGCGGGCCAGGATATTGATCGGATAGTTTTCCACGCGGTTGGCGATCATGTGATGGCTGACGCCGGAGAACAATGGCACGAGCGGAACGTCGTCTTCGACGAGCATCTTTTGAGCTTCCGCGTAGATTTGGCGACGCTTTTCGCGATCCGATTCCGTGGCGGCACGCTCGATGAGATCGTCGTATTTTTTATTCTTCCAGCGCGTGCGGTTGTTCTCGCTGTACGACGTCATCAGGTTGAGGAAATTATCCGGATCCGGATAGTCGCCCTGCCAACCGAAGCGATACATCGGCGGAGGATCCATTTTCACGGTGTTGAGGAAGACTTTCCACTCCTCGTTTTTGATCTCCATGTCGATGCCCAAATTCTTCTTCAGCTGCGCCTGAATGTTCTCGGCGATGAGCTGGTGATTCTCGTTGGTGTTCATGCGAAACTCGACCTTCGGCATCTTGGAAAGGTCGGTATATCCGGCTTCTTTCAAGAGCTCCTTGGCCTTTTCGATATTGAACGCGCGACCGCGGTCGGCCTCATATCCGAACATGCCGACGGGAACAAACGACGTCATCGGCGTCTGCCCTCCCGCCAAGACTTCGACGATCTGCTGGCGGTCGATCGCATGCGCGATCGCCTGGCGGACCTTCACGTTATCCATGGGCTTTTTCTCGATGTTAAAGCCGTAGTATTGGATCAACAAATTGCCGATCTGTTTGAATTCCTTGCGGGCTTTTAACTGACGGATCTGTTGCGCCGGCAAAGAGTTCATGGCGTCGATCTTGCCGGATTCGAACAAATTCACGGCCGTCGTCGCTTCCTGGATGATGAGACCGACGAGATATTTGATCTCCGCTTTTTTGCCGTAGAACTTGTCGTTCCGCTCCAACACGATCTGTTTATCATGCTCCCAGAGCTTCAGATGAAACGGACCGATGGTGACGATGTGAGCCGGATCCGTCCACTTCTCGCCATGCTTGTCGACGACATCCTGACGAATCGGGAACGTCGAATGATGGGTGAGCAAAAAAGGGAAATAAGCCATCGGCTTATCCAGCTCGATCGTCACTTCCAGCGGACCTGTGGCTTTCACGCCGACAGTGCTGAAATCGGTCGTTTTGCCTTCGGAAAAAGCACGCGCATTCTTCAGTGGGTAAAGGAAATAAGCATACTCGCTCGCCGTCGCGGGCGTGAGCAAGCGCTTGAAGCCATCGATCACATGCTGCGGGACAAACGGCTGCCCGTCCGACCACACCACACCCGGGCGCAAGGTAAAGACCCAAACACGATTGTCTTTGGATTCCCACTTTTCCGCCAACGCCGGAGTCACATCGGGCTCCGCCTTGCTGAAGTCGTAACCCACCAAACCTTCCATGAGGTTTTCGGTGATCAACGAACTCGTCGTATCCGTCGCTTTATGCCAATCCAACGACGGCGGCTCGGTCTCAATCCGCACCCGCAAGGTTTCCGTGAGCGGAAGCGTCACTTTCCCCTGCCCAGGAACTTGGATCTCAAGATCCTTACTCTTCTTTGTGCAGCCCATCACCGACACCAAAGAAGCCAAAACCATTGCCCAAACCACGGCCAAACCCACAACCCAACGCACCGGAGAGAAATGAACCATCGAATTCCCCCTAGAAGGTGAGCGACTTTTTTCCAACATGACCCCCACTGTCAAGGCGTTAGGTCCACACCCCCGATTCCCACCGCTTCGGCGTCTGGTAAGCCCCTCCGGATCCTCCTCCTCCCTCTCCTCAAGAGACCCCCTTCGAACCGCTCAAACATGCGTTCGGCAGCGGTGCTCATGACCGGGGGAAGGGCTCCCCTGAGGCCTCTTCTCCTCCTT
>JAMPXM010000232.1 GCA_023701225.1 Pseudobdellovibrionaceae bacterium | reverse complement strand
TCACGGTCGATGACAAATACCAAAGCCGACCGGCATTGAAATCCATTTCGCTCTGGTCTCGGAGCTTCAGTACATACACGCCGAGCGTGGCCGGTGCGCGAAGTTGGCGTTGCAGGCGTGCGAGCTTGAGACGGAGTTTTTGTGACCAGTCGTCGTGAGGACCAACTTGAATACTGACTTGACTGTTGACCGACGATGGAGATGAAGACGGCAGTGAGTCAGATGCGTGGATGGGTCGCGTATGCGCTAGAATCCACAGAATCATCCACAAGCACTTCGCGCGCGCCATCTGGCGAAGATAGCACGCCCGATTCCGAGATCGCCTCTCCGATTTGCCTCAATATGGCTTCTGACTCCGCAAGCGACGCAATGTCGCGCACGCAAGCCGCGACCAAGACGCGGTGCTGAGCCCGTGCCGGATGTGAGATGACTCCAAAATCGCACGTCCTCGCGAATTGAGTCCCGGTTTTATGCGCAAATTCAAATCCGCGCGGCAAACCGGCCTTGATACGTGCCTGGCCAGTGACAACGCGAGCGAGGATTTGTCCCAGCTCGCGCGTCGACGTGGGAGAAAGAAGCTCGCCTGCGAATAAGCGCTCGAGCAGATCGCCGTACGCACGGAGAGAGGCGGAGTTGATGTGCCGGGCGTAGTATTTTGCAAAGGCTTCTGCCAGTGACCGACTCTTGAGTTGTGATGCCTCAACTTGCGCCAGACGCAGAAAAGCCTCGCGCTTGGCACGATCTCCGTGCACGGCTTTCAGATGCAAGAAGTCCCGGTTGCGCAATCCAAGCGCTGCTGGATGCAGACCGCCGTACGCATACCGCCGTACGTCCGACAAGGTGGAGATCGGCGCAAAAGCACCGGCGGTCCACTCACGCACGCTGGCGTTTAAGTTTTCTAATCCTAAACGCCGAATCAAGAGATCGCTTGCCGTGTTGTCGCTATGAATCAGCATTTGCTCGAGCAAGTAACGCACACTTAAGCGTTTACCTGGCGCATGGGAATTGGTCTCGCCCGCACCATCGACGAAGTCATCTGGTCCGAGTTCAAGAGTTTCGTCGAGGGTCAGATCGCCTGTGTCGACGCGGCGGAAGGCTTCGATGGCGATCGGGACTTTCACGCCAGAGGCGAGATACCAAGACTCATCGGCACGATGCGAGACCACGTCACCACCGCTCAAGTCCTTGATGTACACGCCAATGTGCTTGGGATACCGGCTTTCGAGACGCGCGAGTTTTTTTCGCACCGTCTTCGGCCACTTCACCTGCAGCACCGTGGGCGCGCTTTGCGCGCGCGCCGGCTTCCATGTCAGTGCCGCGACCAAAAATAGGCCAAAGGCCGCGCCCGTTAAAAGCGAGGCGACGAGAAACGTTGAGCGACCCGAGTCATCCATGTCCACACCGCCGTCAGCGCGATTAAAATCAGCGTCAAAAGAAGCGCATACGAATACGAAACGCTTCGCCAGTAATCCAACAAGTATCGATAGAAAACGAATAGCACGAAGATATGAAAAATGAAGGATTGAAGCGCATTGCGCCCGATGGTTGTGATCGGCCGAACGATACGGGCGAGACGCTCCCCACCAAGGAGCGACACCGCAAGTAAAGCCAGAGCCCCACCCACGCTAAAAAGCATGAAATCCATTTGCGGAGGATGCTTGCCCTCATTCTTTGCGATCGCCACCAGGTCATCGTAAAACCCAGGTCGTGCATCGATGAAGAAGAGCCCTAAGAGCACGGCACCTACGCCACCGATGGCTAATGCCAACAACAGGCGCGAACGCGTGCGCCAGTATTCTCGCGCGATCACTTCGCCGAGCAGGAGCCCGGAGAACACCAGCGGCGCGCGTGCGAGCTGGCCCCATGTGTAGTGCTTCGGATGTTCGACAAGAATGGCTCTCAGCGACTCGCTTCCCCAAAAATCGAAGCGCTCGGAGAGCTCAAACGACAGAGCGGCAAATAGCACGGGCACGCAGAGCTTAGCTTCGAGCGGAAGCCTTCTCCACAGCGGCAGCGTGAGCGGAACCCACACAAGCGCGATCGCGTAAAAACCGAGGATTTCGACATACACAGGGAACGCCCGATAAAAAAGCGTATCCAGAATATCTTCACGCGAGGCCATCGGCATCATCTCGACAATCGTGAGCACCTTGTACCAAAACAAAATCACCAGTCCGCGCCAAAGGAGCCTGTTTCGCGCGCTCGGCCAGGCGTCCGTACCCACGCGCGGAAGGACCGCGACCGCCATGGAGATGCCGAAGACCAATATAAAAAGCGAGCTTGAGAACTTCGTGATCAAATGGATCGGCACCAGCCCCCATGCCGGAATTTGTTCGAAGCTGAGCAGACCCTTCACGCCATGACTGAGGATCATTAAGGTGACGGCCAGGCCGCGCGCGAAGTCAATCGCCTCGACTCGCCTGGAGCCACTGGCCTGCGGCTCACGACTTCGCATCGCCCCAGGCGTCATCCCAGGCATCGTCCCAAGCTTCGTCGTCACAGACACCGCTCCAAATATCGTTTCAGGCGTCGTCCCAGGCATCGTCCCAGGCTCCTTGACGGAGGAGGGCTCAGTATATCCAATCGCCTCACGAGCCGCGTTCACGAAATGTTTGTGATCCGGTCGCAATTGCGGAGCTTTCTCAAGTCGCGGGATGGTTTGTAAGTAGCGGAAATAAAAGATCTTATCTGGCTCTGCCAAATTGCGCTTAGGAGGTGAGCCCGAAGTGACCGAGGTGGGCACTTCTAGTGCCTCATAACCACCTGAATTGTTACGGTGGTGGCATCGGGGTTGCTCTAGGGAGACCCCGTGGCACGTTGGCTGAAGTGGTACGTTGGTTGAAGCCTGGGGTCTCGGCGGGACTTAGTTCTCGCCGAGACTTTCAGAGCGTTTTGATTTTTCCGTGAGCGGGAACAGCTGAATATTGAGCTGATACACCCGATCCCCTTTTGTCGACTTTCTTTTCACCGACACGTCTTTATGCAAGCGCTTGCGCAGCTGGCGCACTTCAAAGCGCACCTGCTCGAATTCTTCTTGCGTGAGAGCCATCGTGAGCGAACCGAACTCGCGATCCTTAGGCGAGTCGTTAAAAAGTGACTCGATCCCCAAATAAATCAACTCCGCCTGAAGCTTGCGAATCAAGGCCACGGGAAGATCCTGCGGGGATTCGATCATTTCACGCGGTTTGGTCACGTTCCCGGAGACCTCATCACGCACGAGCTCGCCGGATTCAAACAACTTACGCATCGAATCGCGAATGTCATCGGGCGAAGCCTTGAGACGAAACATCTGCAGGACTTTTTCGGGATCAAATTCAACGCCCCGCTGATCCGCCATCGCATAGAGCACCCAGCCGATCCAGCTCGGAACCTTGTCCCAAGAACGCTGATTGATCACGCCGCGATCCAACTCGCGACGAGCGCGTAGGTCGGCGAGCTCTTTTAAAAACTGATTTCGCTCGATGGGCTGATGGGCTTGGCCGTAGCGCACGAGAGCTTTGAACTCGACCGTCTCTTCGCGCGTGAGGCGCAAGGCTTTCGCAAAACGCGTCATCATGTCTTCGGACAAATTGCGGCGGCCTTCGATGATCAGCTTGAGATAGTTGGGCGACTTGATGTCGGCGGCGGCCGAAAACGTCGAATACGAATACGGACGAAGGCCCGTGCCTTCGCTCATACGCTTGAACTCGTAGACGTCTTTTAGATACTGACGAAAGTCCGTGTACTCACCCAGTACCGGTGCTGACACGGGAGGTAGTTGCGGTGCCGCGTGGACAGCTGGTGTCGAGACTTCAACGCCCGATGCGAAAGCCATGATGCTGATCTCCTGTGTTGAGATCACAATGCTTTCACCGAGTTGAAGGATTGGCAACTATTTCTGTGGGCTTACGAAGGCGCTCGACGCGCGGATGTTCGCATCCGCGCGACCTGGACCTTCGTCGATGTGCTGTGCGATGTGCTATGCATGCTCCCCGACTGGGGAACATCGCGCCTAGAGATCCTTGTACTTCACCTGATTGCGCTTACCGCCGACGGTCAGCAGGATGGTTTCTTCCTGGACGTTGGGCTGGTTGGCGCGAATGGTGATCGCCATCTGCAAGCGACCCTGGCCATCGTTGTCGATCAGGCGTGTGCGCTTGATCGTGTCGCTGATGTAACCGTTATCGGGGTCGACAGGCACTGTCACGCCACCTTGACGAGTCACCGTCACGGCGTTGGAAACCGGGATATCCACCGCAGCGCCTGACGCGGATTTCACGAGCGGGCCAGACCACATCAGAGTTTCCATACGGCCGTCACGATAGCGCGAGTGCGTGACGCGCATCTTCATGGTCGCAACGAACGTCGCTGAACCGTTCACCGTCTCCGAAGTCGTCAGATTCAGGGAATGAACCGAGTTCAATGCGCCCGAGTTGCTGATCGTATTAAAGAAGATATGCGCCAAGCGCGAAAACTCCAAGTTCATCGAGTCACCCGGATGCTTGGCCTTGGTGTACATCCAAGCCGGTGTGTCGCGAACGACGACATAGGCCGTGCGCTCAGTGCCGTCTTTTTTCTCGGTGAACTTCACGCGCACGTTGCGGCAGCCGCCATTGAGATCCATGCATACCAGATCGCCTTCGATCTCCGGAGCCGAAGCGGAACCGCCGAAGCGACCCATGAGGTCGTTGTTCAGTGTACCTTGAAAGGAGTGGTAAGCCCGTTTGCCCTCACGCTCCAACAGAGCTGTGACGCGGAACGAGCGCGACGACCAGTTGAAATCAACGGCGGTTAATCCGATTTGCTTTGCGAACTCGGCATTGCGCTGCCGGGCCGCCTCGTCGGTCACGGAATTCATGCGATCTTTTAAGAGAGCGACCAGATTGTCATCGGCCGAGCTTGTATACACCAAGTCTTGAGCGATGCCGGCTTGCATGCGCGAACGTTCGCGTTCATTGAACTCATTGACGTCAAATTGGATCACTCGCACGGCGCCTTCATCGTCGAGACGTGCAAGCTTGGCGGCTTGATCGACGGAGGTACCGTCTTTGGCGTCGGCTTTGGCGTCGGTTTTGGCTTCGGTGTCGGCTGAGGTGTCCTTGCTCTTATCGGCGTCGGTCGCAACACGTTCCTGCGCGGTCGCGCCGGAGTCCTTGTCGAGTTCCGCACCCGCTTGAGCCGCACGCTGACCGGAGGCCGAAGGTGCTGCGCGCGGAGGTTCAGGTGCATGCTTGGCCGCGCTTTTCTTTTGACCGCAGGCCACTGCCATTAAACAGGCCGAAACCGCAATCCAAGCGAACACAATTCTTTTTACGCGCGGATCGATCACCATATATTGCTCCTCCAGGCGCACCTTTCGCCTTTACCACCAAGCTTGAAAAGCAAGAGCAGTGCCGCCATTCGCCGTCGGCGCCAGTGCCGTCAGAAACCCTATATAGGACCTGGAATATTTTCCTGTTCGAATTTTCGACACCCTCTCGGATTCTCCGGCCAAGCAGAGTCACCGCGGTGACAATTTCGGGTGCCTGGAGCGGGGGGGGGGGGGG
>JAMPXM010000231.1 GCA_023701225.1 Pseudobdellovibrionaceae bacterium | reverse complement strand
TGAGCGCAGGGGAACCTCAAGTTGCACGCTTCATTCCCAGCGCTGTAGGTTTAAGAAAAGGCCAAGACGGAAAGCGAAGGTCTTTGTATTTGTGAATATCGCGTTGATAGGTCAAAATTATCGCTGCGCGGCAGGCGACTGAAAAATTGAAAATAAAAATGGGCAGCAGTTGTGGCTAAAAAATCTCGAAAAAAAACGACGACGGTTCGTGAACATCCTCTGCGGGTACCGGTGAGTGAGAAAAATCCTGCGGGCGTCACGATTCGTGACCAACACGTAAGGCGAATGAAAGGTACCTATTTAGACCATGAAGAAATCGCATCCACTTTCAAGAACTACAACAGAAAGAACTTAGTTTACCCTGGAAAACTTGGAGTCCAAGACTCCGAAAAGTACGACGAGCTCATTGCAATATGGACCGATTATTTCAATAAAAAATTTAATTCCGACCCGCCTCTTGATCCAGATATGGTCAAAGCTCTGATTCAGAGCGAATCGGACTTCATCGAAAATCCGAAAAATCCCAAAGCGACGGGGATAATCCAAATTACTTCTGAAACGTTTCAAATCCTGCAAGAACCAAGCGGCGAAGTGAAAGAGTTTATTTTTAAAGGCATCAAGAAAAAGGATCTAAAAGATCCGGCGATTAATATTCCTATGGGGATCAGATGGCTCTATCGTAAAAAGAGGCTCGCCGATGGGAAGTTGGGGCGGGCCGCAAGCCATGAGGAAGTCATTCTTGAATATAAGGGTCTTCTCAAAAGTGAGTCGAATTACAAAGAGTCTGCGCTAAAAAAGTATCGGAAGGCCTATGCAACACTTAAGAAATAATCTGTTGCTAATTTTAACTTTTCTTGCGGCTGGTTGCCAGTCAGCACCTGTCTTTGAGGTTCAGACACTTCCTGCGTCTCCCAAGACAAAGCTAGGGGACCGTCACATCATTCGCATTCAATCAAATCGTGTCCGGCAGGAATGCCTGTTCTTAAATGCCGAAGCGGAAAATAAATGGCGACATCAACACTTCATGTATCTGTTAACAGATAAAAACGAAGTGCTCCCTATCATGTACAGCATCAATCAAGAAGGCGGTGTCTGTAGGGAACAGCTCAACAGAATCCAAAAAATTTTAGATCGAGAAACAAAGGTAGTTATATGCGCGAATAGCGAGCTCACAAAAACCATCAAAGAAGATGAGCGATTTGATAGTCCTGTGCATTTCAGGGGTCTTGGCACTTACAAAATCGTTTACGATGCTCTTTTTTTAGATGCCGTCTGCAATTCGAAGGGTTGCTTTGTCTACAAGGATTTTCCGGGCTGTTCAGGCATGACTCAGAAGTCTGATGAAAAATAGAAATTTTGAGAACTTGGATGGCGTCAGCGGATCCCAGGATTGATAGGTGTTTGGAGGCCTATACCTCGGGGAGTTCTCGAATATATTCGACTGTTTTCTTATTGAGTTCTGAGTCAGAGAGGTGGGGAACTTTTGTTTCTTCGCCAGAAATGCTATCTTGAACATTTCGTTGTCGAGCCGCTCCAAATCGGTCGCAGCACGCACGTTTGGGGAATCAAAATCCGCGACCGGTCCGCCCAGCTCCTCTTGTGAGCCGCATCACCGTCGCGATCATCGAAAAGCGCGGATAGAGCATGGAAGCAATCGAGTTTGGATACGAAAGGCCACGTGCCGTGGCCGACAATATCTGGGAAATTCGAGGCGAATGGAAAAATAAATTTGGACGTCGAATGACCGTCGTTCGGCTGTCCGACAAGCGCCTCATGATTCACAATGCCATTCGCTTGATACCCAGGGATTTGGAATGGCTGAGCTCCTTGGGCACGGTCGCTTTTATCGTCGCCCCGAATACGTTCCACTGCTCGGACGCCGGCTGGATGCGCGAACGATTTCCAGCGGCCGAATTATTCGTGCCGAAGCAAAAACTCGATTTTTTTGCCAAGCAGGGTCTTCAACCCAAAGACGTCAATCTGCAATTTCCTGCAGACCTCGCAGATGAGGTGAAATGCATTCCGATGAGGGGCACGCGGATGGAAGAGGCCGCCTTCATTCATGTGGCGTCAGGAACATTGATCTTATGTGACCTGGCGTTCAACATGGGCGACGTCTTCACCGGCTTCGAAAAATTCGTAATGAAATGGAACAAGGTTGGAGGTCAGTTCGGACCCAGCCGCCTGACGAAAATCGTTTTTGCGAATGATCGCCAACAACTTTTGAACGCGTACAAGAGTCTTCTCTCGGAAAACTTCGACCGCGTCATCGTCAACCACGGGGATATCCTCGAAACGGATGGAAAACGAAAACTCAAAGCGGGAATCGAAAGAATCTTTGGTCCTGTTTGAGCATGGATAGCGTTTGAATTTACTGGATATTTAAATACAGTTACCTTAGTTTGTTCAGTCGCATGAAATATGTGTCTCTTCTTTTGATTTTTTGCTTGGGTTTTGTGGCCGGCCGATGGTCATCTCGCGAATTGGGAGCCAGTCAAAGTCATCTTGGCAGTACTCCGGGGTCAGGCTCATCACCGATTGCAGCTCCGGAGGCATCTTCAGTTGAGACCGAGAGGACTCCTCAGCTGCCCGAAGAGGCGCCAGAGTCTCACGCGGCAAATCCGACGGGCATATCGGTTCCAGAAAATTCGAGCCTGACACGTACGGATGATAAGACAAGAGACAAGGAAATCAGACGACTGTTTTCTCTGCTCATGGAAGCGAATGAGCACAATAATAGTGCTGAACAGAATAAGATCTTTCGAGAAATGGAAGTTCTGAACCCACGGCACGAAAAAGTTTTTCAAGCGAAAGCCATGTTCTTGCAGGAAGACGAAAACTGGGTAGGCGCACTGGAAGTCCTCAAAGATTGCGCTGCGACCATTCCTGAATCGGTTTACTGCTTGAGACGGCTTGCGAATATTCGCTCAAGCACAATTGAGGATAAAATTCGCTACGGGATCGAATGTCTTCAACTCTCAAAAACTGACCTTCTCTGCATGGTCGATGTCGCGATGGCATTTGCCTCAAAAGGGGAGTTCGCGAAAGCGAAAGTCTATTTTGAACAAGCGTTGAATCTGCCGATGGAAAACGAAGGCTATGAGAGAGAAATGGTCCTCTATCAGTATGGCTTGACGCTCGAGAATCTCCGTCAGGATAAAAAAGCGAAAGAAGCCTTCTTGGCGGCATGCCGACTCAACATGAAGTCTGCCTGTGACAGAGTTCAGCCTGGGGAAAGCTAAGCCCGTAGTCTCGCCATGTATGCGGTAAGATTGAGGTACAAAAAGACGGCTCTTCCCGAGAGATGGTGGCGCAGTCGCTGGCTTCTGGATTTGGGGAAAAAATGGTGCTCGGAAGAGGACTTGAACCTCCACGGGTCGCCCCACTAGAACCTGAATCTAGCGCGTCTACCAGTTCCGCCATCCGAGCACGGATAGAGTCTGAAAGAGACGGGAATATACTGAACGGGATGGGGAATTGCAACCGTCAAAAACCAAGTCCTTTTCCACGTTTCTATGTTAGCGTGGAGACGAATGAAAAGATCGACAAAGGGTCGCGGCTCGCGAGATTCAAAGGGTAAGAAAAAGGAAATTCGCAACGCCAGGGGCTTGCGGGAAACGCTCGGCGATCGTGGTCGGGCGCCGAGTGCCTCGGCCGACGATCTGGCCGAATTCTTGGAATCCCGCCGCAAACAGCGGCCAGGGAGCGAGCCTGAGGCTGGTCGGCCGAAGTCCTCCGAGACAGGATCCGCAACTCGAAGCGGGTACTTCTGGTCCGAGCAGGGGTCAAAGCCGGTTCCCCGGGGCCAAGCGGACAATCGATCATCAAAATTCGACGAGCGGGAAAGTGAAGAGCGCGAGGGCGATGAGTCGGAAACCGAGGTTCAAAAGCCTTCGGCGGTCCACGTGCGCAATCCCTCGATTCAGAACATGTTCAGGGCCAATGACCGCCTCCGGACGCCGCCGGGTCAAGAGCACGGGGCTGAATCAGAGCGGCGCAGAGCCACGCGCCGAGAAGCCGATCGCGATGAACTCACCGAGAAGATTCAGAGTGACGAGCGGGCATCTCGATCCGGCCGCCAGGGCGGTAAAGCCTCGAAGAAGTCCGCCAAGTCGGCTCGACGCGAAAAACGAAGCTCAGAAACGCCCATTTACTTCGATCAACCGCAAACCAAAGCCTCGCAGGTGGCGCGTGGACCTGCGCAAGCGGTCGACCGGCGCGTTGTGGAGGGCGTCGTCAAGCGCCATCCGGACGGTTTTGGCTTCGTGATACCAGATGATCACGAGCTTCCCGATGTGTATGTGCCGCGCAACTTTATGACCGGCGTGATGACCAATGATCGCGTGCGCGTGGAGGTTTATTCCTCGCGCCATGCGGATCGTGTTTTCGGTGAGGTCAAAGACATTCTCTCTCACGCGTACACACGGGTCGTGGGGCCCTATCTCCCGGTCGATCAGACTTACGGTTTGATTTTAGGCGAAGGGAAAGGATGGGGCACGAACCTGCGCATTCCGTCCGACCAGAGCATGGGCGCGCGCGAAGGGGATTTGGTCGCCGTCGAAATCACCACGTATCCGGGCCCGGGCACGGAATTCACAGGCCGCGTGGTGGAGATCATCGGCGATGTCGAAGAGCCGCTGAACGACGTCAAGCGCATCATATTCGCGCATAATATCCCCAATCAATTTTCCAAAGAAGCGGTCGCGGACGCCCGGAAGTATGGGAAGACTGTCACCGAAAAAGAAAGCAAAGGCCGCGTTGATCTGCGTGATTTACCGCTGATCACGATCGATGGGGCGACGGCACGGGATTTCGACGACGCGGTCTATGTGGAACAAAGCGACGATGGTTTCAAGCTTTGGGTGTCGATTGCCGATGTCAGCCATTACGTGAGACCCGGTACGGCTCTCGATGAAGAAGCCTTTGAGCGCGGAACGTCGACGTACTTTCCGAACTTTGTCGTGCCGATGTTGCCCGAGGAACTTTCGAACGAACTTTGTTCATTGAACCCGCATGTCGATCGTCTGTGTTTTACCTGCGAGATGGACATTGATTTCCAAGGGCATATCTCGTCTTACAAATTCTATGAAGCGGTGATGAAGTCGCATGCGCGCGTCACTTACGGCGAGGCCCAAGAAGTCATCGACGGAGCAACTCCGCCCAAGCTTCAGCACGTCGCCGAAAATATTCGCACGGCCGCGGGTCTTGCCAAGGTTTTGATGACCAAGCGCTTTCACGAAGGATCTTTGGACCTCGAGATCCCGGAAACCCAGGTTGTCGTCGATGCCTCCGGTGAGTCGACCGACATCATCAAGTCCGAGCGGCTCTTCGCGCATCGTTTGATTGAAGAGTTGATGCTGGCCGCCAATATTTCGACGGCACGGTTTCTGGACGAATCCAACATACCGGGCATCTACCGCATTCACGAAGAGCCGTTCGAAGATAGCATTCAGGCGCTGCAGCGATTTTTGTTTAATTTCGGCGGTACGCGCTCAATGAGCGGCGGCAAGTTGCAGAAAAAAATCACTCGAGCACTAGAT
>JAMPXM010000230.1 GCA_023701225.1 Pseudobdellovibrionaceae bacterium | reverse complement strand
CGGTCGTTATCAAGGCATGAAGATCGTCGACGCCCGCAAAAAGGTCGTCGAAGATCTCAAGGCCGGCAACTTTCTGGTGAAAGAAGAGGCGCACAAGCATTCCGTCGGTTATTGCTCTCGAACGGGCGCGGCGGTGGAGCCGTTCTTGTCTGAGCAGTGGTTCGTGCGAACCAAGCCGCTGGCCGTGCAAGCGCGTCGCGTGGTGGAGAGTGGAACCACGCGCTTCGAGCCCGAGATGTGGACAAAGACGTATCTGCACTGGATGGAGATCATTGAGGACTGGTGCATCTCGCGCCAACTCTGGTGGGGTCACCGCGTGCCGGCTTGGTATTGCGGCGATTGTCAGCACGTCACCGTGGCGGAAAAGGATCCCGCGCATTGTGAAAAGTGTTCGAGCACGCAAGTGAAGCAGGACGAAGACGTTCTTGACACCTGGTTCTCGTCCGCGCTGTGGCCGTTTAGCACGATGGGCTGGCCGCAGGAGACGGAAGCGCTGAAGACTTTTTATCCCACGAACGTCCTGGTGACCGGGCACGACATCATTTTCTTCTGGGTCGCTCGCATGATGATGATGGGTTTGGAGTTCATGCGCGACGTTCCGTTCCGTAAGGTCTATATCCACGGCCTTGTGCGCGATCTGGACGGCAAGAAGATGTCCAAATCCACGGGTAACGCCGTCGATCCGGTCGAACTCATCGAAAATTACGGTGCCGATGCCTTGCGCTTCACGATCATGGCGCAGACGGCGTCCGGTCGTGACTTCAAGTTCAGCGAGCAACGACTGGAAGGCTATCGTAATTTCATGAACAAAATCTGGAACGCGACCCGGTTCTCGCTGGCCGCGCTCAAGGATTTCCAGGTTCCCGCCGAAGGCATCAAAGCCGTTCCGAATAAGACGGATCTTTCGGCTGCCGACAATTGGATCATCGCTCGCACGCAAGCGGTTGCAAAAGCCGTTGACGAACACTTGGACGAAGATCGCTTTAGCGAAGCGGCCAATGCTCTTTATCACTTCGTGTGGAACGATTTCTGTGATTGGTATCTGGAGTTGGTCAAGCCGCTTATTTACGGCGAGCCTTCATCTGAGCGCACGGCCACGCAGCTCGTCCTTGCGCAGACGCTCAATCGCATGATGCGTCTATTGCATCCGTTCATCCCGTTCATCACCGAAGAGATCTGGCAGAAACTTCCGATCCGTTCCGATGCGCTCATCGTCGAGTCCTATCCGACTCCGCGCAATGACAAAGACTGGTTCGCCGTCGCTAATAAAGATTCCGTGTTTGAGATGGAAGTCGTCAAAGAGGTGATCTCCGCCATTCGCAACATCCGTGGTGAGAACCAGATCAAGCCGAATCAGACGATCAAGGCGCGTTTGGCGCCCGCGGATGGACGCGTGCAGAAGATTCTAGGCGAAAACAAAGTGGTGATCATGCGCTTGGCTCGTCTCGAGGAGCTCGAAGTCGGCGAGGCCGGCAACTTGTCGAAGTGTGCGCTCACGCCGGTGCGTTTACCGGACGCGAGCGTCGATGTGATCGTGCCGTTGGAAGGCGTGATCGACATCGCTGAAGAAGTGAAGCGCATTCATAAGGCGATCGAGAAGATCCAAAAAGACATGGGCATTTTGACGAAGAAACTCGAGAACGAGAATTTCGTGAAAAACGCGCCTGAAGAACTCGTGCAGGCGGATCGCGCGCAAGTCGAGCAATTCCGAGCGCAGTTGGAACGCATGCGCGACTCGCTCTCACGCTTGCAATAGATTTCGCGGTCTGATGAGGTCTGAATTAGGGAATGAGATCCGTGCTAGGCCCGTAAGGGCTTGGCATCGTAAAGCACGCCAGGACCAGACGCGTGGTCTTGCTCATCGAGTACTTCACGTAGGCCTCTCTCCAAATCGAAACCGTGCCGTGTGAGTCGAGCCCGAGCATCGGGCTCAGGGCGGCGCTGATCGAGATCACCGTCTCCGTATTGTGGTCTGACGCGTGAGGGGAATCTGGTGCGAGGGCCAGGGTGAAATCAACGGTTTCTAGCACGTCGCTCGCTGCCTTGGAGATCCGCGCGGTGGCGATGTAACCATCGATCACGACTTCACCGTGATATATCGTGTAAGCACTGTTATTGACGAGATCTTGCATTTCAATCGACGCGTGGTGGGTTCCAACCAGAACTTCGCACCCGTAAGGGAGTTCTGGACGCAGAAAGGTCGGCGCCAAACCCCAGGACAGATTGGGTACCGTCGTCACAATTAAGACGCAAAGAAAAATGATAAATCTCATGAGGCTCCGGAGATACCCGGGGGTGCCGCAAGAAGTCAAATTCGCCCCGTAAATTCTAGCGAGATGTGTCGTTCTTACCCAGTTCCAGGCGCGAATCGTCTGACTAAATCAAACCAATTTCCCGCAAACGCTGCATGAGGAAATCTTCGGCTGTGATGGGCGGGTACTTTTCGCCGCTTCCAACGCATGATGGCAGGCATGTGAGAAGCGCATCCGGATTTGGGTGCATGAAATACGGCATCGAATAGCGGCTCGAGGTCGCGTCTGCCGGATTCACCACGCGATGGGTCGTCGAAGGAATCACATGATTGGTTAAGCGCTGGAGCATGTCTCCCGCGTCCACGATCAAGCTGTTTGGATCGGACTCGATCGGTAGCCATGTTCCGTCGCGATCCTTGAGTTCCAGCCCGGACGTTGTCGCGCTGACAAGAATCGTGATCAGGTTAATGTCTTCATGCGCGGCCGCACGCACGCAGCGCGGGTCCGTACCTGCCGGGATCGGGGGATAGTGGAGCAAGCGCAGAATGGAGTTCCCGGCATCGGCGATTTGCGCGAAGAAATTTTTCGGCACATCCAGAGGTTGCGTGAGCGCTTCCAGCAGGTGGTGGCCGACGGAATCCAGGGCATTGTACATGGTCTTGAAGGTGGGTTCGAACTCCGGTAGCTCTTTGGGCCACACGTTTTGCGGATACTGCGTGAAATAACGGTGACTTGAATCCAACTCGCGGCCGACGTGCCAGAATTCCTTTAAGTCCGAAACCGGAGCGTCTTTGGCGTGCTCCTTACCGAAGGGCGTATAGCCGCGCTGGCCGCCCTTGATCTTTGCATAGGCCATGCGAGTTTCCAGCGGCAGAGCGAAAAGCTGCTCCAAGAGGGAGTAGGCCTTATTGAGGAGATCGGTCGGGATCGGGTGATCTTTTAGGACGATGAAACCGTAATCTTTCAAGCCGATGAAAAAGCTGTCGACGAAGCGCTGGCGATCGGTGGCTGTGCCTTCGAGATAGCTGTTCAGGCTCAGCTCCGGCACCTTGCGGTTGGACGAGGCTGTGGGAGTGGTCGTGTGCGTTTGCGATCGAGAACCGTTCGTCACAGGATCCATATCACCTCCGGCATTGATGCACGCATCTGATGCAATCACCTGACGCAATCACCTGACGCAATCACCTGACGCTATGCAATGAGGGAAAGGTAAAAGGCCACAGGGCTGAAGGCAAGAGCAAAAGCAGACTTCGATTCGGTTGAGAATGATTTGCTCGATCAGGTCCGTCGCACGGACCAGTCTTCCCAATTCTCCAGGCGGAGAACAGTCGCTACGCGTCCTTGTACTCGATAGACGACGTTGAAATTCTCCAGCCCGAAACCGTAGGTGTCCGTGTATGGGTTTTCGTTTTCCGGCGTACCCTTGTAAAAACCGGGTCGGGGATCGAGTTCCAAAGTTTGGCGGATCAGTTCCGCCAAGTTTCGCTCGGGATCAGCGCCAGCTTTGCCGTCCAGCTCTGCGATTTGTGCCAGAGCCTCGTCGCTAAAGAGAACATCTAAAAACCGTTCTGGTTGAGTCGTCGTCCAGCCGCCATGCGCATCCGGAACGCGATCGGCACTCGGGACATACGGTTTGATGTCGAGCACCGGTGTGCCTTCGATCAGATCCAGGCCTGAGACATAAATGTCGTTGCCTTGGATTTTCTCGATCTTCACGACGGACAAACCGATGGGGTTGGGGCGGTGTGGAGACCGTGTCGCGAAGACACCCATCTTTTCACCCGCCAGGCGTGGCGGATGGACCTTCGTCTTCAAAATCTTGTTGGTATTTTGGTGGAAAACAAAAATCACCCAAAGATGTGAGAACCCCGCCAGGCCATCCAAACCATCGGCCAAGTTCAGTTCCGGGCGCAAGCGGATCACGCCCCAGGCCTCAGGCACGAGGCCGGGCTGTCGTGGAGTTCCAAAGCGCTCGCGATAGCAGGATTGCACGAAGCCGATGGGATCGAATTGAAAAGACGGCAGGTTCATTTGGACTCGAGGACTAACAGAGCAAGGTGTCAGGCGCAACCGCAGGGTCTCATTGATGGCCGGCTTTCGCTTTTTTACCGGATTGTGAGGCTGAGTACGAAGGCAAATTGATCCTCGGCGGATCCGGGAATATGCTAGGAGCAGAAGCGAGGACAGTCGTGATGAAAAATCTCAAATGGTTCCTGAGCTTGGCGCTTGTCTCTTTTCTCGTTCCTACTCTGGCGCCTGATGGGACCTGGGCGGCGAAGTACGATTATCTGTGCGAGTCCGATGAGGATGGCGAAGAAGGTCTGTGTTTGGCGGAACCGACGGACGTTCCGCCTAAGAAAAAGAAGACCAGCGCCATTGCGGCGGCAGAGGAGTCAGAATTTCCAAATTCAGTTCGATCGATAGCCGGACAAAACGCACGTCGCCCGAGAGTCATTTTCGGTGCCGTGAATGAGAATGGCGAAGACGAACTCGAAGGTTTGCCGAGCCAGCTGCAGAAGGGGTCGACTGCGGCCGCGCAAGCGATGCGCGCGCAAGAGACCATTCGCCAAGTTGAGACCTTTTTGCAAAATACGAAGGGGCCTCAAGGTGGCCTCGGGACATCCGAGCAGGGGCCCATCAAAGCCGGCCAGTGACCGGCGCCGCCAAAGGAGCTGCCATGAATGGAGACGCAAAGGTCTTTCAGCATAAACCCGATCTCCCACATCTCAATGAGCGAAGCCAAGGCACGCTCAAAGAACATCTCGGAATCGAATTCACAGCGATAGGCGACAATTGGATCGAAGCGCGAATGCCGGTCGACCACCGCACCATCCAACCCTTCGGTCTTTTGCACGGAGGCGCGAGCGTGGCACTGGCCGAAACCCTCGGCAGTGTTGCGAGCGTCTTGAGCATCGACGGGCAAACGCAAATGGCGGTGGGTTTAGAGATCAACGCGAATCACATCCGTTCCGCGCGATCCGGTTTCGTCACCGGCCGGGTCGAACCGCTGCACATCGGCCGCAGCACGCACGTTTGGGAAATCAAAATTCGCGACGAAGCCGACAAGCTCATCTGCGTAAGCCGCATCACCGTCGCGATCATCGAAAAGCGCTCGACGTAAAAGGTTTAAGAATGAAGCCGCTCGGCTCATTCGTTTTCCGGATGGAATTCGCACACTTCAAGGTAGTTCCCCATCTGTCTCCTCGCTCGGTTGTGAATCACGCTATCCTAAAGTTTGAGCAGCTTTATCGTCTCGTTTTCCCGCGGGTCATCGACCATTAAAGTTCAACTTTG
>JAMPXM010000013.1 GCA_023701225.1 Pseudobdellovibrionaceae bacterium | reverse complement strand
CCGGCTTGGCTTCGGCCAAGCCGCTCCAAAGAATCCCGCGAGGAGTCCGATGGCGAGAATAGCTCGCTATCTCACTGCGTCAGCGCCGTTGGGGCGCAAAGGCCTTCGAGTCTCCCTTTGTGTCTCCCTTTGTGTCTGGATGGCGACGAAATTTCCTACCTCGGCCCGCTCTTTCCAAATGACAACGAAGTGACAACGCCAATACGCTATGTTACTCAAAGCGCTGAAAGAATCCGGATTTCAGAAGTTCGGTCAAGTATTTGGCTACGCGGTCGGTGAAGTGATCGACCAAGTGATCGACCAAGTGAACAGTGGGTGGGGCCAAGTGATCGTTTCTGCAAGCGATGCGCCAGCGTATCGCGACCGCGACCCACGCCCGGGCTCTTTCCATTTTGACTGACGATTAGGAGTTTTTATGAACGCCTCAACAGGCTCAACGGCAGCAAGTGCATCCACTTCCGTGGGTGGTACTTCAGTGAAGGACGCGCAGCTGGAAGAGTTGTCTCGGTCCTTTGCTTTCACGACACGTCTGGATGACATCATCGCCTGGGGCCGCAAAAACTCGCTGTGGCCGATGCCCTACGGTACCGCCTGTTGCGGTATCGAGCTCATGTCGGTGATGGGACCCAAGTACGACCTCGCCCGTTTCGGCGCGGAAGTTGTGCGCTTTTCGCCGCGCCAAGCGGACTTATTGATCGTCGCCGGAACGATCACCGAAAAGATGGCGCCGATTCTCGTGCACATTTACCAACAGATGCTGGATCCGAAATACGTGATCTCCATGGGCGCGTGCGCCAGCAGCGGCGGTTTTTACCGTGCGTATCACGTGCTCCAAGGTATCGATAAAGTCATTCCCGTCGATGTCTTTGTTCCTGGCTGCCCGCCGACACCCGAGGCCGTTCTTGACGGTGTTTTGGCTCTGCAGCGCTTGATCGCGACTCACCAACCGCGTCCGTGGAAGGACAACTGGAAGGCTCCGGATTATGCACAGCTTGGATAATCTCAAGAAGGAATTGTCGTCGGTCGTCAAAGCCACGACATTCTCACAGTACAAGTTTTCGGAGTCGCTCGGTCACGGCGTGCTCGAGCTTCCCAAAGAAGACATCGTCCCGGTCATCCGGTTTTTGCGTGAGACCGGCAAGTTCGACTTCCTGATGGATGTTTGCGGTGTTGATTACCCCGAGCGTCAGAAGCGCTTCGATGTGGTCTATCATCTGTTCAGTTCGAAGACCTATCAGCGTCTCCGGATCAAGGTGGCTCTCGCCGAGGGTGAGGAGATCGACTCGATCACTCCCTTCTGGAAGGGCGCGAACTGGTTTGAGCGCGAGACGTTCGATATGTTCGGCATCCGTTTCCGCGGTCATCCGAACTTGATCAAATTGCTCACGCATCATCAGTTCGTCGGCCATCCGCTCCGCAAGGACTACGATGCCGATGCTCAACAGCACTGTGACTCGGCGTTGCCGATCCATTTCGAGCCGGACCCGAATTACGTCGAAGACGGTCGGAGTCTGGTGCCGCTCAACATCGGCCCCTCGCATCCGGCGACGCACGGAACGCTTCGCGTGATGGTTGAGCTCGATGGCGAGAAAATCCATCGTGCCAACGTCGAACTCGGTTATCTGCACCGCTGCTTCGAAAAAATGGCCGAGACGCATCCCTACAACCAAGTCATTCCGTATACGGACCGCCTGAACTATTGCTCGGCACCGCTCAATAACGTCGCGTACTGTAAGACGGTTGAGCGCCTGCTGGGCGTTGAGGTTCCGCCGAAAGCGCAAGCGATGCGCATCATTTTGTCGGAATTGGCGCGCGTGATCGATCACATTGTTTGTATCGGCGCGAACGCGGTCGACTTGGGTGCGCTAACGACATTCTTCCATCTGTTCACGTATCGCGAAAAAGTCTACACGCTCTTCGAAAAGCTTTGCGGCGCGCGCCTGACCGTCGCGCTCACGCGTATCGGTGGTATGGCGCAAGATGCGCCCCCCGGTTGGTTCAACGACGTGATGCAGACGGTGAAAGAAATCCGCAAAGGCGTCGATGAACTCGATACGCTTTTGAGCGGTAATAAAATTTGGATCCAGCGCACGCAGGGAGTGGGCGCGATCTCGGCCGATGAGGCGATCGCCTGGGGCTACACGGGGCCATGCCTCCGCGCGGCTGGCGTTTCGCTCGATTTGCGCAAAGCGGATCCGTACTACATGTACGGTCAGCTCGACTTCGAGGTCCCTATCGGCTCCACCGGAGATGTCTACGATCGTTACCTCGTGCGCGTCGCGGAAATGCGCGAGTCGCTGAAGATCGTCGAGCAGGTTTGCAAGAACATCCCCGAAGGGGATTACACGATTCGCGACCGCGGCATCGTTTTGCCTGAGAAAAAAGACGTCTACGGCAACATCGAAGGTCTGATGAATCACTTCATGTTGATCATCAAGGGCCTGCGTCCGCCGGTCGGTGAAATTTACGACGCGACTGAAGGGGCCAACGGCGAGCTCGGGTTCTATTTGGTCAGTGATGGTTCGGGACGTCCGTACCGTTTGCATGTGCGTCCGCCTTGCTTCGCGATCTATCAATCGTTCTCTCAGCAGGTCACCGGTGGCCTTGTTGCGGACGTGATTTCGGTTCTGGGTTCGATGAACCTGATCGCCGGCGAACTCGATCGCTGATCGGCGGCGTTCTGTCGATAGATCGTGCGGTCGTGCTGCTGATCGTGTGGTGGATAGATTGACGGTGATGACATTTTTCTGATTTTGACGGAAGTCGAGAAGGGTACGTTCAAATGTTTCAGCTCTCGGAAGAAGGCAAAGAGTTCGTCAAAAAGCAGCTGGCTCGCTATGAACAAAAAGAGTCGGCCATCATCCCGAGCTTGTACCGCGTGCAAGACGAGAACAATGGCTGGGTCAGTCCTGAGGCCGTGGATCACTTGTCCCAGCTGATGGACATCCCGACGGCACGGATTCAAGAAGTCTTGAAATTTTATACGATGTTCAATACCGAGCCGCGCGGCAAGTACCACGTGCAGGTATGCACAACGCTCAGTTGCGGAATGCTCGGTGGCCGCGAATTGTGCTCGACGCTCATGAAAGAGCACGGCGTGCACAAGCACGGGGAAGTATCAAAAGACGGTAAATTCAGTTTCAGTCATGTGGAGTGCCTGGGCTCCTGCGATACGGCGCCGGTGATGCAGATCAACCGTGAGCCGTATCTTGAGAGTTTGACCGAGGAAAAAGCGCTGAAGATCTTGAAGGATCTCAAGTGAGCGGTCAGTAACTGGAGCGGCGACGAGAGGGCCTCAAGCGGGGCCTGAAACTCAAGAGGGCATGCGGTCACTGGAGACATAAATGGAAAGCAAAATTCTCTCCGAACATTACGACAACCCAGAGTTCCGCGGTCTCGCGGGCTACAAGCGCCTGGGGGGCTATGAAATGCTCGCCAAGGCGCTCAAGATGGATCGCCAAAAGATCATCGATGAAGTCAAAGCATCGGGTCTGCGCGGTCGTGGCGGCGCCGGTTTTCCGACGGGCGTGAAGTGGGGCTTTTTGCCGAACAACGGTGAGCCGCGCTACTTGCTTTGCAACGCCGACGAATCCGAGCCGGGCACGTTCAAAGACCGCAAGATGATCGAGCGGGCGCCTCATCAGTTGATCGAGGGCATGATCATTTCGGCGTTCGCGCTGGGCGTGCACAAGTCCTATGTCTATATGCGCGGTGAGTACGTCGGGCCGGGCAAGATCCTGCGACAGGCGATCGACGAAGCCTATGCGGCAGGTTTGTTGGGCAAGAACATCCTGGGCAGCGGGTACGATCTGGATCTGGATTTGTACATGGGTGCCGGCGCCTATATCTGTGGTGAAGAGACGGGAATGATCTCGTCCCTTGAGGGCCTGAAGGGTCAGCCGAAACTGAAGCCGCCGTTTCCGGCCGTGCAGGGTTACCTGCGTAAGCCGACGATCGTGAACAACGTCGAAACGTTGGCGGCCGTGGTCACCATCATTCGCGACGGCGCGGCTGGATATCGCAAATACGGGACGGAAAAATCCGCCGGAACCAAGCTCTTCAGCGTTTCGGGCAACATCAACAAACCCGGCACGTATGAAGTTCCGCTCGGCTATCCGCTGAAGGATTTTATCGAGAACGAGTGCGGTGGCTTGAAGCCCGGCCGCAAGCTCAAAGCCGTGGTTCCCGGAGGCTCCAGTGCGCCGGTGCTCACGGTCGACGAAGCCAATCGTGCGACTCTCGATTATGAGAGCCTCGCGTCGCTCGGCTCCATGCTCGGTTCGGGCGCGATCATCGTGATCGACGACTCCAACTGCATGGTCGACGTACTCAGCACGATCACGCACTTCTACTGGCACGAGTCCTGTGGGCAGTGCACGCCTTGCCGCGAAGGCACGGGCTGGTTGCACAAGATCGTCGACAGCATCATCCACGGCCAGGGTAACCCAGGAGATGTGGATCTGTTGGTGAAGGTCGCCGATCAGATGAAGGGTCGCACGATTTGCGCGCTTTCGGACGCGGCGGCTCTGCCGGTGATCAGCTTCGTGACCAAGTTCCGCGACGAATTCGAATTTTTCATCAAAGAAGGCCGCTCGAAAGTAACGGGAAAAGGACCGACCCATGCCCAAATGCACCATTAACGGCCAAGAGGTCGAAGTTAAAGCAGGCGCGACCATCATGGACGCCTTCTACCAACTTGGTATGAAGGAAAAGATCGCACATTATTGTTACCACCCCTCGCTCAGCATTGCGGGTGTTTGCCGCCTGTGCATGGTCGAGATCGAAGGCAATCCGCGCCTGCAGATCGCCTGCAATACGGTCGTGACCGAAGGCATGAAGGTGGACAACAACTCCGCGAAGGTGAATGAAGCCGTCAAGTGGGGCATGGACTTCCACTTGATCAATCACCCACTGGATTGCCCAATCTGCGACCAGGCGGGTGAGTGTGGCCTTCAGGACCAGTACATGGCCTACGGCAAGTACGAGCCGGAAATGGCCGAGCGCAAAGTCAAAAAACGCAAGGTTGTCGATCTCGGTCCGCGCGTGGTTTTGGATAGCGAGCGCTGTGTCCTCTGCTCGCGTTGCGTGCGTTTCACTGAAGAAGTCACGAAGACCAACGAGCTCGGCATCTTCAACCGCGGCGATCGCTCCGAGATCGGCACGTTCGAAGACCGTCCGCTCGACAATCATTATTCGGTCAACACTGTCGATATCTGTCCGGTGGGCGCGTTGACGTCGAAAGACTTCCGTTTCCGCCAGCGCGTGTGGCTGTTGAAAAACGCCGAATCGATTTGCACGGGCTGCTCCACGGGTTGCAACGTGAACGTGTTCTTCAACAAAGAAGGCGTGTTCCGTCTGAAGCCGCTCTACAACGAAAAGGTCAACGGTTACTGGATGTGCGACACGGGTCGCGACACCTACAAGCCGATCAACCGCGACGCGCGTTTGCTGGATGCGCGTCTTTCGTTCGGCGGCGATAAAGCTCAGGCGAAAGTCGAATACATGATTCCGCTGATGGGCGCGAAAAAGGCGGCCGAGTGGGTGCGTGAGGCGAAGGCGGCGAACAATGCCAAGTCGGTCGCTCTCGTTCTGACGGGCCAATACTCCAGCGAGGAATACGAATCGATTGTTTCGACCTTCAAGGCCGATGTCGGCACGGATCAGATCTTCCACTGGGTCAACAACCCGGAGTCATTCGAATCCTTCGACGGCCTGCTCTTCCGCGGCGACCGCAACCCGAACACCAAGGGCTTGCTGCAGACGTTGCAAAAGCACGGTGTGATGGACAACACGTGGAAGGATCTCGTGGCAGGGCTGGAAAGCGGCACGATCCAGACTTTGGTGGTCGCGGGACCTTTGGATTTCTCCGTGTTTCCGGACCTCCAAGAAAAACTCGCACTGTTCGCCAAGGCAAAGCGTCTCGTGTGGCTCAGCTCCGGCAAGAGCGAACTCGTTGACGCAAGCTCGATCACGACCGTGCAGATTCCCATGCGCACGCATGTCGAGAAGCATGGCACATACGTCAATCATTCCGGGATCGCGCAATCAGTGAAGCCGGCTCTTTCGGTCGTGGCCAAAGCCATGACATTGAGCGAAGTCGCTGACGTGATCGCCGGCCGTAACGTGAAGCGCGAAGAGGCCTCGAGCCCAATCGGGAAGCGGGCACAGAACGAATTCACGACGCAACGAGGTGCTTTATGAGTTTAGTTCACCGGCAGCGCGCCAAGGACAAGTGGTATCTGCCCGGCATCTTCTCGGGCATGGGTTTGACCTTTCGAAAGATGGTCAAGAACCTGTTCAACCGCGAACAGATGCCCACGCTGAATTACCCGGAGCAAAAGTTCGATTATTCGCCGCGCTTCAAAGGCAATCACGTATTGACCGTCAAAAAGGACGGCTCGCTCCGTTGCACGGCCTGCATGTTATGCGCGACCAATTGCCCAGCGGAGTGCATCCGCATCACCGCGGCCGAACACGAAGATCCGACGGTCGAAAAATATCCGATTGCCTATGAAATCGATATTCTCCGCTGTGTGTTCTGCGGTTTCTGTGAAGAGGCGTGCCCGGTCGATGCGATTCGCATGGGCCCTGAGTGGCAAACGCCCGGCGTGAACGGCTCGGAATTCGTGTACGACATCCGCCACCTCGCTTTCCGCCCACAACTCAAGGGCGGCATCGTCTCCGTCGTCGACGAGCAAGAGCGCCACAAGGCGGGGATTTAACTCACGTCTCTGTCAGCAATCCGCAAAAGGCCGATCCACGCCAAAGAGAGCGAGATCGGCCTGATTCAAAAGCGGCCGCGAATCCTGAGCGAACACATCGAGTCCGCGAACAACCTCATATCGCAAGACTGCCACAAACTCGGCCCGGGCAAGGCGATGTGGAGTTTGCGTCAATCGCGTGGAACCAGATAATAGTTCGGCTCACAGAGGCTCTCATCAATCCCGTGCTGAAGAGGTAATGTTGGATCCTCGAGTGATCTAAAGCTGCCTGATAGCCGGTTAGTCCCACCGAATGTGAATCGAATACATCCGGTCCCATCAATCGATGTCGACGCAGGCAAGACGTCCGCTGTCGGCGGGATCATGAATGACGATCGACTGCGCTTCGGGCCTCGCGAGGTGTTCGACGACGACCGTCGCCGAACCGGCGCCGTCGGCGCCGGTCATCACATGTGGCCAGATTTCGTTGGATTCAACGGCTGTTGTCACCGACGGATCGATCTTGTAATGACCTCCGCCACCGGAGATGTGGCAAGGCCTGTCATGAACATGAGCCATGTATGTCGTGTTCGCAGCCAAGCCCGCGACTTTGACAGCGACACGTGTTTGCCCCGATGGGAGACGGTCGATGCGTGCAGTCCCGGTCACATTGCGACCTCGCTCAAGTCCCGCAGCGGTGCTTTGAAATCCCCCCTCCGTCAAAAGATCCAAGCAAGCAAGACGGGTCCCTTGTGCATCCGTATTATGAATGACGACAGCCATCGCGTCTGGGCGGGCCACGTGTCCGATCACGACCGTTCGCGCGACAGCCATACCGTTGGCATTCGTTGCTAAAGTCGCCCAAATTTCATTGGCTGCCGAGGCGGTGACTTCGGTGACTGCGAGATTCTGTTTATAGTGGGCACCACCCGCCATATTTGCGCAGGCCTGGTTATGAACATGCGCCGTGTAGGAGGTGTTCGCAGCCAATCCTGTTGCGGCGAGTTTCAATACCGTCTGACCGCCCCCTGCATGCCGAATTAAAACACCAGAGCCCGTTATGGTTCTGCCGAGATTCGTTCCGCCTGGAAGTGTCGAGAACGTGCCGGATTTTTGCGTCACGCTACCCTGTGGGTAGAGCGTACCGCAGGCGAGACGTGTATTGTCGGTCGCGTGCAAAACGACCGACTGTGCCTCGGGTCGCGCCACGTGTGCGACCGATGCGAATCCGAGAGCAACGCCATCCATGCCCATCGTGAGATTGGGCCAAATTTCATTTTGAGCCTCGGCCGTTGTGACACTCGTGTCGATTTTATAATGCCCACCACCTCCCAGGGAGCAAGGCTGGTCGTGTACGTGAGACATGTACGTTCCCGTCGCAGACAACCCGATCGCCTGAACATAAACACGAGATCCCGTCTTGGAGTCACGCACGAACATCATTCGTCCTTCGATGGGAAGTCCGGCGGTCGCGCCGGCCGATGTCGCGCGCAAGAGTCCCATCTGGATGGCGAGTCCGGACTCGGCGTTCTGGTGTTCATGGGGTTCAACGCTGGCCTGAGTACTTTCTACGGAGTGTGCCGGCTGGAAACCCGTCGGCGAGCAGTTCTGGTAGAAGAACATCAGCGATCCGATCAACAGAACTGGAGACAGCAGCGTTACTTTTGTCCACTTTGAACTCAAAACTTTCACGTGCTCCTCACAATCGGACAGAGGCGAGACGAATCGCGGCGATGAATATAAATCAACCAGGCAAGTCCAGCCAGAATGACTGCAATTCATTGACCTGTCTCAAAACAAGCCGGATATTCTCCGAAACCAAACTGATTTAAAATGGGAGATGTAATTCAAGACGAACGCTGTCTAGAGTATGAACTGATGTCAATAAACATGTCGACACGGTTTTATCCGCGGGTTACGGGTGCGATGTTACGGTTCTGAGAACTTTCGTCGTTTGCAGGTTTGCGAAATCGGGGAGTCATGGTGCGGTGAGCATTGTTTTGAGGCATCGCATGCTGGAGTCTGCCCCGATGTATTCACATGCTGTCGCCATCGTGTTTCTCGTTTGTTTCGCGGTCTCTGCGTGGTCTCGGCCATGTCCTTCGGGAATGATTTGGGGCCTGAATGGTGAGGCGGGCTCAGGCTCCGCCGGCTTAATTGAAAGTCTGCCTGCGGGAGTCATTCGTGGCGGCAATTTCAAGATGCGAGAAGCGGCTGGTGTTTTGACGATGAGTCTCAATGCATCGCCCGCGCACTTTCGTGAGACAACAGGTTTTCGGCGCGCAATTCGCAAATGAAATTCTACGGGACTCCGTTTTCGGAAAGTCGAACTTCGTTCGGTCCTAAAATTAGACAATGTTAGATTCAGTTGAAGCCAACTCTTAATGCCGGCTCACTTCAACATTCGAATCAAAAGCATTTCGATGAATTTGAAGAACCGACTGAGGCACAACCACTGAAGTGAGCTGATTTTCAGTAAATGCCCATCCACCTATGGCCGTAACCGAATTGGGAATCAAAACTTCGGTCAGGTTGTTTCGATTGAATACACCGATTTCTAGAACTGAAATTGAGTCGGGAATAGAAATCTGACTGAGTTGATTGTAGTTAAAAGCATACATACCGATAGACTTCACTGAATTCGGTATTGCGATCATCGTCAATTCGTTGTGCTCAAACGCGGAATCGCCGATAGAGATTACCGAATTTGGAATATCTGCCTTCCGAATTTGATTCCATGCAAAGGCACTATTGCCAATAGTAGTGACAGAGTTTGGAATCGTGATCTCAGTGAGAGCATTGAATGAAAACGCGCCGCGACCAATTGCTGTTACCGAGTTTGGGATTTTAACGCTTTGTAGATTTTCGTCCCCAGGCTGTCTATAAAACGCGCCGTTTCCAATGGAGATGACTGGAAGCCCAGCTATTTCAGGGGGAATCTCGACATTTTGCTCCGACTCAAAACAATGGTACCTGACTATTTTTCCGGAATTGAACTCAAAGCAATCGACCGGCGTTGCGGCTAACGAGATTGCTGCAGCGAAAGTCATAAGCAAAAAACTAACCATGAACGATCTCATAGGCTGGCTCTCCCATAAATAGATGAGGTAATTCATTTTCAGAGAATGACGTGGACAGTTCAAGCTGTGTGTTTAGATTTTTTTGAATCGACTGGCTCGTCATTCCGTTTTGAGCTCCAATAAAGCCCATTTAGGGAGCCACTGAGAACAGAACCATGGCCAGTCGAAATATTATAAAACCGGAAAAGATCCGAAGCGAAGTTCGAAAGGTTCTCTCCCAAAATTTTTTTGCAACAAATCGGCCGCCCCAGATGTGCAGTAAAACGAGCCCATTCTGAGTTGAAATTTCTAGACTTTGATACGCAAATTCAGGTTCCGTTACGGCTGCGCGGAAACGAACTTGTCGACTTCCGCCTTTAAGCTTTCCTTTGTCACCGGTTTGGCCAGAACATCATCCGCTCCGGCTTCCAGATAAGAACGAATATCTTCATCGGAGACCTTCGCCGACAGTGCGACGATCGGTACCAAAGCATAAGGCCGAGGCAGCGAGCGGATTTGTCGAATCGCCTCTAGGCCATTCATCACGGGCATCATGATGTCCATGAAAATGAGATCGTAAGCTCGGTGCCTCTCGGCCTCGACGGCCTGTAGACCATTTTCAACTATGTCGCAGTCGACGCCGAACTTCTTCAACATCCGCGTGACGACGTATTGATTGTCACGGCTGTCATCCGCTAGGAGAACTCGGCAATGGGCGACAGATTGAGATTCAGTTTCTGAAGTCGGCTTTCGTTCGACCGCATTTATCAGCTTGAGTGGCAAAACAAACCAGAAGGTACTGCCTCTGGCGACCTGGCTCGTGACTCCGATTTCGCCCTGCATGAGCTCAAGTAACTTTTTGCTGATCGAAAGGCCCATTCCTGCACCGCCGTGGGTTCGCTCGAGCGTCGGCTCGGCCTGAGTGAAGGGTTCGAAAATCCTCGATTGTTCTTCAAGTGGGATGCCGATACCCGTGTCGATGATTTCAAAGCGCGTGACTTGGTGGTCGTCTGTTGCGGAAATCAAAGAAACTCGAATCTGGACGCTTCCCCGGCGGGTGAACTTGATTGCATTGCCTACCAGGTTGAACAGAACTTGCCGCAGACGAACGGGATCAGCCTCAATACTGTCATGAATGTCGTTTGCGACCTCGCTCTTCAGCTCAATTCCTGCAGCATCGGCTTGGGGCTTCAAAGTCCGTACAACATCGGTGATCAACGAACGCAGTCCAAAAATTTGCGGAACAAGCTTGAGTTTGCCAGCGGAGATTTGGGCAAAACTCAAGATGTCTTCGACGATCGATTTTAATTGCAAGCCATTGCGTAAAATCAATGCGACTTCATCCTTCTTTTCGGCCTCCTTGGTCTCGGTCATCAAAAGCTCGGCGCCGCCAAGAATGCTATTGAGAGGCGTGCGGAGCTCGTGACTGACAGTGGCGAGAAACTCACTGATCGTTCGGTTCGCCAGGGCCGAGGCTTCGATGGCTCGTCTCAACTCTCTTTCGGCACGTTTTTGCGCGCTGATATCGCGTGCGATCATGGAAAAGTAGTTGAGAGAGCCGTCGGCCCTTTTGTGCGCGATCAAAACATGTGACGTCTCGATGGAAACCCCGCCTTCACCTAAAAAACGACTCTCACCCCGCCAGATTCGGTTCATGAAAGCCATGGGTAGTGCGACTTCGGTCAATGCTTTTTCTATGTCAGGAGGATGCAGGTCCCGAAGCGTGAGATGTTCGATTGAGGCGTCTCGTCCGATGCCGAGTCGCTCGCGGGCGGCGTGATTGAGGTAGGTGATGTGTCCGCCCACGTCGACGGTCGCGACAAAGTCGGACGTTTCCTCAAGGGTCGAAATAAGCCGCTCCTGCGACTCCTCGGCCAGTTTCCTGAGGCGTTCCTCTCGATCACGGGCGTCGATTGTATTTTGTAATTCAAGCGTGTGATTCTGAAGTATCGCGTGGCGCTCTTCGACGTAGTTCACTTTTTCAAGCAACTCGGCGGGTGTGAGACCGATGTTGGCAAGGCGCCGTCCATAGACCTTGGCCAACTCATCGATCTCCGACGGAGTGAAGACGTTCATCGACTCGACTATGCGGTGCGCTTGAGCGGAACCGACGGCGCCGCTCAGCCGGCGCTCCATCTCCCTCATAAACGCGGCCAGTGTTGCCAATGAAACCGGTTGAAAGACATCAATTCGGTTCGCGACGAGGCTTGACGTCAAAATTCGTTCAGCGGCTTGGACCTGGAGATAGAGCTTCAAACACTTTTCGATGTTTTCGAGCCGGTCACGCATGAAAATGGAACGAGGCCTCAGCTCCAAAAATGGGAATCCGCTCGTTTTGACTCTTCCGAGAACAAAGTCGCCCGCGATCTCCTTCTCCATGGAGTTTTGCTGTGTGGTGAGCGAACCGGTGACGAAGAGAATAGCATTCAAGGAGGTCGACCAGAAAAGAGAATGAGAAGTCGGCGTCATACTCGTAATGCCAAAGAGTTGATACGGTCTCAAGAAGCCGAACCCGAAGGGGCCGTCGTGGATCCAGGAGAGTTCTCGACCATCAAAATTGAAGCTCGGCACAACTAATGTGTAGATCCAGATCGCGAAGCCGCCCGCAAGACCCAACAGGACGCCTCGGCGAGAGCCCCTTTGCCAAAAGAGTCCGCCGAGAATCGCCGGAGCGAATTGTGCTGTCGCAACGAACGCGAGCGAACCCATGGAGACGAGCGAAATTCTCAAATGCGTGTGAGTGAGGAACGGTAGAACCAGACTCAACGTGGTGACAACCGCGAGACTTCGGCAAAGAAATTGACTTCGTTGGAGCGCGCCAAATGCTTGTACCGATTTGAATCGGCTGGCGAGCCGGTCCATCGCTGGCAAGATGGCGTAATTCGCGATCATGAGAGACGACGTTGTCAGGGCCAAGATCACCATGCCGGCGGCTGCGGAAAATCCTCCCAAAAAAACTAGGAGCGCGAGGGTGTTTTGGCTGGAGGTGAGCGGTATTTGGATTAAAAAAAATTCGGGCAAAAATCGCGGAATGCCAAGGGCGACTCCAGCGATAGCGATAGGGACGATAAAGATGATGTGCAAAACGGAAAACAAGGGAGAAACCCACATCGCGGTCAGGATCTGATTTTCATCCTGGTTCTCCACGGCCGCCACGTGGAATTGGTGCGGTAAAAAGAGAGCGCCGAACATCGACATCAGTAGATAGAACCACCATTCCGAAAAGAAATTCGCGGGGAGTTGATCCATATGGAGCATTGGAATTCGATCCGTTTTCGAAAACAACTCCACCGGACCATCGAACAGAATATACACAATGAAGATCCCGGCGGCGGTCATTGTCGCGAGCCTGAATATGGAGAGAGTGGCAATGACGGCGACGAGTCCGGCCTGATGCTCGGAGGGATCAAGCTTGCGCAAGCCTAATAGTAGGGCTCCAGCGGCCATGATGACCGCGAACAGGGCATAGTGCATCAGGCTGGTCTCAGGAAACTGATCCGTGATCCCCTCAGTCAAAAACGAAAACGTGATCGCGACCGCTTTGATTTGCAGAGCGATGTACGGGATCAAGAGCAGCCAGCATCCCAGACTAACAATGAGGCCCAGGCTTTGGCTTTTGCCATAGCGGGTGGAAATGAAATCGGCGATGGATGTGATGTGGTACCGGTGCTTCAGTCGTACAACCTTTCGGAGCACGATCCACCAAAGAAATGCGGAGCAGACGATCGAAATATCGCCCGCGAGAAAAAGATATCCGGAACTGAGAACCTCGCCCGTGTTTCCGTAATAGGTCCAAGTCGTGAAGAACGTTGAAAAGGAGAGAGAGTAAATCAGCGCCTTGAGCTTTGTGTGTGGTTGAGCTTTTGCCTGCTTTTCCCAAAACAGGGCGACCCCGAGCAGAGCGAGTAGAAGGAGGAGAATGGAGCCAAGGACAATCGATGGCGACAAATCGTCATTCTCCTCTGGTTAGGAGGGTTTGCAGCTCATGCTGATGGCAAAAAGCACAAATACGCAAAGAAAGGCGACCGAAAAAGCCGCAATGTAGGTGGCGCCGCCGCCGGGAGCGAGGATTCCGACAAGGATCGGCCAGGAAAAAAGCATGCATGAGGTGAAAAAGCACACAATGTGAAAAGCCGGGTCTCGGGCTATGCGTTTCAATCGTCCCATGCAAGTAGAGCATTAACGCAAACTCAACTCGATTGCTCATGTGAACGATTGAAAGGATGAGGAGATTTGGAAACAAGTAGGACGTTTACCCTCTCATTTTGGTTCGATTTTTATTGGTAAGCCTTGGGTAAAACTCGGTTTTCGATATCGAGGTTTTCGTATCTCATTCTAGACATTTTATAAAGAATGTATATAATGAGATACATATGCCTGCTCAATCGCCTCGTATCGGAACTCGACTTGAAAAGGTGCTGCGCGACATCGGCGAGCGGCTTCGCCGTCGCCGGAAAGAGCTTGGGATCAGCGCGACTACGACCGCTGAAGCGGCTGGGATGTCGCGTGTCACGCTCCATCGAATCGAACGTGGTGAACCCTCGGTCTCGATGGGTGCCTACATCAGTGTCGTCTTTGCGTTAGGGCTCGAGTTGGAGCTGATGGATTCTCAGTATCACAAGAAAGCGAGTGATTCGCTGCTGTCGAGCCTTCCGCAGCAGATCCGCTTGGCCGACTATCCGCAGCTGAAACGGCTGGCCTGGCAACTCAAAGGTACGAAAAAGGTCAGTCGAGAGGAAGCGCTTGATATCTATGAGAGAAATTGGAGACATGTGGATATAAAAGCGATGGATGCGCGTGAGAGAGAATTCTTAAAAGTTCTCCTCGCTGCATTCGGAAGGGAGCGGTTGCTTGTTTGAAAGGGAGCACCATGTCCGAATCGCGACGATTCTTCAGTCCCTCGACGCGGAACTGCTCGGCAAGCACGGTTGTTTTTTTGGAGGCGGGACGGCGATTGTTTTGTTTCATCAAGAGTATCGTGAATCGCTTGATATCGATTTCTTGGTTTCTGATCGGGTCGGTTACCAAACGATTAGAAATTGGGTCACCGGTGAGCGGGGAATACAAACGATAGTCCGCACCGGAGCAGTGCTGATTCCTGTGCGAGATATTCGCGCCGACCAATATGGGATCCGCACGATCTTACGAGTGGGGAGCACCGAAATTAAGTTCGAGATCGTCTTGGAAAGCCGAATCGATTTGCAAAAACCCCGTAGAAGGGACCATATTTGTGGCATCAAGACGTTGACTCATTTGGATTTAGCGACAAGCAAGCTTCTCGCGAACTCTGACCGATGGTCGGACGATGCCGTCTTTAGCCGTGATCTCATCGACCTGGCGATGCTTGAGATGCCACGAACATCACTTTCCCGTGCGATCGAAAAAGCAAGAGCCGCATATGGAGAGAGCGTTGAGCGTGATCTCGGACGCTCTATTCGACGGCTCGCGGAGCGTCCTGGGCGCCTCGATGAATGCATGGACTCACTCAAAATGGATCGAACCCCGAAAGCTTTGTTGTGGAAGCGCATCAGCCGCTTGTCGGCAGGGAAACTCTAAGGCCAGCGGCTCCAAGTTTTTGACTCCGATCGGCGTGTGCAATCTCGGTTATTTGGTTCCCGCATCATCGCGAAGACTGATAGTGCCCTTGCCGTAGTGAATGAATTGAGAATAGGGCTTTGGTATTTGAGCTTTACACGTCTCGGAAAGTTCGACCCAAGTTTTAAATTCGGTCGAGTCAAAGCGAATGTCCGTCTCGAAACGGTTCGAACTTTTCACAAGATCATAGTTTATTTTTCTGAACTCTCCGTTTCTTAAGTCAATCACGCGAACGAAAGGCGTGCCGGAATCGGTCAGCCCGAGGCGCTCTTACTATATGCAAGTGGACTTGCATATAGTAAGAGCGTATTGGGTTTCGTTGATTGAGGGGCGCATGGTGTGAAAAGTCGCTTGGGCGGCTTCGGGAGGTAGTACTTGGAAGGTGAGGTTGCGTGTTGAACCGATGGCGATCACTTTTCATGTCCCGTTCCCGCCCCGCCTTTCGTCTATGACATGGAGAGGGCTATTCCCCCGGAGAGGTCCCGCGGGTAACCTGATCGCATGCGCTTGGATTTACAAGTTCCTGACTCTTGGTACGAAGCGAATGCCGTTTATCGTGAGGCTCTCGGTCTTGGCGATGGCGCCTACGCTGTTCAAACGTATCGAGGTGTTCCCCATGCTTTGTGGGAAATCTGCATGCAGCTGGCGCAGCTGCAGCCCAATAAACGTACGGTCGTTTACTTAAAAGAAGCCGCACCGGTGTTCGCATCCGTCGCCGTGCACCTCTCGCGTGAGGGCTTCAAAGTTCGTGCGCTCACGCGGAGCGAGCTCAATCAAACGGAGTCGTGGCTGGAAGCCGCCCAGAAGGACTTGCTCTTCGTCCTGACGGCCTACGACGATCCGGTAACGGGTGAGTTGTTTGAAGTGCCCGCGCTCGAAGGCGCACTTGCGGACAAGAAGTGTTATCGCATCCATATTTCCCATTCCCGACACACCTGCATCGCACCGACAGCACCCCAGAATTTGGAAGCGCATATTCTGTCTCTGACACCCGAGCGGGCGGTGGCGATTCTGGGTGACCGAGTGAAAGTATCTCCTCCGATCGCCTCAGCGCTCGTTTGGCCCGAGGTTTCCACTGAGGAGGCGAAGGAGCAGTTGGCGATCGCGCGTAACAAAGATCTGGCGCGTCTGGCTCAGGCCGTCGAAGCCTTCGAAGCCGCGCCACCGAAGGGAGCGGAGCGTTTGCTGAACGCCGCGACTCCGCGATTGCCGGATCGTGCGATCATCGCGTTTCGTGACGTCGACGGCCTCGCGATGATGACGGCCCTCGCAAAGGAGTTGGGAGTTTCCTGTCCTCGGCCTGGTGAGCGTGGACTTCTTGAGACGACGAGCCTCTGTCGGTGGCAAGATGAGCGGATTCTTCAAAGCCTGCTGGCGAGAAATCTTGCCCCTGAGGCATTACGCGGAACTCTGATTCTCGACGTCGAGTTATTGGCTCGCGCAGACTTGCGGGCCACGATCGAGACCGTTTATTCCCGTACGCTTCAGCGCCAGTCTGGACTCTGAATCTCGAATTTCGAAACGCTTCGCGCGCGAGGCATCACTGAATCACGCTCGCTTCAAGCGTGGGATCTTGAGCGAGTTCGGATTTGAAGTAATCCAGCGAAAGCTCAAGACCCTTCTCAAGAGAGACTGCCGGAGTCCAACCCAGAGATGATGTCGCGCGGGTGGTATCCGGTCGGCGCAGTTTGGGATCGTTCTCCGGGAGCGGCAAATACTTGACCGCCGCACGGTTGCCTGTGAGGCGGTTGATGGCGTCGGCCATCTCAAGCACGGAGCGTTCGATCGGGTTACCGACATTGACCGGGCGGGTGTCTTCGCTCTGCATGAGTGCGTACAATCCGCGTGCGAGATCGGTGACGAAGCAAAAGCTTCGCGTCTGAGTGCCGTCACCGTAAACCGTCAATGATTGGCCTTTGAGTGCCTGCGTGAAAAAGTTCGGTATGATGCGGCCGTCGTTCGCACGCATGCGGGGGCCATAGGTATTGAAAATCCGCGCGATCCGGATCGGCGTTTTGTACTGGCGCCAATAGGATTGGCTCAAGGCTTCGCCGAAACGTTTGGCTTCGTCATAGCAGCCGCGGTGGCCAATGGGGTTCACGTTGCCGAAGTAGGTTTCTTTTTGCGGATGTTGCTCGGCATCGCCATACACTTCGCTGGAGCTGGCGAACAGAATGCGTGCGCCATGTTCGCGGGCGAGTTCCAGCAGGTGGAGGTGACCTTCCGAAGCCGTGCGCATGATGAACACCGGCATCACGTCAAAGTCGACAGGTGAAGCCGGGGAGGCGAGATTATAGATCTCATCGAAGCGCGTTCCGGTTTTGAGCGATTGCGGAAGCGGACTTGTGATATCGTGGCGAACCACTTCCAATCGATGACCCAACTTTCGCAAGGTCTCCAGATTGGCTTCGCGTCCAGTGACGAAATTGTCCAAGACGACGACCTCATAACCCTTGTTCAGTAAAAGTTCGCAGAGATGACTGCCGACGAACCCCGCGCCGCCGGCGACCAACGCACGCATGGCCATCACAGGCTCCCTTGCTCGACTTTTGCGACTGCTTGGCGACCGATACAGAAGTAGCGCAAGCCCGCTTTGGTCGCTTTGGCCGGATCGAGAACGTTACGTCCGTCAAAGACCGCCTTGGATTTTAAGGTTTCGCGCAATTGCGTGAAGTCAGGCGTGCGGAATTCATTCCATTCGGTGACAATGGCAAGCGCGTCCGCGCCATGGATGGCCTCTTCTGCGCTTGCGCAACCGGAGAATGGCGCACGGCATGCCTCTTTTGCCGTTGTCATGGCAACGGGATCAAACGCCTGCACGCGCGCGCCCACGCGCACGAGGTTTTCGATGAGAGAAAGGGCTGGGGCTTCGCGTACGTCGTCTGTGCGAGGTTTGAAACTCAACCCCCAAACGGCGATGGTCTTGCCTTTCAGGCCGTCACGGCCGAAGAATTCCTGCATTTTTTCGAACAGAACGTTTTTCTGCCGGTCGTTCACTTCATCCGCCGCGTGCACGATATCCATCGCGACGCCGTTTTGGCGGCCTGTGTGCACAAGGGCTTTGACGTCTTTCGGGAAGCAGCTGCCGCCAAATCCGACGCCTGGGTAAAAGAACGCCGGGTTGATGCGTGAATCGGAGGTAAAGCCGCGGCGAACCTCGTTGATATCGGCGCCGAGTTTGTCGGCGAGCAACGCGAGTTCGTTGATGAAGCTGATCTTGACCGACAAAAACGCGTTGGCGGCGTACTTGGTCATCTCCGCCGAGACGTTGTCCATGAAGAAGATCGGATGGCCGTTTTTCACAAATGGCTCATAGAGCTCGCGCATGAGCGCTTCGGCTTCCGCCGAACGGCGCCCGATGACCACGCGGTCGGGGCGCAAAAAATCGTCGACTGCGGCACCCTCTTTGAGGAACTCCGGGTTGCTGACGATTTCCATCGGGAATTGGCTCTTCTCATGACAGAAGCGTTCCATCTCTTTGGCCGTACCGACCGGAACCGTGCTTTTGAGAACGATGTACTTTTTCTCGTTCGCCGATTTGCAAATCGCTTCGACGACAGCACGGGTCGGGCCGAGGTCGGCGCTTCCGTCTTCTTTTTCTGGCGTGCCGACCGCGACGAAAATCACGGACGTCGAGCGAACCGCGTCGCTCAGATCCGTCGTGAAAGTTAGGCGGGATTTGGCGGTTTCCAAAAGGTCTTCCAAGCCGGGCTCATAAATCGGAATCTGACCCGCCTTGAGCCTGTCGATCTTGGCCGCGTCTTTATCGACGCAAATCACATGATGGCCTGCATCCGCAAAGCAGACGCCCGCGACTAAGCCGACATACCCGGTTCCGATGACTGAGATCTTCATAAGAAGTTGTCCTGCCTCGAGTTTTGTAGAATATTACGGCTAACATGCCAGCACGTATGAAACAAGCCGCGATCACTCTCGTCAAACTCACCCTGGCCGTGGGTTTGACCGTTTGGATGGTGCGTAAGGGCGCGATTGATTTTTCGGTGTTACGGGAGCTTTCGACACCCGGTTCTGTCGCGATTGGCCTCGGTCTCGTCTTCGCCCTGATTTTCATCAACAATTATCGCTGGTTGATTTTGCTGCGGGCCCAGGGGTTTGCGACCACGGTCGCACGGACTCTGCCGCTGAGTCTGATCGGCATTTTCTTTAACTACGCCATGCCTGGTGGAGTCGGAGGCGATGTCGTCAAAGGGTATTATCTCTTGCGCGAGCATAAAAATCAAAAAGTGGCCGGAGCGGTCAGCATCCTCCTGGATCGTATCATTGGCCTCTCCATGATGATCACGACAGCCGCGGTGGCTTTGGCGCTGAACATGGACCAGGTCTTGAAAAACGCTCAGTTGGCGACCTTGGCGACGGTGGTGTTCGCGTTCTTCATCGCCTTCGGTGTTTTTTTTGCCGTTGCTTTGTCCTCCTGGATTGGACGGACGAGACTTCTCCAGTGGATTTTCGCGGCGGCGCCAGGTGGGCGGACGCTCAAGCAAATCTACATCTCTCTACACTCATATCGGCACCGGCCAGGTGCTTTGCTTGTTTCGTTCCTGTTTAGCCTCCTGTCGCAGACGATGATCATCGTCCTGTTTTATCTGGTCGGTCAGGCCATGGAACTCGAGAGCGTGTCGCTTTCGCTGTATTTTTTCCTGGTACCGGTGGGTCTCGTGACGACCTCTTTGCCATTGTCTCCGGCGGGAATTGGCGTGGGGCAGGCCGCGTTTTACTTTTTGTTCAACTTGATTACGGGGCAACCGACACAAGTGGGACCGACCGCCATCACGGCCCTGCAGATCGCGCAGTTCTTTTGGGGGCTTTTCGGCGCTTACTTTTATTTGCGGCGCGGAAAGCCTAAGATCGAAACGGTCGCCAGCGAAGCGGTCTGACGCGAGAACGGGTGCGCATGCAGGTCAAAGACAGAGTTTTCATCCTCAAAAAAGTCCGTTACGGCGACGCCGATTTGATTTTGCACGTGCTCAACGCGCAAGGGGCGCGCTTGAATTTGTTTGCGCGCTCGGCTTTGAAAAGCAAAAAGCGTTTTGGCGGCGGCGTTTTGGAGCCCACCCACTTCGTGAGCGTGATTTATGAAGATAGGCAGGGGAAGGCGCAGGGCGAAGGCTCCTTGCACACTTTGAAAGAAGCCTCTCTGATCGAAGCCTTTGATCTCTTGCGCACGGATTACTCCCGTTTGGAGGCGGCGCTACAGTTCGTACAACTGGTTCACGATGTCAGCCATGAGGGAGAAGTGCACGCAGGGGAGATCTTCAATCTTCTCGGAAACGCTCTCAAGGCCGCGGAAACCACAGCGGACTTGGAGAAGCTCAAGATTCACTTCGAGGTCAAGGTTCTTGCGCATCACGGGGTCTTGCCGGTCGACGCCGATGCCGCGGCCCTTTTACGCGCGCCAATCGTCGCTCACGACTCGATTGAGCTCGATGATTTTGGTTGGCGCGCGGTGAGTGTTCAAGCGAACCGCGTGCTGAAAGAGTATCTCGGCAAGCTTTCTTAACGCCGAGTTACCCGCGACGTCCTTCAGAAGTTTACAGATTCCAGGCACCCGAGAGCGTGAGCATGATGGACATGCGGTTGTACTGGTTCGCCTCGACGTTGGAGTCGTTGAGATTGTAGCTCGTCATGAGACCCGTGCTGTATTTCTCTGTGAGCTTTTTGCTCAAGGCCACCGAAGCCGTGATGCTGTTGTCGGTCCTACCGTTGGAATTTTTGGTGTAGGCGAGCTGGAAGTAAGAGAGTTTCGGATTGTAGGTCATGTCCCAGACGGTTTGACCGACGTAACCGACGCCTAAGTCCAGTCGATCATAGACAGCGTTGTCGCCTTTGGCCTGGTTCGATGTATAGCTCAAGTCGGCCGTGAATATCCGGTTCTTTTCTTGATTCAAAAAGAAGTAATTGTTCCAAGCGAGCTTCGTTTTGAACGCGGATGAATCTTCAGTACCTGTCGCGCTTTCGAGTCCGGACTCGTCTTGGCGCATTTCCAGATTATAGTTGGCGAACCAGTTCTGATTCATGATGACGGTGTTGAGGATATTGAAGATGAACGAGCTCAAGATGGCTTTGTTCTCGTTGTTCTCAATGCTCATGTAGATCGTTTCGTAGCCAGGAACGAAATCGACTTTATAGCCTTTGCCGGCCAGCAGGCCTTTGTGTGTGTAGGGTAACGTCAAGCCGATCACGAGTGGATCGGTGTTGCGCAGGTCCTGATCGGATTGAAAGGATTTGTCCAGCGTGTACATGTTCAGCAGATCCAGCTGCGCCGCGAACTCTTTGTTGGTTTCATAGATGGGGCGATAGCGCAAGCTTGCCTGCTGAAGGAAACGGTACCCGATGGCGTCGCTGGCGGAACCCGTATCCAGAGACGATGTCGATGTTTGTAAAACGTTAGAGTCGTAGTTGATGCCGACAGTGGCGGTCAAATACCACTTTTTGGCGCGCTCCGCTTCGAATTGTTGCACGCGGAGAATCTGTTCGATCATCATTTCGGCGCGCTCGTCGAGTTTCGGATCTTTGGAAGTATCGAGCACCGTTTGGAATGCGTTGCGTGCGTCTTCGTAGGCCTTTCCTTCATAGTGGATCATGCCGATGTAAAACGATGAGGAAGGGCTCAGTTCGGGATGTTTCGCAGCTTCGACTTTTTTGAAGCTGTCGACAGCCGAGGTCATGTCCTTCAAGCGGTAGTGGTTGAGGGCGCGATAGTATTCCCTCTCCGCCGTATTGACGTCGGGACCATCCGCCATATTGAGAAAAACGAGCGACTCATTGAATCTATCTGAGCGATAGAGAACGACGCCGTATTGAAAATAGTAGGTCTTCTCATTGGGATCGAGCTCATATGCCTTTTCGAATTTCGCGAGCGCGTCGGGGATCTGACCGGCTTGATAGTGCGCCATCGCTTCTTGAGCTAGCCGCGCGGCTTCGGCTTTGCGACGAGCTTGCTCTTCGGCGTTCTTGCGCGCGAAATCAGCCTGGCGCTCGAGTTCTTTACGCGCTTCGACCTGCTCCAAACGGATTCGATCGGCCGCGGCTGTGGCGGCGGCTTCTTTCAGACTTGCCGCTTGCGCCAAATCCGCGGCTTCCATCGCGGAATCGCTGACCACTTTCTTTTTCAGAAGCTCGAGCGCCTCACGCTCGGCGCGGTAGATCTGCATGGCCTTGCGAGCTTGTTCTTTGTTGTCGAAGATCTCGATGTTCTGCTGACCATTTTTGCCACGGCGAAGGAGGAACGGCACGCGCTTGAGCTGTCCGGTGGCGATCATGGCGCTGAGTTTTTTCAAGCCTTGATTGGTTTCCAAGAGCTCCTGCGGTGGAACGTAAAACTCCGGCGCCAGCTGCGTGATGCGGTCCCACTGGACAGAGAATAGACCTGTGAAGACAGAGGAGTCAGGCTCGGTCTCTTCGAGTTGAATCTGCACCAGGCGGCCCGTCGCACCCTCACGCATGAGAAGACTCGCGGTATCCACGGACGATGGGCTCTTGTTCCACATCGGATACCCGTAGTTGAGGCGCATCGTTTTCGCGGCGTCGAGACCGACGCGCGAAGAACCGCCTTTCTTGGCGGGAAGTTTTGTGGGCGCGCCGCTGGAGGCCTGGCTCGGGGCGGATGTTTGCGCGTGCACGTATATCGGCAATGCGAAAATGAGTGCGAGAATGCGCACGGACTTCACGATGTCGCTCCTTGACGCCTGACTGGGAGTCACCAGTGCGTATTAAAGTTTATCTGAATTCACGAGGTTAGATAAAGCAAAAGAGGATGCCGCGCGGGCATCCTCTCTCTTGGTCGTGCGTCTGAATTTTCTGCAGCTGAGATCTCGAGCAGCGCTGATCGGAGGTCTAGGACTCCCTCTTCACGCGCCTGCCTGGGGTCAGCATCCTTGGTTCGGCAAACAGATTTTCACATTCACACGTGCTGGGCCAGTATTGACGACTTGATTGCAGTAGTCACAGGTCGGCGGCACATAGACCGGCATGATCGGCGGCAGAAACGTTGGAGGCGGCAAAGCTGTCGTCGGGAGAGCCGCCGGCAATCCTCCGGAAATCGTATCGGCGTCGATCGGCATCATCATCCCAGGACTCGGTGCTGGCATGCTGCTGGCGGGCATGCGTGAGGCCGGCGCACTCGCCGTCGTCCCACTTTCACCACCGCTTGTTGAGTCGCCAGGCCCGGCAGGCATACCGCCTGCGGCGCCACCGGATGCGGAGCCGCCGTTGTTTGCTTGACCACGGTCACCGCCTGAGCGCTTGTCGCCGCCATCAGGACCTTTTTTCGAATCGCCTTCGGCGCGCTTATTTCCTTCAGGATTCTTTTTTCCGTCGCCTTCGGGTCCACCCTTTTTGCCATCACCTTCAGCGCGCTTCTCGCCACCTTCGGGGCCGCCTTTTTTGCCATCGCCCTCAGCACGCTTCTCGCCGCCCTCTGCTCCGGCATTTTTACCGTCGCCCTCGGCGCCTTTCTTGCCGTCGCCTTCCTGCTTCTGGTCTTCCGGGCCTTTCGCGGCTTGGTCGTTCGCGCCCTTCTTGTCGCCCTCTTTGTCGCCGCCTTCGGATCCGGCATTGGCGTTGGGCTGCGGCCGCTCGCCGGCGTTACCGGCTTGCGAGTTGCTGTCCATTTGTTTGAGTTCAGAAGCGGGAACGGCTTTCGGCGGAGCTGGCGGCTGACCGACGGATGCTTCCGTCTTCTGTCCAGCGCCGACCGCGACCGCATTCATGATCGCGCCGCCCGGTCCCGCTTGGCCGACTTCGACTTTACCTTCGAAGGTGATGACTTCCATTTTGTTGATCTTCGGCGCGAAGCTGGTCAGGAAGTCGGTACCACGAACACCTGCGACCGCGCTCTTTGTCTTCACTTGGAAGAGTTGCGGTTCACCCGACGCGGACTTGCCGTCGTACTTCTGGTTCACGGTCGCGCGCATCTTACCGTACATAACGTTCAGCAAGACTTTCTTCTTCGCTGAAGTCGCGTCGTTTTCATACGTTTCGATTTTCATCGAAGTGCCGGGGTTGACGTTCAGCACGTTGCCGTCTGCCATCGACAGCTTCACCCGTGAGTCCGCAGCGGTCGTCACCTGATCGCCGGCGCAGACTTTTTCGCCCTGTGCGAGCGGAACAGCGGACTGAGAGCCCCGCTTGATTTCGACCTTGCCTTTGACCACTTCAGCCGTACCGCAGCCGGCTGCTTGCGCAGTCGAAGGAAGCGCCAAATTTGCTATCAGAAACACAGCACCTAAAAGTGCGAGGTTTCTCATGTTTACCCCCAGTCAACGTACCGTCCTATAGGCATCGGTACTGGACTGTGGAAACTTGATCAAGGTGTTGAACTATATTAGTTTTGTCCGACTTTGAGGCGTGTTCAGATGGGTCGCGGTTTCAATATGAGACATCGATTCTGAATCCTGTTATGGCTCGTCTCAGGATCGCCTCAGCCCCGCGATTTCAGAATCCATTGTGCGGCTTCCATCAATCCATGGGCGATAAAATCCGGACCGCGAGGCGTGCCTTCCGGCGGCACTTCGTGCCCGGCGAGCAATACAGTTTTGGTGCCCGCACGTAAGCCCGCTTCGACGTCCGTCATACGATCGCCGATCATCCAGCTTTGCGACAGGTCGATGCCATGTTCCTTGGCTCCTGCCTCGAGCATGCCGGGGTTCGGTTTACGCATCGGGTGATTGGACTCCACGGAATAGGGTGCATAGTAGAAGCCCGCGAAGTGGACTCCGTGTTGTGCGAAATCCCGGGAGATGATTTCGTGGATTTTTTCGATGTTTTCGATTTGCACAATTCCTCTTGCGACACCGGATTGATTCGTCACGATGACGAAGATGAATCCAGCTTCTTGCAGTTGGCGCAAGGCTTCGAAGACGCCTGGGAGATAGTCAATCTGGCTGGGGTCGTTGAGATAAATCTTATCGATGATCACCGTGCCGTCACGGTCGAGAAACACGGCCTTCTTTTTCATGGTTTTCGCTTGCGTGGAGGATTGTTCGGAGGACTGTGAACTGGACGGCATGATGGATCAGTTGAACCTTTCGTCGCGGGAGTGGGCGCGGGCGTCTGAGCCAGCGGATGATGCCGCTCGAGCGTGCGCGCGAGCTGGTCAATGCTGACATGGGTGTATTTCTGTGTCGCTTGCAATGTGCTATGGCCGAGCAACTCTTGCAAGGCCCGCAGATTGGCTCCACTCGCCAAAAGGTGCGTCGCGAAACTGTGTCGGAGCGCGTGGGGGTGCAGTGGCTTGAGCAAAGCCGCACGGCTTCCCGCTTCGCGGACCCAGTCATAGGCCTTGCGAGTACTCAGCGGGCGCTCGCCGAAGACGAACTCCGAATCTTGTCGAGGTGCTTTTGGGGCAATGCCAGGGGCGAGCGGTCGAAGCGCGTCCAGAACTTTCTGGGGGACCGCGACCAACCTTTCCTTGCCGCCCTTGCCGTGAATTTTCAAGACTCCGGGTTGAGCACGCACGTCAGACCAGCGAAGGGCGCAGGCCTCACTGACCCTTAAGCCACCGCCATAAAGGAGTAGGACCAAGGCGCGCTGCTGGAGACGTCGTTGACGTTCAGCCTCAACGACGTCTTCCGCGAGCCCGTTCTCCAGCGTCGAAAGTAGAGCGAGTGACTCATCAAGGGAGAGGAAATGCGGCAGGCGGACGGGCACCTTCGGAGCACCGATCTGCAGAGCCAAATCACTCTCCAGCCATCCCTCTTGGAACAGCCAGTTCAAGAAGCTCTTCATGCACGCACTCTTACGATTGCGGCTGGCCGGTGAAAGGTGGCTCCAACGACTCTGCGCCGCCCGGATGGCCGGAAGGAGGGCCTCAGGTGTGAAGTCGGGGAGGTGAGTCTGGG
>JAMPXM010000229.1 GCA_023701225.1 Pseudobdellovibrionaceae bacterium | reverse complement strand
CCGGACTTCGGACCGCAAGGACGCCTCAAGGGAGTCGTGGCACTGATCACGGACATCTCAAAAGCCAAGCGCCGCGAAGAACAAGCCCAATTGCTCCTCAACGCGACATCAATTTTGCACGGCTCACTCGAGAGCGAGCACATGGTTGCCCGCTTCGCCCGTGCCCTCGTGCCGGAATTCGCGAGCTCGGTCGTTGTCGATTTGCTGGATGACGCACGGGTTGACCACGCGGGGCGCATCCGCCGAGTTTCCTCCGTCCACCAAGATCCAGAGAAAGCCCGGATTCTGTCCGAGGAACTTGATCGATTCCCGTCTCACGCCGATGGAGCGGATTCCCGAGAGCCGGTGCTGATCGCACACGTGGATTCCGAGGACCTGGCTCGGATCTCGACAAACGAAGAACGTCAAAAACGACTGATTCAAATCGGCATCGCATCGTTGATCTGCATCCCGTTGGTCACGCGAGAGAAAATCATCGGCGCTCTTCACTTCGGCCGAGGTCCTCACGAATGTCCATTCGACGACGACGACTTCCGCTTCGCCATCGACATTGGCAACCGCACCACACTCGCTCTTGAGAACTTACGTCTTTTCCAAGATGTCCATGCCGCCAATCGCGCAAAAGAGGAGTTCTTGGCCACCGTTTCACATGAATTGCGAACGCCGATGAACGTCATCTTGGGCTGGCTGGAGATCCTACGCGACGAAAAGCCGGATGCTGAAGAAACCGACTCGATTCTGCAAACATTGGAACGCAACGCCCGCGTGCAGGTCGAACTCATCAATGATTTGCTGGATATTTCACGCATCGTGAGCGGCAAGCTTGCGCTGCAGACTCGGCCCTTGAACATCGCGGAAGCTGTTTCTGTGGCAGTCGATTCGGTGCGCCCGGCCGCACGCGCGAAGTCCTTGCATTTGAATCTCGAAGTCGTGGACTCTCCACCCAACATCCGTGCCGATGCCGACCGCCTTCATCAGGTGCTGTGGAACTTGCTCACAAACGCCGTGAAGTTCACCCCTCTCGGAGGCCGCATCGATGTCCGAGTTACCTCGGCCCAAGATGGCGTGACGATCACCATCGCGGATACAGGCCAAGGGATCGAGAGACGGTTTCTTCCCTACGTCTTTGACCGATTTCGCCAAGAGCAAGGCGGTTCCAATCGGCAACATGGAGGATTGGGCATCGGACTTGCGATCGTCCGCTATCTGATCGAGCTACACGGAGGAAGCGTTCACGCCGCATCCGAAGGAAAGGGCAAGGGCGCGACATTTACCATCCATCTTCCGACCCTGGACACACGCCCGATGCTTTCGTCACAAGAGCTCTCCACTGTCCCTCATCAGAACCCACCTCTGCTACCATCGCAGGAGAGTCGGACACAACACGCCTCTACCCACCTTCCAAAGAGCGTGGCATGGGCACCCGATGCGCGCCCTTTGGCTGACTTGGACATTCTTCTTGTCGACGATTCCGCGGATGTTCGCATGTTGATCGAGCGGATTTTGGCACGTGCCGGAGCCACGGTCCGTTCCGTATCGTCGGCGACCGAAGCGCTGCACCTTTTAAAAAAGGGAGCTTTCGATTGCCTGATCAGCGACATCGGTCTTCCTGAGGTCGATGGCTACGAACTCATCCAACGTGCTCGGACGATGGAGGCCGCACGTGGACACGAGCGCATGCCGGCCGCCGCGCTGACCGCTTACGCCGCCGAAAAGGACGCGCAACGCGCCCTTGAGGCGGGTTACGACGTGCACATTCCAAAACCGGTCCATGGCCAAGATTTGATCAGAACCGTCGCTTCTCTGACCCGAGGTCACCAGGGCCCGACGCCCGGTGTACGTGTGCTTCAAGGCGTGTAACATGATTTACGGATGACAAGCGTCTCTGGCAAATAAACCGCGGCCGCGCACCCGAGGTGTTTTTTTGCAAACCCATCATAGCGCCGAATGAAGATCCGATCTTCGATCGCGGTGACGCCGTTTTTGCCAACGACGTTGTAAATGAAATCGACGACCAGGCGTTCTCGGTTATCTTTCTGAATCGAGCGAATTTCGAACGGCTTGTCCTCGGAAACGAAGCGCGGCACGACGACTTCGCCAACGACGTCCTCTGGCGGAGGCCGCGTGATCACGTGGGGAAATTTTTCTGGCGCAACACACGAGTCCTTACGACCCGCAACGCGCACGCCAGACACTTGGAGCTCGAGCAACTCACGCACGAGCTCTCGATCCGAAGGACACGACAGGCTCGAGAAATCCGTGGTCTCGGCACGCGCGACCTGTCCACAGAGTGTCACACCCAAGATCGCGACGACTACGAGCAAGCACCCATCGCGCATCATGGCTTCGACTCCTTGCAATCTCGCACGCATTCTTCGCCCACGATCTTGACTGGCTTCTCTTCCACGCATGCGCTCACGGAAGGACCGACGTGCCGAAGCAGGGAAACGCCCCGCTGAACTCGGCCGTTACGCAACGGAAAGGCCACGACGGCCTCGGCGCCATTGGTTTTGAATTTCGCATAGCAGGCTTCGATCGCCAGCTCCATGACCCAGTTCTTCAATATCTGCGAATCCGCGACAATGCCTTGAGCCGTCAATCGTGTGATCGCCATTCTCCCGGCCGCGCCTGAACTGTGAATCACCGAAAATTCCCAGGCCTGGGGATTGATGTAACGACCGTTGCATTGCGAAGCGGAGGAAATCCCATTCAGCGCGAACGGATCGGGTCCGACATTCTCAAACATCATCGCATGACCGTACAGGCCCGCGCCCCCCTGATGTAATACGAAAACGTCGCCCGGCTTAATCGAACTCTCGGCCGAAAATTGTGCCGGCTTCATGCAGTCGTTCTGGCGCGTTCCCAGCCGAATCAGTTCCGATGTGCCAAGCTGATAGGCTTCGGATGCCTTATTTGACTGGCGCAACTTCAGGCCAGACGCGGCCATCGCCGCTGCGATAAATCCCGAACAATCCATGGTCGTGAGATTACCGCCGCTCAGGTTGGTTTTGTTGTTAAATGGGTTGATCTCCAGTTTTCCACCTGTGTAGCGAATCGCGGCCTTTCCGCAGGGATGAAACACGGGCAAGGTCTTTTTCATGTCCCGGCACAACGCATTCCGCGGCCGAGGCTCGATATAGTAGTGCGATTCCGCAGCGACACTGGGAGTGAAATAGAGATTCGGATTTTGCTTATGGCTCTGCACGCCGTCTTCCGGAACCGTCGACCCACTCATGCGAAACCCAAGTGGCAGGCGACGATTCGCGGCATCGCAGCTCTGATAAAGAGTCGTCATGATTTTGCGTGCGCCGGCGACTGAAGGAGGATTTTCCGCGAGGACGTTCACGAATCTCTCGAAGTCTTGAGTCGGAACACGTTCGGTCGGAGTTTGACAGTCGCCCACGCACGCCTCCGCGCCTGCGACCGCCTCGCGATTGACTTCGCTTGATGCATTTTCGAGTTCCGAATTCATCGATGGCGCTGGTGGCAGGTCGCCGAATGAGCGTTCTTCGACAGGCGCAACACTTTCTTTATCTTGATCGGCGTCCACGAAGACAACTTGGTTCTCAGGCGAGGGAGCATGCATCGGGTCGGCCGGCGTGATCGTGATTTCGATCACCTGATCGGCCGGATGAGTCTTATCTTTACCCTCTGGTTTGCTGTCCGGCGCGTTCGGGCGCGGAGACTTCTGTGATTCCGCTTGAGAGGTCGCATCACTCGCCTTCCGAGCCACCCGATTCGTGGGTGCATGCGCCGGCACCGGCAGAGCCAATTGACCTGACGGAGAAATCGGCGGCTTGGGTTTACGCCCGCCGATCGCGACGACCGCGGCGGCTTTCGTGGTCGGCGCGGCCACGGACTTCGGCGTCGCGGTGCTCGCTCCTCCCACGGCCCCATCAACTCCTGCGGCACGTGGGCCTGACGCGCGCGCCACACGCACGGGTGCATCGCTCGCCGGCTGCACCTTGGCGAGCGCCGCTCGTTGAGGATGAGCTTCTAGCGCACGCGGTAATACTTTGCCATTGGATGGAAATACCAGGCTCGCATCTTTGGGACTCACAGGCTCAATCACCAAAGGTGGGAACGCGTCTCCACCATCGGTCGCGGCTGCTCCCTGAGCGGAAGTTCCCTGCGCTTGTGGGGGTTGTTGTGCCGTCTTCGCGGCGGCGGTGGCTGGAATGGGTCTGCGATTGACCGTGGCATCCCAGGCCGGCACGCGACCGGAACTCGATCGTGAAAGCGAAACCGAATGATACGACATCGAATACGCGCCGGAGGCCGAAGACAACTCGTCGTCCCGAGTTCGACGCTCATGGTAGTAATAGGGCGACACGCCAGACAAAGGGTAGTGCGGAGTCTCTGGAGCCCACGGGTAACTCGGGTAATAGAGACCGTCACCCGCGCCCGGCATCATCCAGGGCTCACTGGTGAGCGTGGGATAGCAGTTTACATACGAATCGAAATACGCGCCGACCTGACTCGCCGAACCCATTGGCAAATGCGAAGAGCCGAAGCAACCGCTTCGGCCGAGGTCAAACCCGCTTGTCCCTGGCGGGACCAATGGAAATGCTTGGGCATGCCGCCAAGTCGCGAATAAAATGATTGCGCTCAAAAGCATCCACGCGCTCGGACGTCTCATAGCTCCTTTATCGAATATTTCTCGCAATTTCTGAATTCCCGACCGTGCATCCTAGACCAAGGTCATTGTAGGATTGTGACAAGATGGCAAAGTCCCCGCGCGAACCCACACTGGATCTTCATGGAATGAGCGTTGCCGAAGTGCCGGATGCGGTGGATCGATTTATTTTGAAACACTCCCAATCCGCCCGCGTGCGGATCATGTCCGGCAAAGGTAGCGGCGCTGTCCAAAAGGCTGTCATCGAATATCTACGCCTTGGGAAGTTTCCGTGGGAACACGAACAACTCCCCAACGGCACGCGAAACACCGGTGTACTCGTGGTTTTCCTAGCCTAACCACCCGCGCCATCGTTAGGCTAAAATCCATGGAAAAACTCCTCTGGCTCGATATGGAAATGACCGGTCTCGATGTCAACAAAGAGGTACCGATTGAAATCGGCGCGATCGTCACGACGTGGGATCTAAAACCGCTTGAAGAAACTCACGCCATCATCCGCCAACCGCAGGAGTACTTGGATCGGATGGATGACTGGAATAAGAAACATCATGGTGACTCCGGCCTCACGGCACAGGTGCCAAACGGGACACCGCCGGAAAAAGTCGAAGCCGATTTGATTTCTCTGATCGATCGCCACTTCGGCAAAGAACCGGCAATCCTCGCTGGCAACTCTATTTTCCAGGACCGAATTTTTCTCACCAAATATTTTCCGAAACTCACGGCCCGCCTGCACTATCGCATGCTCGACGTGACCTCATGGAAAATCGCCATGCAAGCGAAACTCGGCGTGAAATTCGAAAAGAAAAACACCCACCGCGCCGTCGACGATATCAAAGAAAGCATCGCCGAATTCGCCCACTACCTCACCTTCCTCAAGTAAATCTCACCGCAGAGTGTCGCCCAAAGGTGCGCCGCGTATTTTGGTAGCGCAGACGCGT
>JAMPXM010000228.1 GCA_023701225.1 Pseudobdellovibrionaceae bacterium | reverse complement strand
TTTCAGGACGCGAGAGCGCGTGCGCTAGCTCCAGCACGCCGGCCATGCCGGAGGCGTTGTCATCAGCGCCGAAGTGAATCTTTGTCTTATCCTCGGCGGACATCAGTGAGTTTCCGGATTTTCCCTCGCCGAGATGGTCGCCGTGCGCGCCGATCACCAAAGTTTTCGTTGCGCCCCGAACTTTGAGCATTGCCAGGACGTTGGCGCTTTGCGCTTTTTCGATGATCAGTTGAATTTTGGCCGCGAGTTTTGAGTTTGGAATCTCAAAGCCCGCTTTGAATGATCCGCCGTCGCGGGCCTTTTGCTCGGCTTGCAGAGTGGAGCCTGCCGCTTTCATCCACGCTTCGGCCACGCGATCCGTGACCTGAATGACAGGCAATCCATTGTCGCCGCCTTCAAACTTCAGCGCGGAGATTTTTCCAGTCGTCGGATTCGTCGGTCCCGTGACCAAAATGAGGCCCGCGGCTCCTTTATTGCGTGCGACCATCGCTTTGTGCTGTGGCCGCGCATAGCGATTCAAATGTTGACGCAAGCCCGGTGAGGCATCTTCGGGGACATCGCGGAAAACGAGAACCCACTTCCCTTTGACGTCCAAAGATTGAAAGGAGTCGTACTGTGGGAAGGACTCTGTCGCCGGAGCCGAAATGCCGTAGCCGGCGAAGACGATCGGAGATGAGGCGACGTCGCCGGAGGCCGAAAATCCATATGGCTGCCAGTCTTCGCCGAGTTTCCAGGATTTTGCGCCAGGCCCTTCGGGCTGGGCGTGGTTATTGTCGCCCAACCGTACGCCCGAAGTGAACGCGAAGGTTTGCATGAACGAGCCCTTATCCCCTGCGGGAACAAGGCCCCAGTCGCGGAACGCATGGATGATCGCCTCTTGCGCGCGCGCCTCTTCAGGTGAGCCTGTCGCGCGGCCTTTCATCTCGGCCGAAGCGAAATATTCAATCCAGGTGCGCGCGTCGGCCGGGGTGATGGCGCTCGCAAGGTCTTGCGCGCGAGGTGCGCGCATTGGCAGGTTCATGAGCGTGCGCGCTTGAGCGTCGTCCCAATCGCCGATGAAGATCTGTGAATCGCCCTTTTCATTGCGCTTCGTCCAGGAGAGTTGACGGCCATCGGGAGTGAACACGGGCAAACCGTCGAAGCCCTCTTCGCTGGTCACGCGCACCGGGAGACCGCCTTGCGTGGGGACAACGTAGAGTTCGAAGTTTTTATAGCCGTGCACGTTCGTGGCGAAGATCAAGTAGTCGCCGGACGGGTGGTAAAACGGCGCCCACGACATCGATTCCAGTTCCGTGATCTGCTTTTGATCGCTGCCGTCGATGTTCATAGTGAATATCTCGGCGCGAGAGCCGTCGGGTGTGAAGCGCCGCCAAGTGATGCGCTGACCGTCGGGACTGAAGAACGGACCGCCGTCGTAGCCGCGCGACGTGGTCAGGCGCTTCACGTTTTTGCCGTCGGACGACATGATGTAGATATCCATCATGTAAGAGGGATCTTTAGAGAAAAGTTTTTTCTCATCCTCGCTGAGTGTCTCGGTGTAGCCGGCTCGATTGGAGGCAAACGCGATCCACTTGCCGTCGGGCGAGTACGACCCTTCGGCGTCGTAACCGACTTCGCTCGTCAAGCGGCGTAGGTTTTTGCCGTCGGGCGATGCGGAGAAGAGATCGTAGGTTTCGTCATAGCTCCAAGAGTAGCGCCCCTGTACGGGGTTCTTGCGCGAAGCGAATTCGTCTTGCGCCTTCTTGTCGGATTGTGGGTCGAGGTGGGTGGACGAGAACAAGACGCGCTTCCCGTCGGGATGAATCCACGCGCAGGTCGTTTTGCCTTTTCCGGGAGACACGCGCTGGGTTTTGCCGGTGTCCAGATTCATCCAGTAGATTTGATAAAATGGATTTCCGGTTTCGCGTTCGCTCTGGAATACCATCTGCCGGCCGTCGCGACTGAAGTAGCCTTCACCGGCTCGCGGGCCGACATGAGTCAGTTGCCGAGCGCGGGTGAGAAGTGTGCTTGGACGGGCGTCGACTTTGGCGAGCGCGCGGGTGTTGGGGCCGCCATGTCCGTGCGCATCGCCATCGGCGAAGGCCATAGAACTCAGAACAGGCGTGCTCAGGAATAGCAAGAGGGCAAAGGTGCGAAGGGAAATCCAGTTTTTCATGACCCCAGACGCTACTGAATGCCCTGGCAAGGGTCAAGGAGTGGTCGGCCCGGCGCTAGGCGAAACGGAAGCCTCGGATGCGGAGCGGGATGTTGCGTGCATGAGGCACGCGCGCGAAATCCTCAGAGCGGCGCCCCAAAGAGCAGGACGACTCGCTAGATCCTTGAAAATCGTCCGCTGTAACAGGAATTGGTCCTTGCGCGGCAGTTCACAATAACCACTTTCGAGATAACAGGTGACATGGTGATTCGCCGACCGTCGTTCGACATTCTGGCACGTGAGTCCGATTTCTGCATCCAGCTCCAGCTGCAGGCAGAGGCGGACTTCGGTCATGAATTTTTGCCCTTGTTCCGTGTATTCATCCGCTCGGGCCTCAAAAAGCGAGCAATAGCTCCGGCCGAAGCGGCGGAGATAGGCTTGAGGGCGGCAAGCGAGTTCGTCCGATAGGCAGCCGTAATAGGCGCAAGAACCGACCTGGTTTGAACACGCTGTCTGAGCCAGTGTCGAAGCTTCCGACACCATGGAAAACATTGCACCCCAGAGGGCGATCGACAAGAGAGAGCGGTACATGAGCGCTTGTTATGCAGAAAACGGGCTCACTTCTGCTCTGCCAAGCCTAGGAACCTATGTTCGGGCTTGCCGTTGAGCGGCATCATCTTTAAAGTCGGCCGCATGAAAATGGAGATGCCGAAAGCGAACCAGGCCGAGATTCGCGCCGAAGACGTTGAACGTTGTGTTGCGGTCCTCGAGACATTGCTTGAGAATGCTGGCCAATTTGCTGAAATTCCAGAAGAAACACGGGTGTCATTGCTGCGCGTGGCGGGTCGTCTTTCGCGGCCCGATCGTGAGGAACTCCGAATCCGGAATCGTGAGATCCAGCGCGCCAAGCGGCGGGCAGTGACTCGTCAGGACCGTGAGGCCCGGGCTCGGACCGGCATCCGGGAAGCGCGTCAAGCCACGGTCTTTCAAGCTCCGGCACAGATCGCAGGCCAAATTGAAGAGCAGCGCCAAACTGAGCGCGAACTCAAATCTCCACGCAATTGCTACGTCTGTAAGGCGGAGTTCACCCGGCTGCACTTCTTTTACGATTCGATGTGCACGGCGTGCGGGGACTTCAACTACGCCAAACGCTTTCAGACCACGTCGTTGCATGGCCAGGTGGCGCTCATCACGGGCTCTCGATTGAAAATCGGCTACCATGCTTCGCTCATGATGCTGCGAGCGGGAGCCACGGTTGTCGCCACCACTCGCTTTCCTGTTGATTCCGCGCTTCGCTTTTCGCGCGAAACGGACTTTGAGCAATGGAAAGATCGTTTGCACGTCTATGGCTTGGACCTACGCCACACGCCGAGTGTTGAGATCTTTGCGCACTACATGGAGCGAACGCTCGGGCGATTGGATATTCTCATCAACAATGCCGCGCAGACCGTGCGCCGTCCCCCGGGTTTTTACGCTCATTTGATGCCCAATGAAGGGCGTGCGTTCTCCGATCTTCCTCAAGGCGCGCAGATGGTTTTAAGAGGTCATGAGGAGTGCAAGGCGCAGCTTGAAGCGGCGTCTTCGTTCTCATCATCTTCGTCGGTGGTAGTCGCGGCTCTGGGAGGGAATATCGCTTCTGAGTCCGCGCTCCCGGTCGCATGGCACGGCCCGCAGGCGCCGGGCGTGGGCATTCGCGCATCGGCTCAGCTCTCGCAGATTCCCTATTCCTACGATAACTCTCTCGCGGTTGAAGAAATTTTTCCCGAAGGCAAGCTGGATGCGGATTTGCAGCAAGTCGATCTGCGCGAGACCAACAGCTGGCGTTTGAAGCTGGGCGAAATCCCAACACCGGAAATGCTCGAAGTGCAATTGGTCAACTCGGTTGCGCCCTTCGTTCTTTGCAATCGGTTGCTGCCGCTGATGAAGCGCGACAACACGGGACGAAAGCACATCGTCAACGTGTCGGCGATGGAAGGGAAATTCCATCGCTTCACGAAAACCGAGCGCCATCCCCACACGAACATGGCCAAGGCGGCGCTGAATATGCTCACGCACACCTCGGCGCGTGATCTTGCGAAAGTGGGTATCTACATGAACGCCGTGGATACGGGGTGGGTCACCGACGAGGACCCAGCGACACTTTCGCAGCAAAAACAAGATATGCACGATTTCCAGCCGCCGCTGGATATCGTGGATGGTGCGGCACGGATCTGCGACCCGTTCTTTGACGGGATCCTGACCGGCACACATTGGTGCGGCAAATTTCTGAAAGACTACATGCCTTGCGATTGGTGAGGCGCGCGAGTCTCTGCTGTCAGCTCCTTATTTTTTTGTGACCTTGTCTTCGCGCAGGACGCGTTTTGCGAACAAGAAAATCAAGATCGCGACGATCAGGAAGTCGATCGTCGTGCCGATCACCTTGCCGTATAAAATGCCGTTGTAAGAGAGCTCGCGGATGTCATCGACGTGCGCGGCTTGAAGCATGGGTCGGAAAATCAGCGGCATCAACAAGTCGTTGACGAGGCTTGTGACGAGCTCGTTGAGCTTGCCGCCGATGACGACTGCGATGGCAAGCCCGATCACTCCGTAGGCCTTTAAGAATTCCATAAAATCTTTGATCATAGCGAAATCCCCCTTCATCAAGAGATGAGGTCTGTCAGTCGACGCCTGTGTCACTTTTATGCATGTGCGGGGGGCTTGGGCAAGGTGAACAAAGCTCATAGACAAAATCGCATTCGCGCCAAGACGTCCAACCTGGTTTGCAATTAGTTTTCATCTCACCATCAGGCCTTATGCCTGAAAGTCCACTTTTGGAGGCAATTATGTTGATTTATGACGCGCTCAAAAAGGACCACGATAAAGTCAAAGAAATGATCGATCGACTCGTTCATTCCGCCGACGCCGATGACAACACACGCTCTGGGTTGATTCGGCAAATACGGGATGCCTTATTGCCCCATGCCCGCGCCGAAGAGGCGGTTTTATACAATTCATTGCGCTCGATCAATGAGACCAAAGACGTCGTGAAACACTCCTATGCCGAGCATCTCGAAATCGAAGGCTACTTGCGGTCACTTCAAGCGATGCAAGGAGTGGGTGCCGATTGGACAAAGACGGTCCAGAAACTTCAGCAAGCGCTTTTGCACCATATTCAAGAAGAAGAAGGTCGTGTTTTTACGGCCGCGCGCCAAGTGTTGGCCGAAGATGAGGCTCGCATGATGGGGCAGGCGTTTGAGCAAATGAAACCCGAAGTTCGAGAAGGTGGCTTTATGCAAAACACCCTCGATCTCATCGCCAATGTCATGCCCGAACGTTTCGCGGCTCCATTGCGCAGTCTCTCATATCCGCCGGGAGGCGAGAGCGCTCGACCGTGAACGTTTCTGGCCCGCGATCGGCTGCGCTCAGATCAGCTTGCGGCGCAAGTGATTGAGGAGATCGATGCGGGTGATGAGGCCCAAGAAGCGCTCGCCGTC
>JAMPXM010000227.1 GCA_023701225.1 Pseudobdellovibrionaceae bacterium | reverse complement strand
TATCTCGCACCACACTAAAGATCGAAACTCAGCATGGGCTCCGTTGTATCCGAACCGGAATCGATGTCCGACAATGGTTTCAAAACGGATACGCCACGATCCGTGTTGAAGACGCGAATCACATCGCGAGCCATCTCAGGCAACAGGATGTCGTCGGGTTGATGAACGATGAAATAGACTCGCTGAAGCCCAGCACGTTCCCACTCGAGCAGACGCTGACTCCATGCATGCGCTCGAGTGCGATCGCTGCGATGCATTTCATTGCCAATGAAGCGGATCAACGTAAAGGGCGCACTCACGGACGAATGAGAGACATCCCTGCGGCCCGCGACGTCTGTGATCACGAGGCCGATTTCGCGCGATTGCAGATATTCCACCAGCGCCGGCAAGATGTGCCGTTGTTCAAACCAGCTGGGATGACGAAACTCCAACGCCAACTCAAATTCCCGGGGCCAGCTTTGCAAAAACCGAAATAACAGCGACTTCATGGAGTAATCAAAGTTCGGCGGTAATTGCATGAATGAAGGACCGCGATGACCCTCAAGCGTCGCGAGAAAATTCCACCATTGCTCCAGAAGCGCGACGTCCGTCAAACCAGTTCGGGTATGAGAGATCTCCTTAAAGACTTTCGCACAAAAGCGAAACCTCGGCGGCACTTGATTCAACCACTTGAGCGTCTGTTCACGCGAAGGAATGCGGTAATGAGTGGTGTTGAACTCAATGGAATTGAACTGTCGCGAGTAGTGGTAGAGAAAATCCGCTGCCTTGGTCTGAGGAGGATAGATTTTCCCGAGCCACTCTTTATGACCCCAAGCCGGAGCCCCGATATAAAATTCTGCCGCACTGGAATCGGCACGCCGAAGCCCCGCCAGATAGGAGACCGAAAGTGGATCCAACGGCGCGAGCGCCCAATCCACATCATCCAACTGTTCAGGTGAAACTTTACCGAATTCCATGCCAACGTATCTTTCAAAAGGAACCGAAACCTGTCACGTTCTACTACGAACCGCAACCGAGCGTTCACATGGATGGAGAAGCGCCGTGCCGCGAGCCTACACAGCTGTGCGAAGCTAGGAAGGCGTCGACCACGGCGCCCGAGCCAAATACCTCGCTTACCTACATACGCCCGCACTGAATGAAAGAAAGGCCTAAGTTCCGTTGAATTGAATTGAATTGAATTGAATTGAATTGAATTCAATGCAGGGAGTTCCATTGGTTTGTCACATCGACTCCGCCTGGACAAAAAACTCGGCCCGGGCAAGGTGAACCAACCAACTCATGAAGTAACAACCAAATGGCAAACATGCGTTAAAAATAGTTTATATATTATTCGACGCACCAATGGCGTACACATCACCGAGAGCAAAATATTTCAAAAAAGATCTTGACCACCATTTGTGCGAAGAGAGCCGCGGCAGAAGCGCGAATCTGAAACTCCTCATAGGCACCATCTCTACGCACATATTTGCCCTTTAAGACACGCTATAAATTGAAATGCCTCGCCTCGAAGCCAAGTCACAGAAGGCCTGCCAGAGAGCAGATATACACGAAAATTCCGCTCTCCAAAACCGTGATACTCTCGCTCGCGAGAGCGAAGTGGATCGCAAAGCAGAGGAGGCCGAATGTTTACCAAACTCAACCAAGTTCGAAAAAGCCAAGACGAAAAACACTTACGCGCTGTTCACGCGCAAACTTGCGAAGCCGTCGAGCGCTTGAAATCTTGCGAAGCCGAACTGATTCGCTGTCTGCAAGAGGTCGACCGATTCTTGGTGCATCGATTTCTCGGCTACAACAGTTTGTTCCAATACTCGCTTCATGCCTTGAAACTCTCTGAAGCGCAGAGCTATGCCTACATCACCGTGGCCAGAAAGGCGCAGGATCTGCCACAACTGCAAGAGGCAATCACAAAAGGTGACCTCACAGTTTCTAAAGCCGTACGGATCACGTCGGTAATCAATGAGGCCAATCAGCAAAAGTGGATCGGACTTGCTCTCGAGTTGCCTAAAAGGGACTTGGAGCGAGAAGTCGCTCGCGAAAATCCCAGAGCCGCTCGGCCTGAGCAAGCTCGGTTCCTGGATGCGCACACCTTGGAACTCAGCACCCCACTCTCAGAGGCAAACTACAAACTCGGGCGAGGCAAGAAATGTTCAGCTCGACTCCGCCCAGGCAAGGAACTCCCATCACGCACCAAGTGCATCACCGAGATCACGGCCACTGTCAGGCTCAGCTTCCCAACGGCAGCCGGTGTGATTCGGCGCTTTGGACCGAGCTCCACCACATCCAACCTCGGGCTCAAGGAGGTGCCGATGCCGTTGAGAACCTCATAACTCTTTGCCGAGCTCACCATCAAGCGTGGCATGTCCATGCGCTCCACCGCCATTGATTCCGAGGCTCCAGCCTCATGCGAGCCAGCTGAGCTTAGGTCTAGTCCTTCGATGCTCCGAGCCGGCATGTTTTAAAAGCGACGAGTCGCCCCAAGATGAATCATCACACGCCGGACATCGCGCTGGGCTGTCACGAAATTCGACAGTTTCCGTCAACCATCGAAATTGCGCCGTACGTGCGCACCGTCTAAACTGATGGAAGTGGTCTCAGCGCAGAAAGGACTCATCGAATGACAAGCCCGTTCAGATCCGCTTTGTGTGTCGTATTAGCTGCTTTGATGGTGCATATGCCCGCCTTCGCGGTTGCTAACCAAGGTATGATCTCCACGACCGCCGTGATTACGGAATTGGACCGTGAGGCCACTCAACAGCGCGTCCAAGAATTTATCCGCTCGACGGATGTGCAACGACTTTTGATGGAACGCGGAGTCTCGGCCGAAGAAGCATCACAAAGGATCGCGACCCTATCGGAAAGCGAACTGCACCAATTGGCCGGTCAAGTCGATCAAGCCCGCGCGGGAGGTGACATTCTTATCACCGTCCTGATCGTGGTGCTGATCATTTTCTTAATCAAAAAAATGTAACCCGACGAATTTCGGCATCACTTGATTCTCAAAAGAGGAAACATGAAGTTTCTTTTCGTCGCGTTCGTGGCATTCGGGCTCGTGGGTTGCGCGAGTTCGCCGCGCCAGACGGATGTTTTCTTCTCAAAGCCGCACTCCCTCCCAACCACTCAAGTGATCGAAAGCGTACCTTTTATTGAGCAGGCCGCTGGGCACTGCGGACCTGCCTCTCTGGCGATGGCATTGAATTGGGCCGGCCGCCAAACCACAGCCGATGAGATCGCTCATCTTGTCTATACGCCGGGATTGAAAGGAACGTTTCAACAAGACATGATCTCCGCCGGACGACGCCTGGGGATGCTGGCGATTCCCGTAAATGGGGTCGAAGCGCTCTTTCATGAAGTCGCCGCCGGCCATCCCGTGATCGTGTTTCAGAATCTCGCCCTGAGCTGGTATCCGCAGTGGCACTACGCGGTTGTTTTTGGATATGATTTCCCTCGTAAGCAAGTGCTGATGCACTCCGGACCCGATTCCCATAGCCGAGTTGACATGCATGAGTTTGAATCGGCCTGGAATCTTGGCGACAACTGGGGTTTGGTCCTTCTGCCTCCAGGCCAGTTGGCCGCACAGGCTGATGAATTCACGCACACCAAAGCCGCAGCCGCTCTGGAGCAAATGGGAAAAACGGCGGAAGCCGAACTCTCATATCTTCGCATTCTTGAAAAATGGCCTACCAGTCTGACTGCCAATATCGGTGCCGCCAATATCGCGTTTACGAAACAAGATTTCAACCGCGCGGCAAAGCACTTAAAAACGGCAACCCAAGCACATCCGAAGTCAGCTCCCGCGTGGCATAACCTCGCCATCGTACTCAGCGCAAGCCATCAGCTCCAAGCCGCGCGGCACAGCGCCGAGCAAGCCCTGCTCTTTGTCGGCGACGCCGAGCGCGCGCAGTACAAAGAGAGCCTCAAGACGATTCTCGAAAATTAATTTTGCGAATCCGAATCACACGCATTAGATATGATGCCCAACGGACTTTCGATTGGATTCTCACGCATGATTCGCGCTCAATCCTTGGTTAAATCGTTCGGCAGTTTTCAAGCCGTCGCACAATTGAATCTCGAAATCCGTCCAGGTGAATGTTTCGGACTCCTCGGCCCCAACGGCGCCGGCAAATCCACGTTTATTGGCATGACCTACGGAGCCGTCGAGCGCACATCGGGCGAGCTTACGGTTTTCGGCCTTGATCCCCATGTTCAAAGCAGCGCGATCAAAAAACGACTCGGTGTCGTCACGCAAGACAACGCGCTCGATGAAAGCCTGACGGTCATGGAAAACATGATGATCTACGGCGCCTTCATGGGCGTCCCGAAAACACTCCGCCGCCAGCGCATCGAGGAACTGCTCGAATACATGAACCTCGCTCACAAGCGAAACGCCACGATTCAAACCTTGTCCGGAGGCATGAAACGTCGGCTGGTCTTCGTCCGCGCGCTTTTAGGTCAACCCGAACTCGTGATTCTCGATGAACCCACAACTGGGCTCGACCCGGCCGTCCGCCACCTTTTGTGGGGCAAGGTGAAAGAACTTCGCCAAGCCGGAACAACCATCGTGCTGACCACTCACTACATGCATGAAGCCGAAGTCCTCTGTGATCGCCTGGTGATCCTCAACCAAGGCCAGATCGTGGCACAAGGATCGCCAACCGAGTTGATCCAAAACCACGCGCCTGGATTTGTTGGAATTTTCAATTCCACGGACAAGCCACGTCTGGATCTGGCCGTCAAAAGCATCACGACCGCGCGGATAACGGAGGATTCGTCAGGTGTTTATGTTCGCGTCCCAGCGCTTGAAGAACTCACGCGGATATACTCCGAACATTCGCTCAAACCCTTACAAATCCGTCCTTCGAACCTGGAAGACGTATTCCTGCGATTGACCGGAAAGGACCTCGCCGCAGATGCTTGAATCACTTTGGCTGAGTCTCCACATTACCCGGCGCAATTGGACGGTTTATAAAAAAGACCTCATTGCCAACATTTCGCCGACCATTGCCGATCCCGCGCTCATCATGGTTTCGCTCGGCCTCGGCTTGGGCTCTTATCTCACCAACGTCGACGGCATGACCTATATGCAGTACCTCGCCCCAGGCCTGACCGTTGCGACTGCACTCTTCACGTCATTTTTCGAGAGCAGCTACGGGTTTTACGTGCGCATGACTTTTGAAAATGTCTTCAAGGCTATGCTCACGACGCCAATAGGCGTGCGCGAAGTCATTGTTGGAGAAATCATCTGGGTGGGCGTGAAAGGCGCGGCGATGTCCGTTGGTGTGGCGGTCGTACTTGCGCTTTTCGGACTGATGGTCAACCCGTGGTGGATACCGGGACTCGCGATTGTCGGCTTCCTGGTCGCAATCCCCTGCGGCGCCATGGGTCTATTGGCGACCGCTCTGGTTCGCAATATCAATCAGTTCCAGTCAGTTTATTCTTTCCTGATCGCTCCGCTGTATTACCTGTCCGGCATCTTTTTTCCGATCAATCAAATGACACCCGCCCTCAGAATCGCGGCCGAGTTCTTTCCTTTGATCCATGGCGTGAGACTGGCTCAAGCCATGTTTTGGAATCAAGGGATCGCCAAGGCCATGTTGGTCAACGGCTCGATCC
>JAMPXM010000226.1 GCA_023701225.1 Pseudobdellovibrionaceae bacterium | reverse complement strand
TATTTTGGTAGAGTACCCGCGTCATCCTGATGACGCGGGTACTCTACCAAAATACGCGGCGCACCCTTTGTCTATTGATCGCCTCCGCCACCCTCACCGGAGGTGCGGAGAGCGAAGCCGAAGCCGATGTAGAGCGCGGTTCCGGGATGCATGTTGAATTTCATGTCCGCACGCAGCCAAAACGGACCTCCGAGATGCATCATCATTCCGGAACCGACGTGTAAGCCCGTCTCGCTTCGGCGGCCGATGTTATTGGTCGGACGGAAATAGTGAAAATCAGGGCCAGCATAAAAGACCGTGGCAATATCCGGCATCGGCGCCAGCTCGCCACGAAACGACGCTGTCATAAATGTGTAATCCGCCCCGTGAGCGTGTGAATTCGAAACTCCGAGTTCAATGGATCCATAGTTCAAAGACGTGGCGTAGCGCAGCCCGACGAAGGGCATGATCTCCGTGATCCCATCGATCTGATTCGGCAAGAGACTACCCGCGTGAAAACTGTATTCGGAACCCCAGGGACTCAGCGCCGGAGCGGAGCTTTCTGCCCCGGCTTCAGGAGCCTGCGCGTGAGCGGGCGTCGACGCCACGAACACGGCGAACAGGAACAAGCGAACCGCGATGGAAGACACGAGGTGAGGTATTTTCTCTGGTAAGTTTTCTGGCATTGTCACCATCTTACGTGGAGTCCGACACCGGGACAATCGCTTGACGCGTTTTCTGTTTACTCCCAAGATGAAAGCCATGGTAACGCGGACTGAAGGCAGCTTCGAAGGCCACGACGGCGCCGAGCTTTTCTATCAAACATGGATGACTTCCGAAGCGCGCGGGACTTTGGTCCTGACCCACGGAATCAACGAACATTCTGAATCGTACGATCGCTTCTTCGCCACGCACATGGCGCCCCGCGGGTACAACATCATCGGTTGGGACCTGCGCGGCCACGGTCGCTCGCACGGAAAACGCGGCTATGTCGATAAGTTTCAAACGTTCAGCGACGATCTCGATTCGTTCATCGATTTTCTGGAGCGCGAGGGCAAACTTTCGCTCCCCTATTCCCTGATCTCGCACTCGATGGGCGGCTTGATCACGCTCAAGTATTTGATCGACCACGGTCCACGCGGAGCCGCGAGTTTATGTTTGAGCGCGCCGCTTTTGGGCGTCGCGCTTGCCGTGCCTCCGGTGAAGGACTTCGCCGCGCGTGTTCTTTTCCGTCTGGCGCCGACCGTGACACTTTATAACGAAATTCGCTACGAGGATCTCACGCGCGATCCCGAGATGCTCGCGTCTTATAAAAAGGACCCGCTCCGTCACGAAAAGATTTCGCCGACGCTCTATCTCGGCATTTTGGAAATGATGGCGGTCGTAAAGGCGCGAGGCGCCAAGATTGAACTGCCGACGCTGATGCAGCTCGCGGGCCAGGAAAAGGTCGTGAGTCGCGCCGACGCCGAGACGTTCTTTCAAACCATCGGCGCTCAAAACAAACGTCTGATCATTTATGAAGAAAGCTACCACGAGATCTTCAACGACCTCGATCGAGAGCGTGTCTTCGGCGATCTGGATTCGTTCCTGAAAGAAACCATGAGGCTGACATGAAGTCGAATCCGATGCGAGCCACCCATGTCTTCTGTCACACGCTCTTATTGAGCGCCGTACTTACGCTTGGCGCCTGCGCGACTGCAGAAAAAGCCGGCGAGCCTGGCGGTGCCAACGCGATGCTCGAAAAAGGCGGTGGAACGCAGGATCCTTATTTGAAGGTGATCGAGCAGTTCAGCGAAGGCGACTCCGACTACCAGACTTTTTATAATCAGTTCGCTTACAAAGCGACGCTGGTGAATTCGCCCGTTCGCGAAGCCACGCTTTTAAAGGAAGCCGACTATTTCAAGTGGGATCCACAGCAGCTCGCCACAGAGCGCGCAAAAGCTGAGAAGAAAATGGAGACGACCACGGAAATCTTCATGAGCTTCTTCACTCCCGAACGTCGCAACGACAATCTCACGGACATCAAATCCATTTGGCGGGTGTATCTCGACGTCGACGGAAAACGCTATCAAGGGCGCGCGAAGAAGGCAAAAAAGCTGTTCCCGGAACTCAATGCGCTTTTCCCCTATCACACGCGGTGGAACACGCCTTACGTATTGGAATTCGATCTGCCGACGCAAACCCCACAAAACGCCGGCGCGAAGCTCACCGTCACGGGCCCGCTCGGAACGCGCGAAATCGATTTCGTCTCCGCCCAATAAAAAGCTCCGCCACTCCTCGACTCGTCGAGTGACGCCTCGTCTCAGCTAACTATGCAGAGCTTGATTCTGAACAATAGGGGCAACTGAGCGACATCGCCCGGAGCGCTGAGCAAATGCCACGCACGAACCCGGAACAACATCAATTGGGACCAGTTTTGAAACGCTCTTGAAAGAACGTCGGCGGCGGTTCGTCTTGGAGATAGTTTTCCTCGGCGAACGGATACACGGCCGCCAAGCGAACGCGATCGCCCGCTCGAACTTGACCCGCTTTTCGCAAGGCGAGCGCGTACAAACCCAATTGCTCAAAGGCTTTCGCACGCCCTTCAGGGTTACCTGTTTTGTAATCGACCACCCAAACCGTGCTTCCGTCCGCACCCGCTTCCCGACCCCACAGGTCGATTTGACCTTCGACGAACACACCTTTTTCAAGAAACGCGAATCCCCATTCGACTTGGCCATCACGGATCAAATCCGCGAGCGGAGGAATACGCAAGCGAGAGACGTAATCCACGGCGCGAACGACCTGTTCTTCACGGTCCGGAAACCAGCGCTGGATCAGGCTGCGGATCTGTCCCGCGGCCGGGCTTTTGAGGGCCTCCATCAGTCGGTGCACGGCCGTCCCTTGCGCCGCGAGCTTCAAGCGAGCCGGCACCGCGAGCGCTTCCCAACCTCGCCGCAAGGGCGCGGACCGATCCAAGAGTTGCGAAACCGATGCGCTTTCCTGAATTCGGCTCTCCGCGCGCGAACCATTGGCCGCATCTCCATCCCCGCGCATGCGCCATGGCGCACGAGGTTCGATCACGTCTTGCGCCTGAGCCTCGAGCGGAAAAGGCTCGCCCAAGTCATTCGTGACTTGGTACGTATACGCAGGCGTCGCATGCGCGCCCAACGCCAGGTCCAAACGAAGAGCGGCGGCCCACGACTGCGGATCGGGCACTCCGCTCCAACTCATGAAGACAGTTTCAATCGCCCGCGTCAGCGCGACGTACAAAACTCTTGCGTGCTCACGCTGCTCTTGTTTGCGAAACGTTTCCAGCCATGCCTTCTCCGCTAAAGAGGAAGTCATCTCCAACGCGTCCCCGCGTGGGACACGCAATGCCCAAAGCTGACGACTCTCGTCGAACGCGAAGTTCAAAGACGCTGTTAGCCGCGGACGCTGACCCATTTTCGGCAAAAGCACGTGCTTGAATTGTAATCCCTTCGAAGCATGGATCGTCATGAGGTTGATACGATCCGGCTCGACCGCCGCGATCGCGTCGCTTTCCTCGGCACCGCTGGAATCACGCAGATCCACTTCCGAAGTTTCGATGAAGGACAAATAATTGAAGCCCGGCTTGCCTTCTGCTGCGGTGAGTTTGGCTAAAAGTTTCCACACATTGCTTTCGCGCCGTCCGCTGACGTCGTGCAGATGAGACAAGTCGATGAATCCCGCATCGCCGAGCGCGCGACGGAAACATTCACCAACCCCCAACTCCGCCCGCGCCGCGAGCCAGTCGCGGAGCCGCACCACGGCTTCTAATTCGTGCTTATCCTCAAGCGAGCCCACCAACCGCTCCCAATGGGAACGCTCCGGGCCACGCACCAACCGGGTCAACGTCGCATCACATACCCGAAACCAAGGCGATCGCAAGAGCAGCACGAGATTTTCATTGTCATGTGGGTTGACCAGAAACTTCAACAGCGCCAGCGCGTCCATGGTTTCGCGCCGCGAATAAAAGCCGCTAGCCGCATGCACGTGGGTCGGCAAGCGAAAACGATCGAGCCAATCCGCGACATCCAGGAGCGTTTGGTTGGTCCGAGCGAGCACGCAGATATCCTCGTACTTCGCTCCTGCTTGCAAAAGCTCCTGAACATGGCGCACGAGAGACCGCAATTCCACATCCGCAGTTGGCTCACCGGGCTGATTCCCCGCCGCGCCTGAGACGCTCGCCGTCGGTTCCCGTAACGCCCCTTCTTCTGGCACGACCGCCTGCTCTTGGGCTTCCGCACCGTCGGTTCGAGAGCACTCCGCCGCGTCCGGTGCGATCAGAATCTGCGCGACCACACGGGAAGAATCGAACGACTCTCCCTCCGCGAGATTAGGCTCCATCGGGCGGAAGGGTGGATCCATTCGCGCGAACACATCATTCAAGAACATGAGCAGTTCGGGTCGCGATCGATAGTTACGATTCAAGACGTCCTGGCTTCCGCCGCCGCCGAGAATTTCCTTTTCTTTTTCAGCGAAAACTTCCGAACGGGCACCTCGGAAAAGATAAATACTCTGTTGCGGGTCACCGACGATGAAATTTGGTCGATCACCGCTGAACTGGCGGATCAGATCCACCTGGAAAGGGCTCGTATCCTGGTACTCGTCGATCAGCCAATAGTCCCACTCTTGAGCAAAGGCATGAACGGAATCCGGATGCTCGCGCGCGCACGTCATGGCCAGTTGTTCAAGGTCCGAGATTTCGATCGACCCGCGCTCCACTTTCATCGCGAAATAGCGGCGCGTGAAGGCGCGTCCCATCTCTTCGAACTTCGCGAACACGGCCGCAATCTCGCGCCAGCACGCGGGATCGTAAATGTCCTCACTGAGAGCCTTGAACCGTTCACGAATGTTCTTAGCTGCCAGGTTCGTTTCTTCGCTGACCGGCGGATTCTTCTTCGAGAAGGGTGCAGCACGCGTCGCGCTGACTTCGGCGATCAATCCCTCGCGGGTGCTCTCCCACTCGCCTTCGCGCAAAACTTTCGCCCACCGGCGAAACCCGCCCGCCATCGCACGCCAAGTGTCCTTCTCGCTTTCGGCCTCAATGTCATCGGCGACGAACTCAGCGTCACGAGCCAAGGCATCCGCCCGCTCGCGGAACAAGGCCCGAAGCGTCGTCTCGTCATGCGGACGCGCTTCGGGAACACGTTCGATATGCTCCGCGTACACGCGCGCGAGCGAAACCAATCGATTAAAGCCGTACACTTCCAGCAAGTCGGCGTATCGCCCGTCATCCACCAGAATCGCGCGTAAACTCTGCCGCGCGAGCCGGTCCGCTTCGCCGCTGGCCATGATCGCGTACCCAGGGTCGATCGAGATCTTTCCGCCGTAGCGCTTGAGATAGATGTCGAGCACGCCGTGAATCGTGGATACCACCAAATAGGAGCGAGAGTTGATGAACTCGATCAGTTCAGGCTCGTCCTCGAGCGCCTTGAGCATGAGACGCTCACGCAATTCCTGGGTGGCTTTCCGCGTGAATGTCGTAACGACCATCCTCGGCCAGCGGCCTTCGCGCGCGCGAAATGATTTCGCGATCTCGATCACCTGCAACGTCAACCGACGCGTCTTGCCTGCGCCCGCTCCGGCCCGCACAATCACGTGGTCTTTCAGTGAGGAATGAGATGACGTATTCATATGTTCAGATGCGGGG
>JAMPXM010000225.1 GCA_023701225.1 Pseudobdellovibrionaceae bacterium | reverse complement strand
CTCGACGGAGCCGCTGACGACGAGGAGCAACTTGTCATGCTGGGTTTTCGGCGCGCAAATGATCTGACCGGCTTTGGCCGCTATGGGTTTGAGAAGCGGAAGCAGCTGTGCATGAACGCTCTCGGGCAGAAGCGCGGTCAGCGAAAACGCGGAGAGCATCGCCTTGACGTCGCTTGGCAACGGTGGAACAGATTTCGATCGGACTTCGGCACTCCCGTTCGAACGCAGCCAATTTTTGACGAAATCGAAAGCCGTCTCGTAGTCATCCTCGTCGATGAGATACGCATTGACCTCGACGCCAGACAAGTGCCCCCGCACAAACTGGAAGAACTCATCGTTGTTCGGGTCCATGAGCGCCACCGAGAGGACGCCACCGCGATGCACGAGAGGGATCACACCGAATTTTTTCCAACTCGACTGCGGAATGATGTCGGTGATCCCGCGTGCGACCTTCAAGTCTGACGCTTGATAATACGGCACGAAGTCATTGCCACTTTCCACTCGCTCGTTGAGTGCCGCCAAGTCCGCCGCGAGCTTGCTGGATACGGCCGGAAATTTCTTGAGTAGCTCGATAAAGTGGGTGCCTTTCAGGCGCAGCAGATGCGACGCCTCGTAGGCGTAAGCAGAGCCGGATTTCGTCGACTTGGTCAGGACGGAAAATTCCGCGAATTGACTGCCCGGGCGCAAAAGCGCCAAGCGCTGCACGCGCTTTTCATCCACGATGTAACTGACGATCTCGACCGCTCCTTCGGCGACGAAGTACACGTGATCATTGTTTTCGTTTTCGAGAATGATCGGCTCGCCTTTAGCGAACGAAATCGTTTCGACATGAGCCGCAACGAAATCAATAACGCCATCCGCAGCACCAGTGAAAAGCTGGCAGCTCCGCAAAACGGACTTGATTGATTCGATTGGATCGCGATCCTGCACGCGAGCTGCACCCATGCGATTTCTTATCGGTTTTCTTAGTTGCTGCATTGACTCAAACACCCAGAACCGGACCAAGGGCGCGCGACCTTGGGCGTGATTTGCGGCCCTGGACTTTCGGAGCCTGTGCGGCGTGTTTAAGACTGTCGCCATGTTTGCACAATATTTAAGCACTGTGAGTCAAAACACAGTCCGTCTCGCGCTCCTTGCAACCATCGCGAGTGGACTCCTTTCAACAGGTTGCGGCACCTCAGGAGATTCTGTTCCTGGCTCTGGTCCAGGAGCTGCCAATGCCGGTACATGTCCGGCTGATCAAAGCGACATCTTCACCGAGGTCGAGCCCGAAGGCGTCGATCACGGTCAAGATGACATTCAACAACATGACGGCCATCGCCACGTCACTCGACGCAGGTCCGTACATGTCGATTCGCGCACCTTGCGCACGCGCATGCGGAAGAACGGAGGCCGCGTGCGCCTGAAACTTTTCCGGGACCAACAAGTCGATGTCGTCATCGAGAACGTTCAGTCCGTCGCTCCCAATCATCTCGTCGCCACCGGCCACTTGACTGGCAACACGGAGAGCGAAGTCACTCTCTCCAGCCGAGCCGATGCGCTCGTCGCGCACATTCACGATCGGAGCCAAGATCAGCGCTACGAAATCCGTCGCACGGAAAATGGGACCCACGCGATTGAAGCCGTTTCACTGGATCAAAGCGAAGAATGCGCGGCGATTCCTGCACCGCCGGGTACCGCACAAGACTCCTCAAATGATGAGACTGAAGACATCGCGCAAAGCATGAATACGGACGATCCCTTCGCATCCACGCCGGTGATCGACATGCTCGTCGTCTACACTCCCGCCGGACGCGCCAAGGTCGGTGGCACGGACGCGATGCTCGCGCTCATTCAAACGGGCATCGCGGACACGAACACGGCGTTCGAAAAGAGCGGCGTGAATCTTCAAGTCCGCTTGGTCGGAACAATGGCTCTGACACAAAATGAAACCAGCAGTTGGAGTTCGGATCTCTCGGCGTTACGCACTAACAGCGACGGACGTTGGGACGAAGTCCACGCCGAACGCAAACGCTTGGGCGCGGATCAAGTCACCTTGATCGGATCCTTCGCGGACGGAGCCGGCACCGCGGGCATCGGCTACATCAGCTCAAGTGCCGCGTACGCGTTCACACTCGTCAAATCCAGTGCCTTCGGCGGATACACTTTTACGCATGAGTTGGGGCACAATATCGGCCTGAACCATTCCGACGGCTATGAAAACGGCTCTGGCGGTTTCCGTACGGTCATGGCCTACGGAACTCAACCACGCATTCGGAGACTGTCGAATCCGTCGATTCCGTATAATGGATATAAAACAGGAACGAGCGCGAACAACTCCGCATACATCGCCAATGGGAACGCCGTTCGTATGGCGTCCGTCGTCGCATCGGTTGTGCCGCCTGCACCGACGCCAGTTCCCACACCTATGCCGACTCCCGAGCCGTCGCCAGCTCCCTCGCCGACTCCAACTCCACAGCCGGGAGCGACTCCGGCTCCAGGCGGAGGTAGCCTAGAGCCCTCCAACCCTCCTGTGCCGGTGATTTGTCCTGAGTGAACAGAATCACGTTCTGAAAACGAAAGATTTCAAATGCCAATTAGCCTGCGCGGTTCTCCGCGCGGGTGACTTGCGTTTTCAGCTTGCGGTTGGCTTGAGACAAACGAGTCTGCTCGGCACGCAACTTCCGCTGACGTTCTTTCTCCGCCACGATCCGCTGTTCGGCGCGCTTGAGGCGGCGAGAATAGTCGGCCTGCTCGCGCGAGAGGGACTGAAGCGATTTGCGCGTATCCGCGTTCTTTGCTTTCAACGACGCTAATTTTTCATCGACTTTGCTGACTTGAGCTTTCACGTCCGAAAGCTTGCGATCTGCCCGCGCACGATCCGCTTCAGCTCGTTTCAGGCGGGCTTCGGCGTCGGCTTTGATGCGCTTTTGTACTTCCAAACGTTTGTAAGTCAATTCCGTGCGCTGCTTCGCACGATCTGCCGCGGACAATGAAGACTTTAGTCCGCGTTCGAGCTGACGGATTTCATTTTGGAGACGAGCGGTTTCTGCCTTATTTTCATTGGCAATTTCGTCCATCGCGAAAATATCCGCGTCGACGACTTCGTTTTCGACCGAAAGCGATTCGGCCACGGCCTCATCTCCCGAGTCCAGGGAATCCGCCCGGCCAACGGATGTCGTTGAGAGACCAAGAAGCAGAACCGACACTGCAAGAATATTTGTTTTCATATGTGTTTTCATCATGCGCCTCCGGTCTCTTGAGACCGATTCAATCGAGTGAAAGCCGATAGAATGCCGACCGACACGCGCTCAAGAGCAAAGGCCGTTCCCAAAGCGCCGGAACAATAGAGCGAAACTCACAGTTTTCGGCCTGTAGTCTCTTCCCGGCGGTGCCGAAGAACGGCACCGAAAGACTGGATGCTCGAAAATATCTCATCGCTTGGACGAAAAACCACGCTCTTTATTTTTTAGATTCTTCGATAGACAAAAGCGTGCCCAGACCACCCGTAAGTTGATCGGCATCATTCACGACAAAACGCATCTTCAATGTTCGCCCGACATTTTTTGCCAAAACGCTTTCCGCATCAATAACTCGATTGATCCCTTGCGTGGCGCCGGATTGAGACGGAATCGTAAGTTGATCAAGGCTTTCAAAAAGCGGAATTGCAACGCTCTCTAAACAACCGCCAAAGTTAGCAATAGCTCCTTTAGATGTCCGAAAATCACCCGAAACAAAATATTGAAATGGACGAAGCGGGCAAGCCGAGTCGTTTGATTTAGAAAGCGATCCATATACGGTGATGACACTAGGCTCAGCATGAGCTGAAGACATGGCCAAGCAGGATAAAGCCATAAAACAAATCGAAATCATTTTCTTCATATCGAATTCCTTTTTTATTGATGGTGCCGTTTCAATGCCAGAACATAGGGCGCAAGAAGTGGGCCAGTCCTATTGCGGATTTGCCCGATTTCAACCATCCTAGGGCTGGACAAAGACAATTATTGTCCTTGAACCAAACCTTTTTCATTTAGACCAAACTCTCTTTCAAAGCTGTCGAGCAGGCCTTTGAATTCACCAACATGCTCAATAAAAATCAAACTGCAGTTATCACAAGCACTCGGTTTTTTTGCCATCTCATTGAAAATTGGTCGCGCTTGATCATGAGGCAATCTTGAAAATGAAATGGACTTTTTCTTTTGGAACTCCGGTCCAAAATCGTGGGCCAGACCATAATTGATGAGCACGCGACTGCCAGGGTTAGATTTCATTTGTGTTTCCGCCATCGTAATCGCGAGATCTTCGCGATCTTGATATCTGACTTTATGACAAAGAGGATATTTGTCTTTAAGGTCCTGTTCCCCGGAAGTCGTTATATCTTCGCAACTTTCTCGGCCAACAAGGGCACGTCCAAGACCTGAACCATCTCCATGAACTTGAGAAACAAGCCCAAGAAAAAAGGCGGTACGAGCAGCTCCGAACGACTCGATAAATTGAAGCTGATCTACGGAAAGCCCAGAAAATTTATTCGGGACGCCTTTGGGGAATATTTTTTTGACGTAATCCATGAGTTTCGCAACCGTTGCCGACGATTGAGCTGATTCAGCTGTCAAAGATGTATACTGGCCCTCGTCAATAAAAACGAGATCGATGTTTTTCGCTGTCACTGCCTCAATCACACGCAAGTTCATGTATTGGGAAGACGCTGTTAAAAAGGCAGTAACAAACGGAATGCCCTGAGGGGTCGCTCTATGTACTTGTGGAAGATGTAAGATTTGAGCTTTTGATGACTCGAGCGCGTAGATATTAAAATGAATGGCTTCCTCTAAGGAGGAGTCGAACGGCTCTGACCAGCCAATCCAGTTTGCCACAAAAGCTCGTAATCGTGGGTCATCAAACTTCCAAAAGATGGCTCCATGGGCCATTGAAGACATCGCAACAACAAGCAAGATTATTAGGGACTTTGGATAAGAGCCTCGGATGTTCATGCAGAAACTCATGTGCAAAAAGGTAACCAGATATACGAGGGCAGCGATTCCCGGCGAAGTCACTGTAAGGACTGATCAAAATTCCCGACCTAAGAGTGGTCACCGGAGGACAAAGCTGGGCGGGATCGGCGGCGAACTTCTGCGCGAGAGTGACGATTCACGCAGAGATATTAAAATTGGTAAAACTGGCCCCTCTCCGTCCTATGGTGTGATCAAGATGGTGGTGGATTGATGCGGGCCCTTGAATGCGCAAAGCATTGAGGTTCACGCCGGTGACCTCCACTCGGCTTGGGCAAGGTTCGCACGGCGGGTGTCGATGCACGGGAAGCTCGCTGATTCGGGGCGGCTTTGATTGAATTCCTCTTGACACCTGTTTTTGTTTAATTTCTCTAGGTACGCCGCGTGCTGTGGATGCTTATCTGAGGCCTATTCTTACGCACGTATTCTCGTTTTACGAGGCGTTGCGAGTGTGTTGGCCCGGGTTCGCGGGCTTTGTCTCGAGTGCATCTCAAAAGCAGGATAAACGAGAAAAATTCGAGCTTGAATTGTCATGGTAGGTTCTCTTGCGCGCACGAGATTTTAAGCCTGCGCAAAGAGGAGAAGCCTATGTTCACACGTCTTCATGAGGTTCTAAAAAGCCAAGACGAGAAATCTCTACGTGCGATTCACGCG
>JAMPXM010000224.1 GCA_023701225.1 Pseudobdellovibrionaceae bacterium | reverse complement strand
CTCAGGTCCAGCGCATGGAGGCATCAATGCAAGCCAAAGTCACCCAGGTCGGTGATTGGGTCGTCGTACATTTGATCGGTCGATTGGATGTCGAAACAGCGGGCCCATTCCGTCAAGCGTGCCTCTCGCAATTGACGGATAAAAAAGTCATTTTCAATTTTCGTCACCTGAGTTTCGTCGGTTCTTCCGGCATCCTTCCGTTCTTGGAAACGATGCAGGATTTCATGCGAACCAATCGTCACGGCATGCGGTTTTGCGGCGTCGGCAGCGAGTTTCGCAAAGTGCTTTCGGCGACCAGCTTGCAGACCATCGAGGTTTTTGAAAATGAGACTTTGGCGGCGACAGGATTTGGGCACGCGGGCCCTGAAGGCTCCACGACCGGAGTGATAGCCGTCCCGGTGTCAGTGGGTGGCGAGCCGCCGCAGTTGCCTCCTCTGCAGCCGAGGATCGTGACGGAGGGGATCAATCCGATCTTTCTCGACACGCCGGAAAGCGATGTCGCCGACGATGTGGTCGCTGACCCTGGCGCTCTGGACGAAGTGTAAATAATCCAAGTCTATAAGTGACGGAAGCGCAACGCTCGGACTGCCTAGCGTTGGCTTCCATATGGCGAAGCATGCGATCGGCTCAGGCTTCTGGAGAGCGCGAAGCCTCGCGGTTGGTGTCCGCGTGACTCGCGGGTTCGAGAATTTCAAGAGCGTGCATCCGTTCGGCTTCTGCACTGCGAGCGGACGGGAACCCAGACTCGATCGTCGCCAGCGCTGAGTCAATTCGTTGAAAAGGATCGTTGGTCGGGTCGAGTTTGGTCGGCGGGTGCGAAGCCGGCGCCTTCAGGTTGAGCGCCTGGGTTTCGCTTTGGAGACGCTGTTCCTTGAGTTTCTTCGAGAGCTCCTGATTGATTTTATTGAGTGCATCGAGGCGCAGTTCCAGCGTTTCGGTTTCCCGGCGGCTTTCGCTCCAGAGTGCTTGCATGCTTTCCAATTGGTCGGACATGCGTGCGTTTTCATTTTCCACGCGTTCTTGATCCTGGCGCATGCGTTGGATTTCGGCACGTACCGATTCCAGTTCCGCTGCGAGCGACTTGGCTTCCCCGCGATAGGTGGCTGCGGATTCCTGGAGCGCATGAACCTCGGTGTTGAGTTTGCGTTCGAGCTCCGAGTTCTTGCGTGCGAAGAGGATCGCCTTATTTTCGGCTTCGACCTGCTCGCGCGTGACCACGTCCAGACGGGACGAGCGCTCTTTGAAGTATCGCAGATCGCCTTCGAGCTTTTCGATCAGGAGTTTTTTCTCCTGCATCTGGCTCTCGTAATTGTCGACAAGTCGAGATTGATCCTGCTGGAATTGTCCTTCGCGCTCCCGTTCATAGCGTTGCAGTTCTTCCAGTTGGCGTTTCGTTTCGCTCAGCTCGTAGTCGCGTTCGGCGAGTTCGCGGCGGAGTTGATCGATGTGATGAACGAGCCCGACGGTGCGCAAGCGCTCGCGATCCAGGCGGCCGCGCAATTTATCCATCGAGGGGCGAGCCCATCTCCGGACACGTCGCATGTACGTTTCTAGGACCTTGATTTTCGACTGCGTGGAGAACGTGATCTCGTCAAGCTTCGTGCGAAGAAGCTCGATTTCGGCTTTTTGTTGATCGAACTGAGACTCGAGTTCGAAGTTCTTCGCCTTGTAGACGCGATCCTTTTCTTGAACGATGTAGACCTGGTCGCGCAGACTTTCATTTTCTTGCCGCGTCTGCTGCATTTCGCGTTCGAGTTCCAGGATCCTTTGTTCGAGGGTCGCGTTTCGGCGCAAGTTCACTTTCAGTCGCGCCATCAGATCTTCGTTTTGTCCGATCAGCGTCTCGACCGCGCCTGAATGCAGGATGCTTGGAGGAAGCGAAGCGAGATTCGGCGGCGGTGGAATTTTCGTCGGGATGGGAACTTGGAGTGAGTCGTCAATGGCTTCGGCTGGAGGACCAACGAAAATTTCGGGAGTGAGATCTTCCAGAGACGAAGTGTCCGCGCTGGCGACGTCGTCCTCGCATGGTCTGTCTTGTGTTCCACTGACATCGTAAAGTGGAGCGGTTCCGCGTTTGAATCGTCGACTCCAATTGCGCTCGCCCACCATGGGTTTGTTCCTCCTTGAATGTCCCGCACAGCAAAGTAACGGGCGGCCGAACGTCCGTGGCCTGAATTCATCGTCTCAAAAGCGAACACGGACTGTCAAAAAATCGAGGTCGAGGTCCAGGTCCGGGTCTTGGAGATTCAGTCCTACCACTCAAGGGCCGAAGAGAGAGGCATGAAGGATTCTTCGGAAGCCATTGATTTGAGTCAGCTTGAGACTGAACAGGGCGAGGACGTAGGCGACTCCGGACCGGAAGCCGTGCCCAATCCTGGTGTCGTTGGCAGCAGGCCCGCACGCTCCATGAAGTTGAGGGCGGCGAAGGAAGATCTCGGGCGTGCGGATGGCCTTCGGCACACCATTCTGACTTTGGTCGCGGACGAAGAGTATGCGCGCGCGATTTCGCGGATGAAGGAGTTTCAGGCGAGCAAAGACGACTTTCCCCAGTTCGCCGTGCGTGCGGGACGGTATGTGAGCTATGCGGTTGATTTGATCAACGGGATCAAGGCGAAGCGCTCGTTCCCTGGCGTGCACACCTTGGCGATGTCCAAACAACAAGAACTCTACGATCGCGCGATGGATCACTTCCACGACTTGACGGCGACTCTGAGAAAAATCGAGCAGATCGACCGTGAAGTCCGAGCTGAAGATACGCGCTCAACTGTCTGGATTGTGCAGGCTCTTTTGGTTTCTGTCCTGGCCATCTTGATTCTGGCGTTTGTTCGCGAAGTTTCGCGTGGGGTTTTGCCCTCGGCCGGTTTTGTATTCAACGACATGTTCGATCGCGCCACGAACTGGATATTCGACTCACTTGGAATGTAGCGTTCGTTCTTGGTTGGCCTCCTCGGCATCGCGCCGAGAAAGCCTTCGGGAGTTCAGTCGAGGTCACTTGCCTTCATTCATGATCTTTTCATAAACCGCACGGAGAACCGGTAGAGATTGTCCGGCCGTGAGCTGCTTGCCGTTGACGAAAATAGAAGGCGTTCCTTGGATATTCAGGCGCACGCCGAGTTCCGCTTGTTCTTTTACGGTCTTGCGCGTGTCTTCGGAATCCATGCAGGTTTTCAGTTCGTCCGCGTTGATGCCGAGCTCTTGGGCCATATCGGTCATCTGGCGCATGACGGAATCGAAGCCTCCGAGCTGCTCTTGATGCGCGAAGATCCAATCGTGTGCGGGCCAGCCTTTGTCCTTTTGGTGTGCGCAGACGAATGCGCGCGCCAGCGCGCAGGAGACGTTGTTGGCGTGCGGGATAGCTGAATTGCATTCGCCATCGAGAGGCCACGTTTGAAAGATCAGGCGCGCGTCAGGATGTGCCTTGACGAAAGCGTCGAGAGTTGGCGCTGCCGCTTTGCAATGGCCACAGCGAAAATCAGCGAACTCGACGATGGTCATCTTTGCGTTAGGGTCCGGGTTGCCTTTCACGAGGGGGGCGACGGGCTCCAGCGACATTTGTGGGCTGGTGCTCCATTCGCGAACAAAAACTTTCAGACTTTGCTCGAACCCCTTTGGATCTTGAACGAAATTGCGTCGAATGCCGGAATTCAGGATGAACGAGCCGACGAGTATCACGCCACCGGCGATCCACAGAGCTTTTGTGTCTGATAGCGAAAAGCGCATACCCTTTCCCGCTGCTGGGAGGCCGCGCCAAAAGCCGGCCAAGGCGATGAACGAAAGTACGTAGGTCAAAATGCAGAACGGGCAGTAGCGCGTGAGGGTCATCAGGGAAATCGCTCCCATGACGACGGAAACCGCAGCGATAAAGCCGGAGAAAAGCAAAATGTTCGTGCGAGCGGCCGCTTTGCGGCTGTTCTCGGTCAGAGGGAAGAGGAGGGCCATGCCGAGCAGTACGAAATTGGTGACGGCGCCCCAGAGTGCTAAGGGAACGCCCATGAACTCCGAAAATCGGCTCGCTGCTGCGGCGTCGCAGCTAAAGGTGGAGCTGACGTTGCAGATCGAGTTCGGATCCGGCAGTCCGTACTTCAGCTCCAGGTGGTAGTGTGTGAGATATCCGTGGACGCCGATCGCTGCGAGAACCGCGACCAAGGCAATGTAAAACCACGTCTTCGATCCATGAACCTGAGGGGAAACGTCTTGTTGTGGCGCCATGGTCTGGATTACAGCCAACAATCCAGTTGAAATCAATTGTTTTGTAACGGGACAATGGAACCCGTGTCCAAGCGCGCAAGCCATACACGTCACATCCGAAAAGCCAAGCGACCGCCGCATGCGGTTGCGGATCCGCAATGGCTTCGCGTGCGCGAACAGCTTTTGCGTCAAATGAAAGAGCAGGTGCGGAGGCGGCTCGGGGAGGAGCCAGAGTCAATTCGCGCCTACACGAAACGCTGGGAGCGCGAAATGCGCGCACCCTGGAAGCCTTCCGACAAGGCCGAATTGGTGGCCGCGGTTGAGCGAGCGGACGTCGTTTTTGGCGGTGACTTTCATGCTTTCGCGCAGGCTCAGCGTACCCATCTCAAAATTCTCAAGGCGCTGACGATTTCGCGAAAGCTCGTGCTTGCGCTCGAGGCGTTCGCGCCGCGCCATCAAGTTTGGCTCGATCAATACATGGCGGGAGAGATGGAAGAGGTCGAGCTTTTGCGGCGGACGCGGTGGAAAACGCACTGGGGCTTTCCATGGGAGAACTATCGCCCCTTGGTCGAGTTTATTCGGCAGCAGGGGCATGGATTGTTGGCCGTCGGCTCCGATCGCCGCGGTGAAAGCTTGCGCGATCGGGAAGTGAGCGCCGCCAAGACCTTGCAAGGATACTTGCAAGAGACGGATCACTCATCGGTTCTTATTTATGTTCTATTCGGCGATCTGCATCTGGCTTCGCAGCATCTGCCGAAGATCGCGTCCAGCTGCATGCGTGACCTCGCTTTGAGATTCGTCACAATTCATTTGAATCCCGAAAAGCTCTATTTTGAGCTCGCGCGCCGTGGCCTCGAGTCTGAGATCGATGTGCTTCGTCTGGGCGCGGATCGCTTTTGCGTGATTGCCTCTCCGCCGTGGGTGCAATGGCAGAGTTACCTGATGTACCTGGAAAATGCGCATGACACCGACCTGAAAGACGACGGCGGCGAGGGTGTGGATTGGACGGATCATGTGAGCGCGATCTTGCATCTGTTGGCGCAAGATTTGGAGTTGGATTTTTCGGGTGACGATATACTTGTTTTCACGGCGGGAGACGCGCGTTTGTGGCTGCGTCTTCGCGCGGAGCTTTCGGTGCGAGAACTGAAATTCGCGCGTCATTTGATCCAGGTCGGGCGCAGTTTTTTCATTCCGCGATCGGGCATCTTTTTCTTGGCTCGCCCGACCATCAACCATGCCGCGGAGTTGGTCGGACATTACATCCATTGCCGCTTGTCGGAGCGCACGCGGCCTCTGTGGAGGATGCCGAAGGATTTTCAGGCGTTGTGCTGGGCGGAGGCGGTCGCGTTTTTCTTTAGTAAGCTCGTGAATCATAAGCGCCACGCCGAAACACTCACGGACTTGCGTACCGGGCTTGCCGTGACCTCGCCTCGTGATCGGTCCCGAGCCACGACT
>JAMPXM010000223.1 GCA_023701225.1 Pseudobdellovibrionaceae bacterium | reverse complement strand
AGCGGCGGCCTGTGAACTCTCCCAAAACGGAATTCGATCATGAAGTCACAAGCGAAGAGTGGGTTTCGATTTTGGAATGGGCTTAAGACGTGATCAAGACCCAAACGATCCAGATATGCGTGAGGTGATGAACCATCTGGTCAAAGCCGAACGTGTTCCAATAGCCGGGTCGGCTACGGTCGGTGAAACGGCCTAAGTAACGTGGGCCAGACTTGATCCGATCCATCACGAAGTGGATCACGAAATCCGCGAGAGCCAACCACCACAGAGTGGGATTCACCAAAAGCGTGATCATCAAAGTCAGCGTCGCATGCACAGCGCAGTGCATGGTCAAAGGCAGGACGAAGTCCCAATTCGGGCTGACTTTCTTGAGCATGTATTCACGCTGCAATGGAAAATCGGCGACGAACTGCTTCACCTGAAAAACCACGAGCAATAAGAATGCGAATTGCAGTTCGTTATTATCCATCATTCAGTGACCATCATTGTCCATCGCGACTCGTCCGGTTGATGCGTTCTGTATTGAGATCATACTCGAGCATTTCATTGATCACTTGGTCGGATGCGAGCGCCGCCTGCATTCGCGACCGGAGCCGAACATAAGCCTGGCGATGCAGTTCCGCCCGTTGCTCAGCGCGCTCCAGTTCCGCCAAGGCCAATCGCTCGCGACGCTCTTCTTCCTCCGGCGTCGGCTGTGGCGGTCGGAGCTGGACATATTCGATCCGAGCTCGTTCCATGCGCTCTTCTTCTATCAGACGAGCGCGTCTCCGCTCCTCCGCCCACCGCTCCCGGCGCTCTTCGTCGTCAGACGCCGCAACCCGGAGCGAGTAAAAGTCCCGGACCGCAGCCCGGCGATGGGCGATTTCATCGGTGGCCCAGCGGGACACATCCAAGTCATCCGCATGCGCCAGAGGCGAAATGCCCGTCCCGACAATCAAGCCGACGACCAATCCGACAATCAAAGTGATAAGAGTTCGATGCCACAGTTGCATAAATTTCTCGTTCTGTCCTTGTTATCGGCAATCGCGCTGAAGAAATGAAAATTCCCTCTTGCCAATCCCACTTTGAGACAAACGCTCGACGGTTTGACAGAATGTCCAGCAAACCGGCATTGTAAGCGCATCGCCTCCGCCTCGACTCGAGGCCGGACGCGGCCCAGCATGAGTCAGCATGCGGACGCGACGTTTGTCGAGTTCGAGCGCCGGCCAGGAACGCACGGAATAAGGAATTCAAGATGGAACAATTGATCGACCTCGGGATGTTCGCCGGCAAGACTCTCATCCTTGTGATGGGTTTCATCACGATCGCCGCGACGGTCACGGTTCTCGTTTTCCGCGGTCGATCGCATCGCCCACAACTGGAAACCGAAAACCTCAACGCCCGATTCCGCTCCTATGAACGCGCGCTTCAGTCGCAAGTGCTCAAGAAAAAAGACGTCAAGGCCTTACGCAAAGCCGACCGCAAACGGGCGAAATCCGCTCGTCACGAGCGTCGTGTCTTTGTTTTGGATTTCGACGGCGATCTTCGCGCGGTCGCGGCCGAAACTCTTCGCGAGGAAATGACCGCCGTACTCTCGGTGGCCACACCGGCCGATGAAATCGTGGTTCGTCTGGAAAGCCCCGGCGGTATCGTCGCCGGCTACGGTTTGGCGGCAGCACAATTGCGGCGTGCGCGCGAGCGCGGCATTCCTCTCACGGTTTGCGTCGATAAGGTTGCGGCCAGCGGTGGTTACATGATGGCGTGCGTGGCCGACAAAATCGTCTGCGCTCCATTCGCGATTGTCGGCTCGGTCGGCGTGATCGCGGCGTTCGCGAACTTACACCGCGTGCTCGAAAAACACGATGTCGAATACCGGGAAATCACCGCCGGCGAATTCAAACGAACGGTCAGCCTCTTCGGAGAAGTCACCCCGCAGGGACTTGAAAAGTTCAAATCCCAGATCCAAGATACCCACGAACTATTTAAGACATTCGTGCAAGCCAACCGCCCAAAGCTCGATGTCGCTCACATCAGCACGGGCGAGTATTGGTACGGAACGCGGGCGAAAGAGCTGAAATTGGTCGATGAACTGATGACCAGCGACGACTATCTCTGGACGCAACGAGAGGCGTCCGAGATCATCCGTGTTCGCTACCACGGCCGCCGCAACCTAGCCGATCGCCTGTCTGAATCCCTCACCCACGCCATCGGGAACGCGCTGGAGCGCGTCCTCCGCTCAGCTGGGCTTGCACGCTTCGGACTTTGAAGGCGCTTCTGGCAGATCCAACGCTTCGTCGGAAATGATGCCGCGGACATTCCAACTCAGCAGCTCCCGGGCGCGAACGAAGTCGTTGACCGTCCAGGCGATGACTGCAATCCCCCGATCGCGCCAACCGCTCAATCGCGCACGACTCAGCATCGCCTCGTCCAAGTGCAACAAATGGGGGCGACAGTAAAATCCGAGCCACATTTTTCTTAAATAGATTTTATTGCGCGGATCGTCCTCCTCAGTCACCAAGAGCGCACGTGGAGCCTCTGGCAAAAGTCGGGCGATCCGACGTAAACTGAACGGATTGAAGCTGGAGAACTCCACTCGCGTCTCCGCCCCGCAGGCACGGACGACGCGCGCGACTTCTTGTTCCAACCGACCGTCCCGCCATTCATTCGACTTGAGTTCGACGTTCACCGCGTCCGGTACACCGGGATCGCGCAAAACTTCCTCAAGCAACGGCGCATTCGCCCACGCTTTCATTTGCTCGGCCGACGTCTGATCGACCCCTGTGTCTCGCCCACCGAGACGCTTGAGATCCCAATCATGAAACACCACCGCGCGCCCATCCCCGCTGAGCATCACATCGAGCTCGATCATGCCCACGCCCTGATCACGAGCCGCGCGAAACGCCGCAAGCGTATTTTCCTGTAGCCGGGTCGGCTTCCAGAGACCGCGATGCGCGATGAGCCGAGTCGGCTGCACGCCATTCTCCGGCCACTTCAGCGGATGCCAGAACAAGATCAGACCAACGAACCAAATCACTCCTGCCAAGGCCAATATCCACGGGCAAAAAGCAAGAGCGGTCTTCAGACCCGAATGGTCGGAGATAGAGCCGATCAGCGCGCGTGAAATCCCGTCGCCAAGAGCATGGATCAAAAACACGTTCAGAGCCATCGCCGTGGCGCGCATGGCGGGCTTCACGTACGTGATCACGGCCGCATCGAGAGGACTGATACAGAGAAAGAGCGCAATCTCCATAAAAAACAACGCCACCATGAAGGCCTTGAAATCCTCCATCGCGAGCATCACCGCAAAGAGCGGGACCGCGAACACCATCGACCAAACACTGACCTTCAAAAATCCATTGCCGCTCTTTTTCTCGATATGATCCGCCCACCATCCGCCGAGCATCGTACCGATGAATCCGCCGACCACGGTGACGGCACCGAAGATCGTAATCCCGTTGCTGACGTGAAAGTAACGATCGATGTAGGCGGGCATCCAAAAGGCCAGTCCGCCGACCACGAAGGTATACGCCGCGTAGCCAAGGACAACCGCATTGAAGCCCCCGTTCTGAAAGAGCACGCCGCAAGTTTTAAAAAATGCCGCCCATGGATTTTTGGACTCATGATCCGTAATGGAATCAGGGCCCGTTTCGTGTGCCACATCCTCCGCTCCGCGTTTCGGATCCCGTAAAAAGAAGAGAGCGGCCGCGCAGAGGAGACCCGGGACACCGACAAAAAAGAAAGCCTTTTGCCATCCGAACGCTTTTTCGAGTTGCTCACCGAGAATATATCCCAATGCGCTCCCCACCGGGATCGCGCCGGAGTAAATCGCGAACACGCGGCCGCGCGCTGACTTCGGAAAAAAATCCGCGATGCTCGACGGAGCGATGACGGAATACGCGGACTCCCCGACGCCTACCGCCACTCGCGAGAAGAGTTGTCCCGTGAATGTTCGCGCCATCCCGCTCAGGGCTGTCGATAAACTCCACACGGCGACACCTGCGGCCATCAGTTTTGAACGAGAGCCACGATCCCCCCACCAGCCACACACCGGAGCCAGGACAATATAGGCAAGAATGAACGCCGACCCGAGTAGACCGAGCTCGGTATCCGAAAAGCCGAGGTCTCGCTGCATCGCCGGCGCCAAGGCCGAAAAGATGTAACGGTCGATGTAATTCAGTAAATTGATGGCCGTGAGTATGAAGAGCGCAGTCCAGCGAGTCATCTATATCCCTGATTTAAGAGCGTTCTGGCTCCATGTTAGGGCGTGTTTTGGATTTGGCACAGCGCCAATTTCAAGACGCGCCCGCGATTGGACTTGAACGACTCCAAAACCAAGGGCTTCCCACACCCTCCTTCGAGGTGTACAACAGAGGAGGCGGACGCGAGATCCTAATGCGGAGCTTCATGAAGCTCATATGCATAAGCTCCCGTACTAGAACTCCTGCGCTAGAACTCTAGAAGTTCGTCTTCGCACGTCATTTTTCGCAAAGGCTCCATGGACGACGACACTCATTTTCGAAAGCATTTGCGCGCCGAACGCGTCGGCCTCGTGCAGTCCAGCTTGCTCTTACTCCTACAAGCCATCTTCACGGCCGCGCTGCCTCTTCCGTTGATGGTGCTCATCGACGGCTTTATTTTCAGTTTTCTTGGAACTCTCCAACCTCGCCCGAACGTCGCGATCACCCCGCTCACGGAACGCCTCCTGACTGAGTTCACAAGTCGTCCGACAGAGCACCTCCTGTGGTGGGCCATCGGTTTGCTCGGCTTCCTCTTGCTGGCCTCGGCCGCTCTGGAGTGGGTCGAGCAGATCAGTCGCACGCGCGTTTCCTACGCCGTCGTCGAGCGGCTGCGCGAAGAGATGTTCGAGCGTTTGATCACGCGCCGACAAGGTTACTTGGATCGGAAACGCAAGTCGGATCTGATCGCGCACTTGTCGACGGATGCAGGCGCACTCGAATCTCTGATCGGCAGCGGCCTCGGGACTTTCGCACGCGCCCTGCCCACCTTGATTCTCATGTTCACGCTCTTGCTCTGGTTACAGCCGAGCCTCGCCTTTTTAGTTTTGGTGACATTGCCCCTGCCATATTACCTGACTTTGTATCTCGCGCGGGCCACGCGTATTCATTCGGCACGCTTGCGATCGGCGACGCAAAATTTTGAAAGCGAAGCCATGCGCCTCTTCGCTGCCGCGCCGATTATCAAATCTTTGACGTTAGAATCTTTTGCCGCACGAGTTCTGCACAGTCGCCTCGAAGAAACGGGGCAAGTGGTGCTGAACGTGCGACAGGCCGACGGGGCGCTGATTGCCGCCTCCGGTGGCGCACGCCACGCGCTACGCGCGGTCTTGCTTGTTCTCGGCGGAATTTTAATTTTGCGAGGCGAATTGAGTTTCGGCGCATTGGCTGTCTTTCTCGTCGCCGTCGGTCCGTTGAGCCGCGCCGTCGCTTCGATCGCTCAATTCGTCTCGGACTTCGGCCGGGCGGAGAGCAGCCGGGATCGCGTCGAGGCGCTCTTCGCCGAGCTCGAGTCTCAAGGGGAAGTGCAAGGCCCTCAGGCATGGATCAGCCTGCCGTTCCCGGATGCGACGACACTTCACTTTGAGAATGTGACATTCGGATATCAGGGCGCGCCGCCGCTGCTTCAAAAGTTCAATGCCAGCTTCCATTCCGGGGAACTCATCGCGCTCACGGGTCCTTCT
>JAMPXM010000222.1 GCA_023701225.1 Pseudobdellovibrionaceae bacterium | reverse complement strand
TGCGAATCTTTGGAGTTCGGGTTGGAAGGTTGAGGATTGGACTTGTTCTGCGTCTGGGGCTTATTCGGTGTCGTTTTTTGCTCAGCCTTGGACGGAAATTTCTGGGCGTCTTTCTTCTGATCGGACTGAGATTCGTCCTTAGATCGCTCTTGCTTCTTGCTGCCATCTGACTTTTTCGATTGTTGGCGCGGGTTGGACTCCGACTCTTTCGATTTTGGATCCGAAGCCGAGTCGCTGTTTGCCTCTGATTCAGATTTCAATTTCGAAGACTTTCCATCGCGAGATGATTTTTTATCGGATGAGCGCGGTTGATCGGAGGTGTCCGAAGACGAATCATCGTCGGAATCGGTGTCTTGATCCTGTTCCTGACCTGATTTGTCGGCGTTCTCGTCATCGTTGGAGTCGTCATTCTCAGTTGGATCTTCCGCCGGATCGAGTTGGTCCTTCTGCGGTTCGTTTTCCGGATTGTCTTGCGCGGGCGTGAAGTCGAATGGCACCCACTCGTTGTTCATCCACACTTCAACCCAAGCGTGCCGAGGGACGTTGATGTTCGCGACATTGTAGCGTTCGTTGTTGATCACCTTTGAGCCAGCGATAGGCCGGCCGTCCACCACGCGAGTCGGTAAGTTGAAAAAGTCACGTAGCAGAATGGCGCCGAGTTGTGCACCGCCGTCGCAGTTGAAGGTTTTGGCTTGTGCGAGACCCAACGGATCCATCGGGATCTGCTCTTTCGAAGCCGGGGCGGCGGAGCCATCTGGGCCGGATGCATTCGGATCCGTATAGTAAACGTAGCCGCCGTCTTTTTGGAACCAGCGGGATAAGGACTGCGCGACTTTTCGCGGATCTTGGCCGCCATTTTTGCGTGCGTATTGAATGCCGTCATGAATGTGCGTTGGCCACTGCTGTTGTGCGATGGCGCTCTTGCGCGTGAGTTCGAAAATTTGTTGCGGATTCAGAACTTCCGGCGGCTCGTTTTCGAGCCAAAAGTAAATGTCCTTTGGAAGCGGATTGGAGTTCAAACTCTCCACCACATATTCGCCCGGCGTGCTCGCCCGAACGCGGAAGTCCTGGTACTGAGCGAGAACCGGCCTTTTTCCATAGGGTTTGCCGATCACAAGAGTGCGTGCGCCTTGTTCGTTGATCAGAAAGCTTTTACTGGCCTGAGGCGAAACCTTCGAAGATGGCTGCGAGGGAGGTTCCGGCGTTCTCAGATGTGGCATTTTCCGCAATGGTGTGCCGAGGTTCTCATAGATGCTTTCGCGGAGGCGCGACATGGGAACGTCCGCCGTCGTCCCAATGGCGTAGTTCGGAGTGTTTTTGCCATCTTTGACTTGGTTCGTGACGTCTTTGTTTGTGACTTGGTATTGCGAGTCGTTTTGCTCGAGTAATTGTGATTGAGGGCTCGGTTGGGATTGTGCCTGCTTGGCTTGTCCCTGACTTCCCTGCTGTTGTTGGGAGGAGGTGGATGCGCCGTCACCTGGCTCGCCGGGACCACCGGGCTGTCCTTGGCCTTCCTGTGAGGAGGACCCGCGCTCTCGCGTCGACTGGGATTCTTTTTGAAGTGCCTCTTGCGGGTCCTTTGGGTCTCGACTCGGTTTTTTAAATCCGAAAAATCGTTTAATGGCGTCGATCGTCGAATGAACGGCGTCTTTGACCTTATCTGTGGTGGAAGGAGAAGCGTTTTTTGCTGTTCGTGGAGACGGAGCGGTTGTCTTGGGTCCCGACTGGGCTTGTCCCGAGGGGAGCGATGGAGCTGCAGCTTGAGCATGAACAGACTGCCCATGGCCGAAAATATCGACACATGAGTGCGGATTCGTATTCACCGCATGGGCAAGTCCTCCTGGTAGAGCGCCAAGAAGGAGTAGCAGGATGATCGCAAGCGTTCGGCACATACTTCGTCCTCGATATCTCCATGTTCAGTGAGCGGAGCGATTCATCGGGCTCCGCAATAGGAGGCCGAAAGTTCCTGTTCGGGAGCCCGCCTCGCCTGTAATCCTTACAGCAGCAATCAGACCTCGTCTGAATTCAATAGGTTCGAACTGAGTAAAAATTCCGTGTTCAGACTTTAGACAGTGGCCGGCGAGCGGCGTCGAATGAGTTGGCGCGAGGTCTTGAGATTCAACCTATTGCATTTGATTGAGCCTCAGAGTTGCAAATCTTGGCGTGGAAGACCCAAAGGGCTCTGAATGTATTGGTGTCGGAGGACGAATGCGAAAACCACGATTGAGTCGGCTGCGATTGTCGTTATCCCTGTCGATAGTTTTGGGTTTGGTGCCGATGGCTGGCTGGAGCGCTCCTCAAAGCGCGCAGTGCCATATCTTGTTTCAGAAAACGCCAAACCATGGGACTTCCAAATCTGGCTTTGTGCTTCCCGGAGATGGATTCGAAGACGTTTCGGCGACGAAGATCGATGCGGCATGGGAAATTTCGCGCGCAGGTCTAGCTGAGCTTTCGAGCGAGCTTTATGGTTTCGAAAACTTTCTCTATTATTTAGGTACTGCGATCATGTCGCGGGAGAACCTGCTGTCCGACGGTGGTGGCGGTGGCGGTAAGACGTTTGCGATGCGCAAAGTCTTTGAGGCACAGATGGCTGGCATGCGCGGTCAATCCGAAGCCGAGAGACGGGCACACGCCAAGGACATGGTCGATCTGGTCCGTGAAGTCCGGAAAATAGCCGAAGAAGAACGTGAAACCATTTCGGATCCCAAGAACAGGCTTTTCACGATTCAGTTTCACCAGCTCTTGAGCGAATCAGCGATCTTGGGTGGGCCTAACCCACTCAAATTCGTCAAAGATGGAGAATGGGAAATCGACTATAGCCAGGCGTTGATCGCCGAGAAAAACATTTTCGCCATTTTAGATGAGGTTGAAAAAGCGCCCCCCGCTTTGCAAATGACGTTGCTATCGATATTAAATGAGCGCCAGGCGCTAGCAGGAAATAAGGTCATTCAAACTCTTTTAGAGTCTGTTTCCGCTACGACCAATGCGACTCTCGGTCAGTTGGTTTCTGAAGGCGAGCCTCATGAAATCGGTGGACGGCGCGCCTTGGTCGATCGGTTCACCGTCAAGTTCCACGTCGTCAATGTGAGTGCGAGTGCACAGGATGCCTTTTTGTTTCTTGAGAAGGTCGGCGCGACTCGCGGGCAAAAAAAGTACACCGTCATCGACTTGCGGAACCTTCGCGCGCTTTTAAAGAAAATCGAAATTCCTAAAGAGGTTCTCGATGCAGCAGCGGAAACCGCGTTGCAAATGGATCTCATCTATACCAACCGTCTGAATGAGGCCCAACGAGAGGCCGCTCAGACAGGGCAGCCGGCGAAGTTTTATCCTCCGTTTTCCGGCTCCATTCGCGTGAACTCAAAAGTTGTTTCGCTTTGGACGTCAGGATTCTTAATGCGCCAGCTGCTCAAAGGCGTACCAGCTGAGTCAATGCGTTTGCAAATGACCGCAAGCGACTTGGTGGACCTGGCTCCGGCTCTTTTGCAGGGTGGTCCGGACGAATTTGTTTCGAAAATGGGCCGACGGATTCAATTCCTTCAGTTTGATTATGGAAATGAATCGGACTTCACGGTCGATGTATCGCAAGCCGATATCGCGTTTCCGAAGTCCAACGTAGGGTGGAGTAAAAAAACCAGTCAACTGACCGCATCAGAACGGAATTTGACAGAGCATGCGATCTCGACAGGACACTACGATCCGGCGACTCAGGTGTTTAGTTACCAGTCGGCTCAAGATGGACAAATGCGCCGTCTGTATTTTGATGTGAAGCAGAGGCGTCTTAATATTCCGAGTGCTGAAGTCGCGAGAGAGCTGGGCGTCGGCTTGGATCTCGATCAGGTGATCTTCGTCGATGAGGCGAAGTCTCGGAGGTACGAAAATTTGAACGCTCGACTGGCGCGCGCGCACGAAGCCTTTCTTCGCAAGGCCAAAGGAAATCTCGAGACTCGCTATGAGGCGACCGGCAAAATCGAAAATTTGCTCAATGGACAGCAGTCGTTATTGAGAACAGAGTCGAAGGAGCAGTTGGCCGAAATCAAGGAATTCCAATCTGAATTTCTTGCGGCTGTGAATTCCCAAATTTCGCGCTTGTCCCGCACCCCTCTCACGCGTGTGGACGCAAAAGAGTATAGGGATGCCGAAAAGCATTTTAAAGCAGCGGGTGATGAGGCCGAAGCGAAGTTGCGCGCGGCACTGAAGACTGGAAGCGAAGATGCGATCATACAGGCGTCCGCCGAGTCCGCCCAGTTGGCGTTTCAGGAGCTGACCTACCATTTTCGTAACTCGGCGACGACGGTCGAGGCGATTTTTAAGACGATCGCGGCTCGCCGAAACCTGATGCTCTATGGCCCCCCGGGATCGGCGAAGACTATGCTTTCGCGAATGATTTTGAATCGCGAGTTAGAATCAATCGGCGAGGCCCAACTTGCGGACGCGAACAAGTTAATGGCGCATATCCTGCCAAATGATCCTAAACAATCCGGCGCCGTTTGGATTCGTCAGTTTCACCCGATGAGTACCGAAGGGGATATCGTCGGTCGTCTGGATTTGAAGGCGATCGAACAGGGCAAAGGCTACACCTATAACCGGACCGGCAGCCTGTCCGCGCGAGATGTGTTTTTTGCGCTATTGGATGAGTTCGAGAAAGCGCCTCCGGGCGTGCGCACCTCTTTGCTGTCGTTAATGAATGAGAGAAAACTATTCAATGGTGATCCCGTGGATTCAAATTTGATCGCGATGATTATCACGACCAACTCGACTCCCGGTGAATTCATGGTCAGCCAAGGGAGCTTTTCGACCGCGTTTCCGATTCATGACCGAATCCAGTGGAAGGCCTATGCGTTCAATAAATTGGCGATCGAAGATCTGAAAGACTTCTACGCACGCATATACCTCGGTATTAAGCCCGAGCTGCACAGTCCGTTGTTTCTTTCTGCACTGAGCCCTCTGAACAAGCGTGTTCAATACCTGCGAAACGACAGAAAGCTTCTGGCGGCGATTTATCAGGATTTCATGTCACAAGCCGTAGCAAAGTCCGATACGGAGCGACAGTACCACTTGAGCGATAGTAACACCTATCCCGGATTTTTTATGAACACGCGTGGAGAAAGCTTCCGTTCGTTGGCTTCAATTGTGTTCGAGGAGCTTTCGGCGACAGTGCAAATGAATCGCGTACTCGCGGGAACACCCGCCACCGAGCTGACTCAGCCTTACACGTTTCAACATAAGGATCTCGAATCTTTTGCGGAGATGTTCCTGACGGCGAATTTCGCCTACTCGGTGAAGGCGGAGTACGGGAGTGACGGGATACTCACGTTCCGAGTGGTCGAGAAGGACATATCGGGTTTGCAGGAGCGATTGGATACGCGGGAGCGCGAGTCGCTCGAACAAATGAAGTGGGAAGCCGAGAATTTGGTTCGTGTTTTACACAATCACATTCAGAAGGTGCTGCGCGAGCAAGTCGAGACGATTCAACTTTACCCACAGGCCTATAAGTCGATTTTCGTGGATTCAGCGAAGATGCAGACTTGGCTCAACGAGCGAAGAGGTCAGTAAGATGGGCAGGATCCGCGCTGGTCTCCTGTTGCTTGCGATCGCCGTGGCGCCGTTTTCGGCCTCGGCCGTGGACGCGTGTTCAATTGCTTTTGATTCGCCGAAAGCAATATTCGGAAATACCACAG
>JAMPXM010000221.1 GCA_023701225.1 Pseudobdellovibrionaceae bacterium | reverse complement strand
GTCCTCCTGCAGCATCGCCTCCAGCTTGCCGAGAATTTTTGCGATTTCCTCTTTGTTTTCCGCGGAAAGATCAATGTGCTCAGCCGTGATCAAGAGTGCCATTTCATCGCTCCTTTCCTTGCGAGATGATTATCAGGTCATTCAAATTTCGTTCCGGGCTCCCCAGGGCCTCATTTTCTTATCAGCTCCCGGCGCAAGACAAAACAACACGGACCCGAGCTATTTTGCCCCATTTGCCAGCTTTACTGATGCTGGGCTTCGGTATAGGCTCTTTGTGATGCCTCAGTCCGTCATGGTGAACATTGTAGCGAAGCTACGAGCAATTCCCGCGCTTCAAGATATCGATGAGTCCATGCTCACGAGTTTGAGCGAGGGGCTCTCATTTAAACGCTTTGAGAAAGGTCAACTCGTCTTCTCTGGCGGAGATCCGGCCCACGTGTGTTATGTCATTTCATATGGCGCCGTGAAAATGACGCGCATTCTTCCTCAGGGCAAAGAAGTGGTCATGTGCTTTCTTCGCACCGGCGATTTTCTCGGTGCGGCCATGATGACGCATCAGAATCCGCGCTTCCCCCTCACGGCAGTCGCAATGGAAGACTCTGGCCTCATCGAAATACCCCGCGAGCGCTATCTCTCCTCTTGGCAGGCGAATCCTTTGGTCGCGCGCGCGGTCAATGTGAACATCATGAATCGGATGCTGGAGTTTCAAGACGACAAATCCATGACGGTCTCGAGCGTCCCGCAGAAGGTCGCGAAATTTCTCCTCCGTACGCTCGATCAACAGCCAAAGAACTTCGGCAACCGCCTCAGCCTCAAGCTCTCTCGCAAAGACGTCGCCGAACGCGTCGGGACCACGGTGGAGACCGTGATTCGTACCTTGAGCCAGTGGACACAGAGAGGCTGGATCGAAACCCACGAGCAGCATATCGTGATCGTGAATCGTTCCGCCTTGGAACAAGTTCTCAGCGAAGAATAGTCGCGCCGGAGTCCCGCGCGCCTGACGCACAAGCCTGATCGCGATCATATCGGTTCGATCGGCATTGACGTTATCATCAAAACAAGATGGATCAACTGACGCGCGAACCTTATCGTGTTTTCTTTCCGATCGGTCTCGCCTTTGGCTTTTGGGGTGTGTTTTTGTGGATTTTCTTCTCCCTAGGCCTTCTTGCGACATATCCGATTTGGCTGCATTCGCAAATCATGGTCGGCGGCTTTTTAGGCGCGTTCGCGTTTGGCTTTCTCATGACCGCGATACCACGCATGACCCGCAGTCCTCAGGCCTCGATCGCGGAATTGTCCTTTGTGGCTCTTCCCTTGCTCTTGCTGCCATTGGCCGCGGCAAGTGTGCATATTCAGGTGCTCGTGACTTGCGCGCTGATCATCAGCTTTATTGGCCTGATCAAGTTCGCGGCCGTCCGCTTTTTGAAACTTCGCGTGTCACCACCGCAGCCATTTGTGTTTATCGGCATCGGTCTTTTGTGCGGCCTCGTCGGACTGATCATGCAGCTCGGTCTCTTATTGGAACTTCTCAGTGATTCATGGTTCCTGCTGGCGCGGCTTTTGTTCCAGCAGGGCTTCATGCTCTCGCTCGTCCTCGGCGTCGGGAGCCGACTGATCCCCGCGCTCCTCGGCTGGGGGGCTTTGCCGAACGTGATGCCGAGCGAGTCACATCGGGTCGTTTCACCGCGCAATCCGTTTCTTTATTTGGGCGCGCTCTTTTTGATTTCTTACGGCCTCGAGGCCTTTGGTCCACCTCAGTTCGGTTCCTGGCTCCGGGCCGGAACGGCGCTCTGGATCGCGATTCGCATTTGGAACCTTCATCGCCGTCCGGCAAATCCTACCAAGCTGGCGCACGGTCTGTGGATCTCGTCTTGGTGCACGATTCTTGGACTTGTCGGATACGCGGCCTTTCCCTCGTACACGATTCACTTTTTTCATCTCACCTTCATCGCCGGCCTCAGCCTGATGACATTGATGATCGCCTCGCGGGTGGTCCTTGCCCACGGCGGTTTCAACCTGATGTTGGAAGCGCAACTGCACGCCTTTTACTGGATTGTAGGAGCCTTGATTCTCGCTGCCGTGGCGCGGTTCTTTTCCAATCATTCCTTTCAACTCGTCGTGATCGCCGCTTGGTTTTGGATATGCGGACTCACAATGTGGGCGGCCGCGCTCGGCTGGAGAATCTTCCGCCCGCTGGACACACAGACCCACTGTTAAGCCGACATTCCCACGATCAACGCGCGGCTTGCACCAAGCTGCGTAAGAGCGCACCCAGGCGCAACGGTAAGAGGCCGGGCTGCAGCAAGAGTTCATAGCCGCGCAACCCGAACATTTCCGCCAGCTCTTGGCGCTGGGACTTCTCGATCGACAAACAGCGCACACCGATCTTGTACGCCTTGGCTTCCGCGATCGCCTTACGCACATCGCGAACCCCATGCCGGCCTTCATATGCGTCATAGTCCGTCGGCTTGGCGTCACTCAACAGAATGATCCACTTGTGCCGGCCACGACGCTCTTGAAGCTGAGCAGAGGCATGCCTCAAGGCTGCACCGATCCGTGTATAGCCTTGTGGCTCGATCCAAGGCAGGCGCTCGAACCCCAGACGCCATGGCTCGGAGAAGTCTTTGACGACGTCGTAACACACGCGACTCCGAGTGAAGCTGGAGAAGCAGGCGAGCTGAACGTCGAGCGGGAACTTCTCAAGAGCGCTCCCGATAATCACGAGAGATTCACGGATCGTGTCCAAGACTCGCCGGTTCTCGATCCAGGAATCGCTGGACAACGAGCGATCGAACAAGATCACGAGCGACAGTGGATCGAGATCCTTGCGCCGATCCATGTAAACCTGAAGGTTCTGGCCGCGATGTCCTGCCGGCGTCGCCAAAAGGTCAATCACAGCATCGATGTCGATTTCCGCCCCATCGGACTGACGCGTTTTCCATTTCGGCGACTGAAAGAGAGTGTGAAAACATTTGCGCAAGGCCTCGATCTCTCGCCGCTGTGCCTTCTTGACTTTCGCCACATTGAAGGTAGCAACATCGGCCGAGCTGAAGTCCGAGGCAGAGCCTCCATTTTCACCAACACGGGAATGGCCACCGAGAATCTTCACGGGCGCGGACTCGACACGCGCCCAATTTTCCAAATAGGTTTGTCGTTTCTCGCTCCACTCGGGATATAAAATATGGGAAGGGCCAGCCTCCGAAGGGTCTTCCGCGCTGTCGGCAACCTCGATATCCATGGCGAAATCGCCCTTGAGCGTTGCGCGTGTCGCTTCCGGCGAGCGGATCACTTGACGCAGATCGAGTTCTTCCAGGGCTTCGGCGTGATCCGCGAGCTCGTCGTCTCCGTCCTGTTGTTTCTGACCGCCATTGTAGTCATCCGCCGTGTGCAACTTCTCGAAACTGTGCACAAGAGGATTGTCGGCTTCGGGCTTATTCATCTCTTGAACGATCTGAATACGATTGCGCGCGGCCTTCTTTTTTTCCGTCTTCGCGCGCTCCGCGCGCGTCCCCTCTCCGGCACGCATGTCCCTGGAGTGACGCTGAGGCTGCAATTCGTTGGCGACCCACAGGTGAAGCAAATTTTTGAAATTCGGCTGTCCCAAATCGTGCGCAGGCGGATCCACCAATGGCAGAACCGGTTCTGTTCGCATCAGAAGTCCGTATGCGAGCGGATGCTGGAGCTCAATCAGGATCGAGTCTTGCTGCAGAAGTTTCCGCCAACGCATCAATTCTGGAAAGTGAGCTTCGTCCGCGCCAACCAGATTGGATACGATGTAAAAGTACGCGCGCCGATTGCTCTCGACACTTCCGAAGATCTCAAGCTGCGGCGGCAGATACAACCGCTCGGGATCACGCGACGGCCAGTCCTCGGATTCCTGAATCGTCCAGTTCCGTCCCGAGAGCAGCGCCGCCCAGAGGTGCAAGGTGCTCTTCATGTCGTCCAATCGGACGAGATCGGCGCCGACGCCGAGGCCCTGTCGTTTCTGGTTCAGACCATGAATCCACTTCTCCGCTTTTTGATAGAGTCCCTCGCTCCAGCTCATAGGCTAAAACGACAACGCGATATACTCGCTCAGCGTCTCCTGAATTTCTAAGTCATCGGTCAATGGTGACACCACGCTCACCGCACAGGATTTTCTCGGACCAATTCCGGCATTGATCATCTTGCCCGCGTCGACCAAAAGTCGGGTCGACACGGTTTCCGTGAGTCCCAATTCATGCAGACCGCGGACTTTATTGGCGAAGCGCACCAGCTTGAGCGCCATTTTGGAATCAACGCCAGATTCCGTCTGTACGATTTCCGTCTCCACATCTTCGTGCGGTGTCCGGAAGTCGAGAGCGACAAAACGTTGCCGCGTCGAAGGTTTGAGCTCCTTCAGACTTTTTTGATAGCCCGGATTAAAGCTCACCACCATCATGAACTCGGCTGAGGCTTTCAGGTTTTCACCCGTCCGATCGATGAAGATCTCGCGCCGGTGATCCGAGAGCGAGTGAAGAATCACAACGACGTCTTCGCGCGCTTCGGCGATTTCATCCAAATAAAGAATGGCCCCACTGCGCACTGCGCGCGCAACGGGACCGTCTTGCCACACCGTCTCCCCCCCTTTGAGCAAGAACCGACCGATCAAATCCGCGGCTGATGTTTCGTCGTGGCAAGAAACCTGAATCAGCGGCCGGCCAAGTTCGTGCGCCATGAATTCCACGAAGCGGGATTTCCCCGATCCCGTCGGGCCCTTGAGCATCATCGGCAGGCGCTGCGCATAGGCAGCGCGAAAGATCTCGACTTCATCCGCAATCGGCTTGTAGTAGGGCCGGCTCATGCGGCCTCCTTCATCTCCACTCCTACGGCCTCACGACTCGGTAAACCATAACCGATGAAATTCCAAATGAACGCGCTGATCCCGAGCGTGAATAACACCGCCGCGAGCGTGAGGCCGAGGAAGTGCACTTCGACTTCTTTCTGCACGAGCAGAAAATCCATGCCCAGCTTTCGTTCCAAGTACACCTGAGCGACTCCTGCGATCGCAAAGGCGAGTGTCATGAATGTCATGCCGATGTTCGAGGTCCAGAATGCGAAGCTCGCCGCCGGTCGCGTGTAGAGTTTGCGCCCGGTCATGAGCGGCATAGCATAAGTGATGATCGCCAGAACCAGCATCGCGTAAGCGCCCCAGAAAGCCATGTGACCGTGCATCGCCGTCACGAGAGTTCCGTGTGTGTATTTGTTCACCGCTGGTATCGTGTGCGCGAAGCCCAAGAAACCCGCGCCAACAAAAGACATCACCGCGCACCCGACCGTCCAGGAGAGCGCGATTTGGTTGGGATGAGTCCGACCGCCTTTTTTCGCCATGCCGATCGCGTAGATCGCCATGCCGAGGAACGCGAGCGGCTCCAGCGCGCTGAAAAGACCGCCGATCATCAACCAGTAGCGAGGTGTGCCGATGTAATAGTAGTGGTGACCGGTTCCGAGGATTCCCGACAAGAACGTGAAGCCCACGATCACATACAGCCACTTTTCGATCACCTCGCGGTCCACACCCGTGAGTTTGATCAGCAAGAAGCTCAGGATCGCACCCATGATCAGTTCCCACACGCCTTCGACCCACAAGTGAACGACCCACCAGCGCCAATAAGAGTCCATCGTCTGACTATCGGTATCGATCATTCCGGGCAGATATAAGAGTGCTG
>JAMPXM010000220.1 GCA_023701225.1 Pseudobdellovibrionaceae bacterium | reverse complement strand
ACCTGCGTCATTTCAATGACGCAGGTACTCTACCAAAATACGCGGCGCACCCTTTGGAGATGCGGCGCACCTTTTGGCGGAAACGCTCTAGAGCTCGAAAACCCAGATTGAGCCGCCAATGACAGTGACTGGCTCACGGTTCTCCAAAAAGCGAAAGCTTTCGCTGTACCAGCCACTTTTGGTGGCAGGTCGGGCCTGTCCCCATTTCAAAATGCGGCCGGGCACGGCAAGCCAACCGTTCGTCTGGTGCTGCGGAGAGTAGGCCTGATAACGGTCACCCAAATAATGACGGTAAACGGAATCACTGAAATAGAACGGCACGGGAGCGCCACCCACGGGAATGTACTCGAAACCAGTCGCGACCTGGATGGATTGTATTCCTTGAGTCTCCACCCATTGCGCGAGTCGCTGAATGTCTTGGCCCCACTCGACATCGGTATCGATCAAATATGTGGAAGCCTGAGTGGGGCCGCCGAGATAGAGAGTGAAGTAGGACAGGTAACTCGGATGGACTCGGAACACGGATATCATCTGGAGCGTGATGAGGATGGCCAGTCCGCCCCGGACGAGGATTCGGGAGCGGCCTGCGCCGAAGTCCCATAGAGCCGACAGCGCCGCTCCGGTCAAAATCATCAAGGGTGGCAACACGGGTATGAGATAGCGGGTACCGGAGTTGCCGGCGTTGAAAAAAATGAGAATCACGAGATAGAAGACGATCCACAATAAAAAGCACAGCGTGGCCCACCCGCGCATCGACGATGGCGATAGCCACGCACGGATTTGAGTCAGGCGCAGGCCGTGCGCGCGCCAGGCGCCGTGCCATCGCCACAGGCCCATCATGGTGATCACGAACCAAATCACGATCAGAGGCTCGGGATTTTTCGAAAATAATCCGAATAGGTAGTAACTCGGCCAGCTGCTGAATGATCCCTCCCCGAAGTAGTAACCGAAAACCCCGGTTCGAAGCATTTGCCAATACAGGCCATAAAAGTAATGGGCGAGCGGGCGAAGAGCTTCGTATTCCGCCAGATGTAGAATCCAGGTCATTTTCTCGGCAACATCCGCACGGCTGGACTGGATATTGGATTGGATATCCGAGAGGTGCTCCGCATGAGGGTAGCCGATGAGGTGATACCAGTACGTGACATACAAAAGAGCGAAACTGATCACGGCGACGAGAAGAAAGTGACGCCATATCACGCGAGGATGAACGTGGCGTTGAACACTCGCGAATATATAAAGCACCGTCAGAAACGGAATCAGGCTGACCATAGGAAACTTGACCAGAAGAGCAGCGCCAAGAATGAGGCCCAAGAGAACCGCTTGTCTGGGGCGCGGCTCATGCAGCAAACGGAGGAAGCCCCAGAGCGCAGCGAGCACGGCCAGAGCAGACGGAACATCCATGGTCGTGAGCCGTCCGTGCGCTAAAAAAAACGGCGACGACACGTACAGCAACGTTGCAAAAAGTGCCGCTCGGGCACCGAAGTAAAGGGCGGTCGTGTGAAAGAGCAAGAGTCCCAAACTCAAGGCGACCAGGATCGCAGGCAGGCGCGCCGCGAAGAGAATGTCTTCTGGGGGATGGGTTTGGCGGAGCAGAAAGTTTTCACCGAAATTAAACGCGAAGTCCGAAAGATTTTGATGTGCTGGGCGCTCGCGTAAGAACTCGCTTGCCGGTTTTAAGTCCATAAAGGCGAGGGGCGCGGCGACAAGATCCCGGATCAGGGGTGGATGCTCGAACCCGACTTTGAAATAGCGTTCGGTGAGAAGCAGATGACCGACGCCAATCATCAGATTCTCGTCGGTCGTGACCGTATCCTGGCGCACACTATGAATCATGACAACGGACATCATCAGCAAAAGCCCGATGGCCATCAATCTCGCGTGTTTCATAGCATCCGATTAGAGCATGAACGGGGTCGCGAGTCGGGTCCATTTTTTTTGTTTTCAGACTCCGGCTGTACCTCCAGAGTGTTGATCTTCGCTTTCCGCGGCAATAGCCTGAGGAAAGCGAGGTGGAATGTGAAAAAGTGGCTTGTTCGGGGTGGCCTTTCGGTCTGTTGCCTTTCGATTTTGGCGGTCGGCTGCACTCGGGGTTCGTCTCCAGGCGTGGGATCAAAGGATTCCCTGGCGCAAAAAGAGGCTGAAGCGCGTCGCCAACCGAGCTTTGAGAACTTGATCGATCTCGGATTGCTTTACTCTAAAGCGAATCGCAGTCGAGAGGCGTTGGAGTCGTACGAGAAGGCAAAGGCGCTCAAGCCGGAGCACCCGATCCCATGGAACAACATCTGCGCTGAGCAAAATAAAATGGGGCGCTACCTCGAAGCCATCGTGACCTGCGGTCGAGCGTTGGAACTCGCGCCATCGATGGAGTTGGCTAAAAACAATCTACAGGCGGCGAAAGTTGGACTCAAGCCGATGGCGCAGGAGCGTCTGACGGCCGTTCGGAACGGTCATGTGACGGATTCCCAGGCGCTGATCGATGCGGGTATGTTGCTCTACCATGTCGAGCGCTTCGATGACGCCTTAGAAATTTGGAGCCGGGTGAAGCGCGGAGACACGCACTATGCCAACGCGCAAAACAACATCGCGAGTTCCTACATTCGTATGCGCAAGTTCGATTTAGCCGAAAAATTCTTGAAGGCAGCTCTGGAGATTCAACCTTCGAACGCGCACTTTCTCAACAATCGAAATTGGCTAGAATCCGAGCGCGCCGCTCGCTGAGCACTTCGAGTACCGACTTCTATTTAGAACGCTCTCAGTTTAGAAAGTCTGTTATGCAAAAAGCCCGCTCTTCAGAAGGCCCGCTCTTCAGAAGGCATAGAGAAGCAATGCGAGCAGGCCGTAGTTGTATTGCGTCGTTGTGACGTCTACTCCCGTGTCATGGGTCGTGGCATTGTCTTGGGAATAAAAGAGTTCGCCAGCGAAACCGATCGGCCAGAGCAGATTATAGAGAAGCCCGCCGCGCACCTGGAGGAAATGGTTTTCAGGAGAGAATTTCACGGGTGCCGATCCGGTGACCGGTAGCTCCAGGCTCAGCTTTGTGTAGAGACCTAAATGTCGATCGAATTGTTTGTGAAGGGCGATCGCGGCGCCCGGCGCGACGAAGCTGATATCTTGCGTAGAGATCGTCGCTCCATCTAACGACCTCTGGCGAGGAAGAGTCAGAACACGTAGAGAAGGGCCGAGAAAAATACGATGACGGCGCCAAACGGCACTGACGTCGTGTAAGTAATCGACCGAGACTTGAGATGAGGATTGCAAGCGGCCTTGCAGGGTGAAGTCGCTGTAAACCAGTCGGGTATTGACGACGCCCTTGTCGCGGATCGGCTGGCTGTACGTGACTCCGTAGTGAGTGGGAGTGACTTTATATGAAAGCGTGTAAGAGGGATCTTCGCTGACATAACTTCCGCGGCCGAATCCGAAGAGCAGGCCGATACGATGTGTCCGCAAGTCGAAATATTGCATCCGTTCGATTTCAAACTGTGCCGTGTCGACCGTCACTGGCTTTGGCTCGCCAGCTTGGAAAACTTCAACAGCCCAAACATATTTCCCGATCGGTAATCGTTCTTGGCTCCAGGCGGCTGTTTCTGTTTGCGCGGTCAAATCGATGCGCCCTGCAAGGTCGATGGAGGTATTGAAGTTCCAGTGTTCGTCGGCACGGTAGATTTTGAGCGAGATCGAATGCGCTGGGTGCGCCAACTTCCACCGAAAGAGCACGGGAGGATCGGATTCTTGAAATCGCCCGATCGGGAATTCCAGGTAGGCGCCGCCGGGAGGCGCACCAAGAGCGGTTGTTTCCGCCGATGCTCCTGCATTGATGATGAGAAGGCCTAATAAGGCGAGCCACGCTTTGCGCATCAAACTCTGATGTTCCGAGTGTCTCATTCTGATGTCAAATGGCGACCTGGACCAAAGCAAAATAATTTATAGCTTGAATTCGCTCATGATCGGTTCCGAATCGAGGTCGGGTCGAGCTCGATTTCCTTTTTCTGACAAAGATCGAGACATCTAAAAGTCCTGAATTGAGAAGAATAAAAGAGGTTTATGACAACCTTGTTAAGAATCTGAGAAAATTTGACGTAAGCACTATAAACACTCTCGATGAGAGGAAGGTCGTGCAGTTTCGAAGGGTTGGCAGAGCATTGACATGCCTCAGCCTATGGTTTGGTACGTTCGAAGCGGACGCATCAGAGCCGAACTGTGCGACACTCATTAACGCCAATGATTCGTCGGCAAAAGTGGAAGTCGATTCAGTCATCTCCGAAAAACTTCCGGTTCTTGTTCAGTGCAAATCCAAACCTCAGTTTGTGCGCGTGACGTCCTCGGACGGAAAAGTGTTTGAACGCTGGCTTCCGGGCCGAGAGGCCTTTGATACAGCGGCGGATTCGCACTTGAACGTCGTTTTCTCTGGTCATGGTGAAAGCAGCGCGCGCGTGGCGGTCAAACCGACGGTCATGACGATGGGTGGTCGCGAAGATGAAAGCGAAACGCTCAAATACCAAAAAGAAATCCACCAGGAGCTCGTGAAGATTCGTGGACTATTGGAGGTCCTCGCCAGCGGAGCCTCCGGCCGGGTGAACGGTCCGTATGTCTTGAAGAAAAAAACGGTGATCGAGAAGCGCACCATCATCGAGAGCGGGCCTGAGCTCGGCGATCTCGACTTTGCCGGACTCAAGGAATTAACGGCAAAGGTGAATGGCGAAGTGATTCCTCCGCAGGAGTTTGTCGAGGTGACGCCGCGTGCGTCCGAAGTGGCGACATCTCCGGTCATCATTCGCCCGCCGGTGACGGAACCTGTCGTAGCGGAACCGGTGATCGCGATGCCGATTGCGTCACCTTCGGCGCCAGCCCCGAGCCCTGCGCCAATCGAAATGATTGTCCCGCCTCCTTCAGTTGCGTCTGCGGTATCGGTTGCGCCGACTCCGGTACCGGTCGTCACCGTGGCTCCGGTGGAGTCATCTGAACCTCCCGTCGCGATCGCGGGCACGCACGTGGAAGCGGCTGTGGTTGTCGCGGATGAAAAAACAAGTGAGTCTCAGGAACCGCCGGATCGAGGTTCGGAGATTGTGACTACGGAAAAAGTTTTGTCACCCGTGATTCGTGAGATCGCTTCCGTGCCGGCTGGGACCGGAGGAATTTTTGTTCAGCTGCATTCGCTTGGGCCGACGACGTATCGTCGCGACATTGTTCTCGGAGAATTTGAAAAACTGAATTTTGCTGAGGCGGGTCTGATTCCGAGTTTTTGCGTCTGGCAGAGTCAGCGCACGTTACGGCGCTGGATGCGCGTGGTGCTGGGGCCGTTCAAGGACCGTGCGGAAGCGAACAAAGTTTGGAAGCGAGTCGGCTCGAAGAGTTTTGTCACCGTCATCGACAAATGCGAGTCGTGGAACGTGCAGTGAAGATTGCGCTGGAAGTTGGACGTTGATTGAGGTTGATGTTTATGAGTCGGTTTTTGTTCCTATTGATGCTTGTTGTTTCCGCTGGCTGTGGTCAGCAGGTCAATAGCGTCGTTATCACTCCGCGAGATCCGCGGACGACGCCGAGCACGTCACAGGTCAGCTTCATCGCCAATATCGAACTTCAAGGTACGACGACCGCTCGTCCATCTTCGTCTTCGTTGATCTTGGTGAATCACACGGCGGGAGGAAGCGCACAGCGCACGTCTAGCACAAGCACAAGTTTTAGATTGTCGAGCGGGATTGGAGTCGATTGAGAATTGGTT
>JAMPXM010000219.1 GCA_023701225.1 Pseudobdellovibrionaceae bacterium | reverse complement strand
TGCCAAGGACTTTGGCGGAGGTTTTCCACGCGAGCTCAACGCTGAATTCAAAGCGCTGTATGGTAGCGTCGCGCGCGATTTTATACTGAACGGAATCGTTACTTTTTCGAGCGAATTCGAGTGCTTCGCCGAGGGCTTGTAACGCATTCTCGAATTCAACAATCGAAATCGCCATGCTCACTCCTGAATTGGGCCTTAAAAAGTGAGAACCGAGATCCGCAGGGTCGGCTGTGCCACGTGTTGGCGGTAGTATCTGGCATGAATCAAACTGGAGCCGATGACTGGACTCGAACCAGCGACCTACGCATTACGAATGCGTTGCTCTACCAGCTGAGCTACATCGGCGCGTGGGCCAAGAGAATCAAAAAATGACAAGTAAATCAATGAGTTTCTGGCGAAGACAAAAAAGCTTTCTGGCTCATCAGAGGCTCTTCTGACGGGATTTTTTTAAATCTGCGCGGCCGTGGTGGGTCATGGATTTGCGGTTTTTCCTGTCCCTTCACCGGCTTATGGCCGCTGACGAGCATCCGTAAAAGTGACGTCCCTACACCCTGCCGTCGTCGGCGTTTCGGGCAAGGAAATTGGCCACGGCCTCACGGGCGTTGTCTTCTGCGAGGCCATAGCGTTGCGATACCAAAAGGGCGATTGCATCGATACTGCGGGAGCCGTCGACCTGAGCGAGGACATACGCCTGAACGTCAAAGATGACCCGACTCGCTTGGACGACCTGGCTTGCGGGAATCGGCATGCTCGTGTCGCGGAGCCATTCGGAGCGGGAATCTGGGTGAGGGCGGGTCGGCCGAGACGCCACCTTTTTTGCTCGAAACGTGGTCACTGTCTCCAGGCGCCCATGCGCGCTCAGTTCGGAGCGCAGATAGGGGATCTCGGATTGCACCAAGGCTTCCATCCGAAAGCCAAGGCCCTCGATCACCTCGCGCGTTTCTTCCAACGAGTAGCATTTGGTGAGATCACTCAACTGAAAATTCAAAGAGCCTGTGTTCAGCCACTGGCCGCCTGGCTTGAGCACGCGATTGATCTCGCCAACAAGAACTTCCAGCGGTTGTGGAAGAATATCGATCAACCAAGGCGTGAGCACCGTATCGACCGACTCGTCAGTAAACGGCAAGTGGTAACAGTCGGCAAACGCTTGCATGAAGCCTGGCTTCACCGGTTCAGGGACTTGGCAGAGGCGTGTGGCCGCGGTGGCTTCTAAGTTTTTGGGCGCGACCGTGAACTCCACCAACGAAACGGCCTGGCCGGACAAAATCCGTCGCGTCGTCAGAAATAAAACCGGATTGATATCCAGGGCGATGGTTTCGCTCGAGACACCGGACTGATGCAGATCGTAGGCGAGTCGACTTCCGCCGGAGCCAAGAACGGCGAGCCGTCCGAGCTGCTCGAGACCGTTCATGGCTTCACGAAGCGCAGCCCACTGCGCGTCGTTTTCGTCGGTCTCTAAGCTCCAGTCACGGATCAGGTTTTGAAAATACCCAAGTAGGCCCTGATTGGCGGGAAGACGATAACCGAAGGCCGCCGCTTGTGGGGCGTTGAGCTTGCCCTTGAGCTTTAGAGGCGCGAGGACATCTTTGAGAAACTCGATGTGTTGGATCGTCAGCGTCCGCAGTTTTTTAATCCGTTGCCGGCCGAGTTCGGACGGGCAACGGCTGAGGTCATCCTTCATGATGGCGATTTGATCCGCAAAGTGCGCGATCAAGGCTTCGGCGCGGTTTTGCCAGTCGGCGATCGCACGCTGCGGATCGGGGGTCAGCCATGGAACGCCGTCCAGAAGCGGGAACTTGGTACCGGTTTTCTCGCAGACCCAGTAAGCGCCTGACTCTTTGAGCGCTCCGCCAACGATCGGTGATGTGAACAGCGCCAGTGATGCAAGCGACGACGATAGGGATGACGACGACGGTCGTGATGGAGGCATCTTACAAGAACTCTTCGATATTCACGCGCATGGATTCACGTGAGACGCGCTCGACATGAGCACCGCGGACTCCTATCGAGATCGCGACTTGGTTTTTTTGAATCTGCACGACCGCTTCTTCGCCGACGCGGATCGAAAAATGAAAGCCCTTCTCGTGCAAGGCCTGGCGTCCAAGTTCTTCAGACGCAAGTTTGCGAAGAGTCGCGTAGAGATCGCGGATCGTGAGCGAGACTGAATTCAAAATCTCAGCAGACGCGTTCTCGGGCACGCCGTTGAGATCGGCCGCCATCTTGCCTTCGACGATCTGATTGAGTTCATCGATCATGGCTTTGAGCGTACGCGTGAGGTCCCCACGCGACGGAGGCGGCCCCATCGGTCGCGCAACTCGGCCGTCGGAGAGTTGATCGACGATGGCCGCGGCACCGTGGACGGTGACACCCGCGATTTCAGAAACGAGAACGTAGGTGAGATCACCTGGCTCCAAGGCCTTCGGATCTAAGATCAAAAACAAGACCGACCGGGGTCCGGAATCAGCCGAAAGCGCCAAGATATGGCCGCGCATCGAAAGGCCCGACTTCAAGAACAGGGTCGAAAACGGGGACGGTGATTGTGGATTTTGGCGACCTTCACGATACGCTTCAGCCAGCTTCTCGAGGGTCGCAAGGATGCCTAAATTGTCGATCGATGCCAACTGCGCGAGTATCGCCATGATCTCATTATCGAAAAAGCGATTTCAATGGGTCAACGCGGCCCCAGAAAACTAGTCCTCGGCGGACGTCGTGACGTGAAGGCCCTCGCTCCTGACTTCTTGCCACCAAGCGTGTAGGCTTTTGGATATGGGTGGGCTCGAAGATCTTCGCCTGCGGGTTGCCGAATTCAACGTTGAGAACTTGTTTCTCCTGCTCGATCACTACCAAGGTCAGGACTTATCACGCTTGTCCGAGGACCAATGGCAATCACTGACCATTTCGACGACCGGCAATAAGCCGCTTGAGCAAGTCCGCGCGCTCGCCAAAGTCTTTCACGAAATCGATGCCGACATCTTCATGCTCTGCGAGGTCGGAGGGCGGGAGTCGTTAGAAAACTTCAATCGGCACTTTCTCGATGATCGGTACAAAGTGCATCTGATCGAAGGCAATTCGGACCGGGGAATCGATCTCGGTTATCTGGTGAAAAAGTCGCTGCCATTTAAATACGACCTGATTTCTCACAAGCATCGTTCCATCGACTTCCTCTATCCACATGAGCGCCAGACTCAGGAGACCGGTTACACCGACCGACCCTCTGGAAGGATCAACAGTCATCGATTCTCGCGTGATGTTCTAGAGTTGCGCCTGTTCGAGGAGGGCGCAGTACAGCCGGCTTTGGTCGTGATGCTCGTGCATCTGAAATCACAGCTCGACCGTGATCGCATCGATCCCTCAGGGCGCGACCGGCGCAAAGCGGAGCTGGAAAAGCTCATGAAGATCTATTCTGAAATCGAAAGCGATCTCGGCGGCCAGACGCCGATCCTGATCGCCGGCGACTTCAACGGGTTGGCGCAAAAACAAAAACCGGACCCGGAATTCGAGGCGATCTATCGAGATACGAGCCTTATGGATGTCTTGGAAATCGCGCAGGTCCCGCTCGCCGACCGCTACACCTTCATGCAGATCGGCCGAAATTCCTCGCAGAGCCGGCAGCTCGATTACATTTTCGTTTCGCCGCAATTGCAGGGACGAATCGTAAAAAACGAGACCTTTGTCTATCGCTACAAAGACGAATGGGGGTTCGTCGCTCCCCCACCGCGCAATCTCAATGAAAAGAAGCTGCTTCCGTCAGACCATTACCCTGTCGTGCTCACATTGGAGGGCTTGACCGCGAGCAGTGGCTCCGAAGACGCCTCCGTCGATGAATCCTCGTCCACGCCTTCCAGGTAATTCAATTCACGACCGTAAGTTTCGCGCATGAAATAAAGCGCGGTCAGCGCAAGGGTGAAGACAGCCGCGCCTACGATCAGTCCCGCATTGACGACACCAAACGGACCTTTGAGCGTTGAGAACGAGATTGTGATCAACACGGCTGAGCCACGTACGAAGTTCGGAACCGTGGTTGCGACGGTGGAGCGGATATTGGTGCCGAATTGCTCGGCGGCCATCGTAACCAGCACAGCCCAGTAGCCAGCACAAAGACCGAGACCGAAGCAGAGCAGATGGAAGGTGGTCATCGACATTCCGTCTAAAGAAACATAAATCATCATGAGCAGTGCGGCGGTCGAGAGCGCCAAGGCGACGGCTTTTTTGCGGCTGCGGAGCTTCTGGCTCAAAACGCCCGTGGCCAAATCACCCAATGCTAAACCGATGGAACCGTACAAGAGCGCGTCGGCCGCGGTCACCGTACCCTGGACGCCAAGACCGGCCGTGATTTCGGGTGCGAAGGTCATCAGGATACTGGTGATGAAATAAATCGGCACACCTGCGAGGATGCATGCGAGATAACGCCAGGGACGCGCGCCGCTCAAGAGCAAACGCACGTCACCCATGCGAGCGTGCGAGGATGTCTTCAGACCCTCAAACATGCCGGATTCGAACACGCGAATGCGCGAGACCAGGAGAAGCAATCCAAGTCCGCCGCCGACGAAGTAAGCGGTTTGCCAGCTCATATACTTGCCGACGAGAGCGGCCGCGACGGATCCGCACAAACCCAAAGTGGCGACGACTGTGGTTCCGTAGCCGCGCTTTTCTTTGCTCATGGTTTCCGAGACAAGCGTAATGGCCGCGCCCAATTCTCCCGCGAGACCGACGCCCGCGATGAAGCGCAGAACTGCGTAGCTCGTCAAATCCGTGACAAAGGCGTTGCCGAGATTGGCCAGGGAATAAAGAAGGATCGAACCGTAGAGAACGGAAAGTCGGCCGCGCTTATCACCCAGGATGCCCCAAACGATGCCGCCCAAGAGCATGCCAATCATTTGCAGATTATATAGGAGCACTCCTTTTTCGAGGATCTGCGCCGGATCGGTAATGCCGATCGATTGCAGCGAAGCGACGCGCACGACACCGAATAGGGTGATATCGAACATATCGACGAAATAACCTAGAGCCGCGACCACGACGGTTCGATTGAAGATATCCTTCACGTCTCTTACCCCCTGATTTCCGATATCATTCGAGACTTGAAAAACCGGAATCGAGAGTTGCCGGAAAGCGCCGCAACGGTCAACGTCGATCTCAACACAAAGAAAACAATGTCTTTACAATTTGACCGGACAAATTGACCGAACAAAATGACCGAACAATTCGCTTCTCATTCACCGTGGACAAAGCGCGTTTCGTCGAGTGCGCCGATGATTTTGTAACCGAGCTTCTCATACATCCGGATTGTTTGCGGATTGTGTCGATCAGCGAAAAGACAAGCGAAGGATTTTCCAGATTGTCTTAGAAGTTCAGAGAGTTGCCAGACGCCAGCGGTCGCATAGCCCCGGCCGCGATGCGCGGGGGGAACATAAACAGAATTGATTCTAGCGCCGTGGGGCGTGTGGCCGCTGTGCCCGAACATGGCGACGGGGCCGCCGTTGTCCCACACGAAATATCGGCGGCCTTCGACGGCGCGACGAATAACTTCGGCTGTTTCGTGCGGCGCTTCATAGAGCTTTAGCTCTAGAACCATGGCTTGGGCCCAGCCTCGCAGGACATTGAAATCTTCCATCCACGCGCGCCGTAAGCGTCCAGGGGCTTTCCGTGTCTGAGGCGTGAGAGGAGCTCTCAGATCCAAGCGCATGATCACTTGCTCAAGTCCGAGGTGCGCTTGTGCATGAAGGAGGTGCTGGCATTCTTGAACAAAGGCTTGGCCTGTCGAAGG
>JAMPXM010000218.1 GCA_023701225.1 Pseudobdellovibrionaceae bacterium | reverse complement strand
TCTGCGTCACCTGCGGTGACGCAGATGCGCTACCAAAATACGCGGCGCACCTTTTTACGAAGCCCCGTGTCATTCAATAGAATCACGCTGGGCGAACGTCTGGGTGTTGGGATTGACCCATTGAGATCGCTAAGATAGCCCATAGAGTCATGATGCAAGTCGAAACGTTTCCAAACGCCGCGGATAAAAATTCAGAATCGAACTCGAATCTGGGGAATAGCCACTCAATCCCGACGGCAAAGTTGACGCCCTTGATGAGTCAGTATTGGGACATCAAGTCCGCGCACGAGGATAAGATCCTTTTGTTTCGAATGGGAGATTTCTTCGAACTCTTTCATCGGGATGCGGAAATCGCCGCGCCGATTCTGGGTATCGCGCTGACGTCGAGAAATAAGAAATCGGCCGATGAAACGCCGATGTGCGGTGTTCCTCATCACAGCATCGCCGGACCTATCAATAAACTTCTTGCGGCCGGTTACAAGGTCGCCATCTGCGATCAAATTGAAGATCCGAAATTCGCAAAAGGCATCGTCAAGCGAGCGGTGACACGGATTCTGAGCCCCGGAGTCGTGTATGACCCAGAGACACTCGAGGCGGCGAAGAGTCACTACCTGGCGGCGATGGATGAGAAGACGATTAGTTTTCTTGATTTGACCACGGGTGAGGCGTTTTTTTACCACCTGCAGGCCTTGGGCACGGTGGCGCGAAGCGCGCGTGAGCGTTTGCTGGACGTGCTCAATCCCGTCGAGATCATCGGCTCGGATGAGCAGATCGCTCTTTGGAAGACGGAGGCAATCGCGCGGCCGACTTCGATTTTCGCTCGATCGCTTTTGAGTTCGCATGCGGGGCTGGAAAAGCTATCCAATGAAGCCGACCCCTCGAAGGTGGTCGCAGAGAGCGCGCGACGTCTTGTCTCTTACGCGCGCTATATGCAAGGTGACGCCGTTTTGTCCGTGATCACCGATTTTGAGCCACGCGAGTTGATGCAGCGCTTGGATCTCGGGCCCACGGTTGTGCGCCACTTGGAGATTTTTGAAAACTATCGAGGCGAGCCAGAGGGTTCGCTCTTTCATGCCGTCAATCGTTGTCGGACCTCGGCCGGCACTCGACTCCTGCGTCGTTGGCTCCAGTTCCCGTTGGCCAACCAGACGGTGATCGAAGGGCGACTCGATCGCGTCGAAGCATGGCGTCAGGATGTACCCGCATTGAAAGATCTGCGTCGTGCGCTGGGCGGAATGGGTGATATCGAACGTCGATTGGGCAAAATCGCCAATCCAGGATGCAATCCGCGTGATTTGTTAGCTTTGGCCGAAGCTCTTGAAGCGGGCTTGGAGGCTTCGCGTATCGCGTCTGCCGATGCATGGCCGGAAAAGGAAATGCGCGAAGCGGCCGATATGATCGCGCAGCTGCGGTCGACTCTGGTCGATGAACCGCCTGTGCAAACTAAGAACGGTCACTTCATCCGTGTCGGTGTGGATCCACAGCTGGACGAACTCATCGAGCTGTCGACAAATTCGCATCAAAAGATCATGGAATTGGAAGCGCGCGAAAAGGAACTGACCGGAATCTCATCCCTCAAGGTCCGTTTCAATAACGTCTTTGGTTACTATATTGAAATCACGCACACGCATAAAGACAAGGTTCCGGACCGGTACCAGCGGAAGCAGACGCTAGCGAATGCCGAGCGCTATTTGACCAAGGAACTCGAAGACCTCGAGCATCGTGTTCTGACGGCGCAAGGCAAGCGCATCGAATTGGAACTCGCGATCTTTGACGACATCCGCAAGCGCGCGCTGGAGCGGAGTTCGAACCTCCTCAAGCTCGCGCGACTCTGGAGCGAGTTGGATGTGATTTCGGCGGCGGCTTGGCTTGCGGTCGAACAAAACTACTGCCGACCGTTGTTCGACGCAGCCTCTGGCCTTCGGCTGAAGGCCAGTCGTCATCCGGTGGTTGAGCAGTCACTCTCGATTCCTTTTGTCGCCAACGATATTGAGCTTGCACCTGGACAAGCGCTGCTGCTGACCGGACCGAATATGGCCGGCAAGAGCACGATCATGCGCCAAGTGGCGATCGCCGCGATTCTGGCCCAGGCGGGTCTATTCGTTCCGGCGCAAGAGGCGCGGTTGCCGCTCTTTGACCGGATCTTCACGCGCATTGGCGCCAGCGATTTCTTGGCCGAAGGCCTCTCGACCTTCATGGTCGAAATGAAGGAGACTGCCGAGATGTTGGGGGCTGCGACCTCGCGGAGCCTGGTCATTCTCGATGAAGTCGGTCGCGGGACGAGCACGTTCGATGGTATGTCGCTCGCTCAGGCGATTCTCGAATATCTGCTGGAAAGCGCGCACTCCATGACATTGTTCGCCACTCACTATCATGAGCTCACGCGTTTGTCGGCGCGCTACGCGCAGTTGGTGAATGCACATATGGCGATTCACGAAAAGGGCGGGTCCATCTCCTTCTTGCATTCGCTCGTGCGCGGTCCGGCGAATAAGTCCTATGGTATTCAAGTCGCGCGTTTGGCGGGTCTGCCGTCCGTGGTGACCAAGCGGGCAGGGCACATTTTGCGCGAGTTGGAGTCTTCACCGCGTGCGGAGACTCCGCAGCTCTCCCTTCTCGATCATCCTGGGCTGGACAATTTGGGAGCGGACCATTCCACGGTCGAGACTGAGTCCGAAGACACGTCCACCGGGGCGCGGGATCCGCGCGAGGACAAAGTGCTAGGCGAGTTGCAGGAGTTGGTCGTGGAGCGCATGACTCCGCTGGATGCGCTTCTCAAGCTCCAAGCTTGGAAAGATGATCTCTCCAGTCTTTCGTGAGATTTTCGTTGCGTGAGGTTCTGTCGAATGGGCTCCGGAGGGAGCGCTCAATGAAGTGCTGAATGGCACCGAATGAAGCTCGACGGGACTGGTCGAACGTGCTTGGACCGTCTTTGGCCCAAAAGTTTAGCGAGAATGAGCCTGGTTCTGCAATAGCGAAAAGCGCCAGAAATTTGGCGCTTCGCGATTGTTCGAGGCTTTCCCATCAAGTTCCGAACGTTTAATCACTCCACTCCGGCGGCTGCGATGAAAGTCGCCGCTTCGTGGGGTTCTTCGGCGAGCAAAAATTTCCGGTCCAGTTTCAATAAAAGCCGTTCGTAGGGGCTTGCGGCCACGACGAAATGTTGTCAGACTTTGATGCAGGTTGCGATTCAAAGGCACGACGGAAGTGCCGGTCGAATTTCTGTTTTGAGGGAAAAACAATAAGCGGGAGGGAGCAAGGATGCTCAGAGATGTCCTTATTCAAAAGGGTCTGTCCAATCGCGAAGCCGAAGTTGCCGAACTGGTCTCCAAAGGCCTGAGCAACAAGGAAGTCGCGAATCAACTGTTCGTCACCGAAAAAACGGTGAAGTTCCATCTGACGAACATCTACAAAAAGATGAACGTGAAGAGCCGGGCTCAGCTCATCGTCTGGTGCCTGCCGCACCTTGGGTTCGTCGAAAACGAAGTCCAGGCGACGCAAGCTCGCACGGAAATGGCCGCAGGTCCAGCAGCCGTCAATACGATTCCCGCTGGCAACGCGACGGTTTCGTCGGCGATTTCGGCGACGATTGCACCGGCTAGCAATGTGACTCCGATTCGCAATGACATCGGTTCCGGCAACGGAAACGGTGAAGTCGGCTTCGGTATCTGAGCTTCCCGCATCATTCGGCTCGCCCGCGCTCAGGATGTGGCGGGCGAGCTGACGTTTTACTTGGGGACTCTCCCGTGGAAGTCAGGTCTGTTTCTGAATCCGAAGTGATCATGACGGAACTTGTGCTTCCGACCCATACGAACGCCCTCGGAACGATTTTCGGGGGCGTTGTCATGTCGTGGATCGATATCGCCGCCGCGATCGCGGCCCAGCGACACTCGAGAAAAGTTGTCGTCACCGCCAGTATCGATGCACTCAATTTTATCGCGCCCATTTTTCAGGGCTGGGTGGTGAACTTGAAAGCTTCGGTCAACTACGCAGGCAAAACGTCGATGGAAGTCGGCGTGCGCGTGGATGCTGAAAACCCGATCACCGGTGAGCGTGTTCATACCGCCAGTGCCTATCTGACATTCGTGGCACTCGACAGCCACGGTAAACCGGCGCTGATCCCGCAGCTGAAGCCGGCCACGCCCGATGAGAAGCGCCGTTTTCAGGCCGCGCAGACTCGACGCGCGCAGCGCCTGCAGAAGCGCCCGACGGCATAGGCGACCCCTTTAAAATATCCCTGATCTTCTTTGTCTAGGTGTCTCAAAAAATCTTTTTTATTTTTCTTTCCTCATATTCTTTGCAAGTACGAGGGCCGTTTTCCGCATATTCGAAAACAGGTCAGTCGAAACCCGGGGAATTGCTCATCTCCTGTCTCAACTTGAGATCGTTATTTTTTCGAAATCGTCGAGCTCCTGATCGCGTGGAAGATTGCAAAAATTCGTCGATTTCCAGTTCGCGTACACTGGGTGCACGTGGACGTTTGCGAGGAGAGAGAAAATATGGAGCAGGCCAAGGTTGTCAGGGGTCGTGGCAGTGAATGGGTTGTTGTCGTGGTGTCCGAGTCCGAGATGAGAGTGCTTCGGCACGCGATCCGGACTTCGAATGCCCTTCAGCTGCCAGGGAAAATCGAACCTGCTTCTGAGAGCGCAAGCATCTCGTCTGTGGATTCCAGTGAGGATTCCAGTGAGGATTCCAGTGCCGAGGTTCAGGCGCCTGGTCCCACTTTCGTCTTCCTCGTGGAAGAAGCCGAGCCTTCGACTGTCTTGATGGAATCTTCCCTGGACCGCACGACCACCCAGCATGAGCTTTTGCGTTTGATGTCGCGCCTGAGATGGTCGCGCCAGCGGCGCGAACGGAGCCGAGTGGAGATCTTGAGTGGTCCGCTTTTCGATATGCGTCCCGCGATTCGTGATGTCGGTCAGCCGACGGCCGTCGAGCGGGCGGCGACATTGCTTCATGAAAACGCGGTTCTTGAAGATTCCATCAAAATCGCGGCGTGAGAGGGCGGCACCATGTTTCGATTTTTAATCTCAGGATTCAGACGTCGAGAGGATCGCTGGGCGGTTCTGGTCGTCGCTTTGATTCTACTGGTGAGCGTGACGGCGATCGGTGCGGCTGTTTTTCTGAAGCTGCAAATGGAGTGGGATGCGTCGGTGGCGGGCGAGGTTCGGCAGTACTCGGGCAGTGTCGCTCAGGCGTTTGCGGATGCGGAAAAATGCTTGGACTTCGTCGATCGCACGATGCCAATCGACATCAAGCGGGCGATGACTTCCGTCGGAACACAGCTGGTGATGAGTTTGCCGGGTACGAGTTTGAAACTGGGTGATACCTTCGCGGGACCTCTCTTGACCGGTTATCTTGAGATTCACGGCGTGCGCTTAGCCAATGCCATGAATGCCGGCAAGTCGACGAAAGGTTTTGATATCTACGTCGGCGAACTTCTCATGGATGTTCGGCGGCGGTACACGGGTACCGAGACGCTTGAAGCGAAATCGCTCGGTCGCGTCCTTGTGTTGTCAGAGAAAAACATTTTCAATACCTATACGGTCAAAGGATGCCGTAAACACGTGAGCGAAGACGATCGTGCGCAACTCTGCGAGCTGACCGGAGGAACTTACGATCGTAAGGGTCTGCGCTGTCTGGAAGGATGCCCGGCCAAAACGGTGCAGCTGACTTCGGGGTTGGAATACAACTTGCCGAAGTCAACAAGCGGGTCCGTGAAGCAACTCGTGGCCAACGGCGAAGTGCAGATGTCGGCGCAGTGCTATCG
>JAMPXM010000217.1 GCA_023701225.1 Pseudobdellovibrionaceae bacterium | reverse complement strand
TCTATTCTTTTTCCTTCATCAAGCTCAGCAGAGGAACGCAGTACACGACGCCCAGAGGTGCGAATCCCGCCGGGCGGAGAACCTGGTTCCGCATCAGTGAGCTGCGATGGTACGTGTAAAGAGGACGCGATGATCGCTGCGCAATATAGGTGAGAATCGCGTCGAAGTACGAAAGATCATTGAATTCAGGACGCGTGCCGATGTTGAACAGAAAATCCGCGCCCGACGACGTTCGGATCGTGTTCGCGCAACCGATGATTTGACTCTGCTGATTTTCGAGAACGTAAAAGTGCGAACCTTCATGGGCGCGAAGCTTTTCCATTTTCGCTAAGAACGCTGTCTTGGAACTGTCCGAAAGAATGAAGCACGCTTGGATGATCGAAGCGAAGAGATGGAGGTCTTCGGGGCGGTGGCGCAGTGTCTCCGCCTGCGAACCCCAGCGTTTACGAACGGGTCCGTCCAGCCGGAAATACTCGCATTCTTCCGCGGCTCGCGAGCTCATGTGTGGATCCGTCATGATGACGTGTCCTTCGAGATCCTGTTGCGCGTAGTGCTCGAGAAGATCCACCACTTCATCCGACGAGGGTTTCAGTTTTGTCGGTTGAGCCGGGTAAGCGAGGTTCCAATGTGCGATCGATTCGTGACGCGGGCTATGAAAAGCCTCGTAATCGCCCATCGTCCGGGACGCATCAAAGATGCGGAAAATGGACCGTTCTTCTGTCAGACACTGAAATAAACCTGGGTTCATGACTCCATAATCCCCCAAGGACCTTGCAAGGTCGAGTGTTGAGCCGTGCCAGCTCGACCAAACTCGGGTTGAATTGCAGTGGTATCAGGCCTTTGGCTTGGAGCCGTGTATCAGAATCGAGTTTCTTGTTCATGGGCTTGGCGGATGTTTCATTTCGACAGTCCATGATCCCCGGTGTACGCTATCGGTCCGGGGAGGGTAACAGGTGACTTCGGCGGAAGCTTTGGAACATGCGATGAGCTTATTCAATGCGCAGCAATGGGATGAGTTGGTCGAGTTCGCTGGAACGTGGCTGGAAACTCACCCAGAGGATCCGGAGATCTGGAAGCTGTACGGCGCGGCATTGAGCGCGACACACCACGATCGTGAGGCAAGTCGCGCCTTTCTTTGCGCACTCAAACTGGACCCCAAAGATGGTTACAGCGCCGTCAATTACATCACCTCCTGTTTAGCCTCGCAGGAGAATGCGACGGCCATCGAAGCGGTGCAGGCCTATTTCAGCCAGCTCACGCACGAATTGAAGGCGGCACTCGCGGAACAGTTCCAGCATGCCGTCGGACAGGGCCTCTTACGCGAAGAGGAAGTCCCGGAAAAGTTGCGTCTCTTGTTTTCAGGAGAAATGCCGACGCGCCCTTTTCGGTCGCCGGAAGACGCGGGGCGTGCGTTACTGAAAGCCGCCGCGGCCGGTGAATTGGGCGAAGTCGAACGTGCGTGGGAAGACGGAGCAGATCTCGATATTCGTGACCGCGAGGGTTGGCAGGCGATTCACTTGGCGATTCAAAATGATCATTTGCGGGTCGCGGATTGGCTCTTGCAATATGGCGCAGATCCAGCCGGCAAGGGCGCAAAAGGTGTCACACCTCTCGAATTGGCGCGGCAGAGTCCAGATGCGCGATGGATGCGTCTCCTTGAAGGGTATTTTCCTAAAGTCCAATCCCTGGCTGCTGGTCCGTTTGCCACGTATGCGACGCTTATCAACGAAATCTACGAGACATTAACGGGCATGCCGGCGCGGGCCGTTCGCAATCCGGAGGCGGATGATTTTGAGGATTTACAGGTGCCCGGGGTCGCTTTCGGAATCGCGCGCGCGGAGGTGGCAACGGAACTCGTGCCAACACTGACCGAGATCTTCGGTCTCAAGTCGTGGCATGATCGTCCTGAAGATTTCGCGCAGCTGACTCGCGACACCTCTGGTCGCGTGTGCTTGCTGACCCTGGAATGGATTGAGCTTTCCGATGCGCCACTGATGGGATCATTGGACGAAGTTGATCGTCAATTTCTGGCTCGTTACTCCCGTAACATCGATGCGGTCGCTCGTGTTCGTCTGGTGACGCCGCGGCGCTTGGAGCGTTTGCTGGGAGCACTTTATTATGAGGATCGTGAAGAGCCGGTCGCATTGGGACATCTGACTCCCGAGGCTGTCGATGAGTTGTTCGGGCCCAATCTGGAGTTTCGTGGCTGGACGCGTGTGAAGTCCGTTCTTTCGAGCAAAGTCGAATGAGGTTCAAGCTCAAGGGTTTGTGAGCGAGGTGCCTGTTCGAAAGTCCTCTTCATACCGCCTCTTCATACCGCCTCTTCAAATCGGCAATGGCCGGTTCGGCGTCGGCGTCGATCTTGGTCTTAAGTGCAGTTGCACTTGCCGGACGAGTGAATGGATCGAGAGAACGCCGAGAAGATGATTGTCTTTGACCACCATCAACTCGGTCGTGCCGGCCTCATTCATTTTTGATAGTGCCGTGTCGGCGCGCGCGTCCGGCTGAATTTGAATGTCGTTCGGCAGAGGTTCCGCGAATTCTTGAATGGCGTGTTGGTCCCACTGATCCGGTGGAACGCTCTTGGTCTTGCGTAAATCAACGAGTCCGATCAAGCTCTTGTCTTCGCGAGCAATCGGATAAATGAGTTGATCGTCGATTTTGGGAGGGATGCGCATCAGGGCTCCAACTGTCGCGTCCGGCCCGACGACGACGGGGTCCGGGTCCATGAAGGTTTGAACGGACGCTCCCTGCAGGGCCTGCTTCACCAAGAGTGCGACGTAGGATTGCCGCGCGAAACGGATGATCAAACCGCCGATCAGGATCGTCCAGAAGCCACCAAAGTTCCCGGTCGCGAAAATGCCGATGACCCCGAGCGTGATGAGAGCGAAGCCGAAGAATTGACCGATCGTCGAAGAGACACGCGTGGCTGAAACGATGTCCTTGCGAGCCGCCCAGAGAATCGCGCGCAAGACGCGCCCACCATCGAGAGGATAGCCCGGGAGCATGTTGAAGATTGCGACCGTCAAGTTGATGGAAGCGAAATAGGCTCCCAGCGCGAGGGCCCACTCTGGGGCTCCCCAGGCAACACCTATGCGCGTGGCAATCAGTGCGATGAAGGCCAGCAGGAGACTCGCGATGGGTCCGGCGATTGCCATCCAAAATTCTGCTTTCGGGCTCGGCGGCTCGTCATCCATGTGCGCCACGCCGCCAAACAAGAAGAGCGTGATGCGCTCGATCGGCATGTGAAAACGGCGTGCAACCAAAGCATGTGAGAGTTCGTGGATCGCAATGGAAATAAAAAGTCCAATGGCACCCGCGAGCCCCAGAAGGATCAGTAACACGGGGCGTGCTTCGGCGAGAACGGACGGGAACCACCCAGCCGCAAGCGACCAAGTGATCAAGAGCGCCAGGATCAGAAGCGTCCAATGCATTTGCACGCGGATGCCGAAGATTCGAATGAGAGTCAATGATCCGGCGAAGGGCATGGGTACCTCACCTGGTCTTTCAAGACCGCGATTCCAGAATGAGGTATCCGAGGCCACGCATCTTGATGATTCAGTGAATGCGGTTCAGCGTTTCCGTCAAATATGCGTCGAGAAATAGATTGGTAAAAGCAGGTCACTGCGAGGGCGGAGGCTGCCACAAGAACACCTGGGCGAGCTCTGGATCGACTAGCGTTCCGCGGAGCAGGATCGAGCTGGAGTCGTTCAAAAATTCCGCGTCCCAAATCCGTGCCGAGGAAGAGGTCGGCATTGTGACCTGAAAGGCCGGGCGGCCGTCCAGAGGAACGTAATAGACGGCATAGGAGCGAATGCTGCGGGAGAACGTTTCGAATGCGGCCGGCTCATGAAGGCGAAGCATGGCGTTTTGCGCGTTATGAGAAATATCGAGTGTCAGAGCTTGATCCGGCCCCACATGGAGCGGGACTTCGGCCACTGGGCGGCAGTTCAAACCGTTTTGGTCTGAGATCCAGATCTTGATGATTTGATCGCTCTCACGTATGGCGATCGCTACCGAATCACTCTGACTTATTGGTGCCACATCCAACGCCGAACCTTGCGCTTCTGCGCACATCTTTTTGATTTGACCAGCGTTGAGATCAAATGCCGTCGCGTCAGATCCGACTCCCAACGGGGCCGAACTCAAATCATAAAAATGCGACGAATCCGAACTGAAAAACGAATGCAAAGCGGTGCCATCGATCGGGAGGCGAAGTGGACTCACAAGGTCGTAAATTTCCCAATTCTGATCCGAACCACCGGGAGATCCGACGATAAACGAGCCACTGTGACTGACCAGCAGCTTATTGTAAAAATTGACGGCGACCGCCCTTGGTAGCTCCCGAGTCCACGACCCATCCATCGCCACTGCGAGATGCTTTAGCGATGGGCGCTCCATTGGGTCGGACATCATAACCATGAAATAGTCGCCAACGGGTGAAACTTCCAGCAATTCTGGAGAGCACCAGCCGACGCAAACATCGTCCGAGGTCAATTGCATGACCTTGGAGGACAGGTCGCGGATTTCACCCGTTGTCGTATCGGCGACATAAACATGTCTGGTGACTCCATTACTGGTAAAGATTATGCGCTCGGAATTGGGTGTGAGAAAAAATCTGTTGAAGCCGTCGCGCGCCAATGAAAAATCGGCAAGAGTTCGTATGCCGCCGCCATCGATCAGAGTTGAATAGAGCAAGTTCCGTCGCTTTGTAGGATCGTTGGCACCTTGGAGAAAATAGACTCGTGCGCCATCCGAGCTGATCTGAAGCGTTCCGTCGAGCAATTCGTTGGCAGGAAGGCCGGAGTTCAATTGCGTGACGGCTGAACCGACGAGATCTGCGGAATAGAGGACGCTTCTATCACCATCGAAGACAAGGCGCTGTCCGTTCGGGGACCAATCAAAGCGGCTGGTGCTCCGGCCCGCAGGGGTTAAGAGACGATGACCGGAGTGAGAGAGTTGACCCAGAAACAATTGAATCCCAGCGGCTCCGTAGCTGGTAGGAGACATTAAACTAGTCAAATATGCGAAATGCGTCTTGCCGGCATTGAGTTGCACTCGCCCCACGTTCAAATCCGCAATTGTTTTGGCCGGCCACACGGTGACGTCGAGGTCCGCGCCGAGGCGGCAGGCGACTTTTCTCTGTTCGAAGGTCCCGGCGATCTCGACACGCAGTTCTCCCTCAAAGAGCCCGACGACCGGAGTCGGGCGATCGCGGTGGATCGTGAGTTGGAAGCCTTCGCTATTGGCGAACTCGACTTGCGCAGGACCCACCACGCGACCGACAGCGAAGTTCGGTGCTTGCGTTCTGACGCTATTTCTTTGGTAGTACAGCTCCGTGATCGCCCGGCGCTGCACGCGATCAAAGTGCGTGATCGTTTCCACGGCGCCATCACCCGATCCGTCGCGGCACCAGGCTTCCACCAACTCGCTCGGGATTGCCGTCGGATCGGTGTCTTGAAATTCGTAAATCCCTTCTTTGTATCCGATCACGTGAGATTGAAACGGAGAGCCGTCGACGAGATTGGGGTCGATATTCGGTGTTTTCACCCCGCACTGCGGGAACTTGTTCTCGGTCAACTCCACGGCAGTCATGGAAATTGAGAGCATCGCCTTGGGTGCGCTGCGCTCCTCGCAGGTATGCTCGGGGATGAAGCGGAAGTAGTCCTTGCTGGGCTTGCCACCGTAGCTGGCGCCGTTGTTCCCGGAGCGGAGGAAGTCAAATGATTGAAACGCCACGGGCGAGCAGTTTTGAAACGCCACGAGGCTCAATGCGAC
>JAMPXM010000012.1 GCA_023701225.1 Pseudobdellovibrionaceae bacterium | reverse complement strand
TTGCATGCCCTCTGTGCGTGCGCTGTAGTCGTCGAATAAAATTGAAAGCGTGCGTTGGTCGGGGCTGATCGCCGCGCGCGCGGCGTCGTTTTGGCATCCTCGTCCTACGAATGTTGGTTGGCCGATCGTTAGGCCCGGAACATAATCCGAATCCGCGTTTTCGGGAGTGGAGCCTGGACCTTCCTCGAAGTCTCCAGTTTCATCTCGTGCAGGTGCGCGAGAGGGTTCGGTCGGTTCAGTCGATTGGGCGTGGCGTGGTGCGCGCAGTGACTGACAAGGAGAAGGAGTCGTAATCCACATCACGACTAAAATGCTCAACAGAAAAGTGGCCGAACGTCGCATGTTCAATTCCTCCTCCATGAAGTTCGGATCTGAGCGTGGCGATCGAGAGTTCGCAGGCCGGACCGGACTCGATGGGTCGAGTCGAGGCCCGGCGCTGCGTGGAAGTCTTCAAGCGAGATCAGCTCAACCGCATCAGCTTAATGGCATCAGCTCAATGGCATCAGCTCAATGGCAACGACGCCACTGAATGTGGTAAACGATGCCGGCGCTGATATCGGCCGAGTCGACGGTCGAAAGCACTTGGTCGAAACGAGAGTTGGATTGCACCATCATGCTGGTGTTCGCGCTCAAGATCGTGCTAGCTCCGCAAGGCGACCAGACGAGAGCTTCCACGCCCAAGCGGTCGCTGATCAAGTATTCTTCGTTCATGGGGCCGCGGAATGTCTTCGTCTGGCGAGGGCCACGCGAACCGGCGAAGAAATATTCGACGTTGAATGTCGAGCGTCCGCCCGAGGGAATGGCATTGAAGCCGCGATAGTCGACTTGGAAGACCGAGATCGAATAACCCTGCGGGATCTTCACCGGGATGCGGACGTTACAGCTTTTGCGATCGATGCGCTTACCGGTGGTGGCGCCTGCTTCCACAATGTATTGATCGAAAAGGATAGAAAGTTGGCTTTGGTCCGGGCTCAAAGTCACGCTGGCGGAATTATTCGGACAGCCGTTGCCGCCGTACGCGGGATAATCGAGTTGGATTCCGGTTTGAGCTTGCGCGTGCGCGGCGCTCAAAACGGTGACCAACGCGGTGACCAACGCAGCGGCCGTCGTGGTCAGGCTTTCATTCAATGTCTTGAACAGATTCATCATAGAGTCTTCCCCCCTTTATTGGGTTTATGTGGTGAACTTGGCGTCTCGAGTGGTGCCATGCACACTCCAGCGCTTCTTGTTTGGATCGAAGAGCAAGGGGCGTTCCAAGTCTAAGACCGTTGGCTCGTCGTGGGTCGGCCGGGAGAGTGTCGTTGGTGCTTCGGGACGTGTGAACACGACTGAAGACCATGCACGATAAGGGTTTGCGCGTTTTTGGGGCTCTATGTCATCAACATCGAAATGGGTCTGCCGTGCGCTTGCTGGAGTGTGGGAATAGGCGCGTTTCGACTCCGGTCGACGACGAGTCGAACCTGGACTGGTGTCATAAGTGATTTGCGAAGAGATCGGGATTTTAGGTACGCTGGTGTGAGAGACAAATGAAATGCGCTGGCTGAAACGCACCTTCCGAAACGCGACCTCCGAAACGCCGACCTTGAGGAATTCACTATGACATGGGCTCGATTGTTCATTCTGGGTTGTTTGATCCTGTCGTTCACGAGCTGTACGTGCAGCAAGAAGGCGAAGGAGTCTGAAACTGGAAAAGCGGCGCCCACGACACCCGACCCCAACAAAGCGCCCGATTATTCCGGTATCACCGTTGAGCGTGTCATCGCCAAGGATGTCTCGTCTGGCAAAGGTGGAGAGGTCAAGGCGGGTTCGAAAGTCTCTGGGTATTACTCGATGTGGGTGTACGCACCGGCACAACTCGCCAACAAGGGTAAGTTTATTTCCGGCAATGCGGAGGACCGCAAGGAACTCTTCACCTTCGAAGTTGGCAAAGGCGAGGTCGTTCCTGGTTGGGAGCAAGGCGTGATGGGAATGCGCGCGGGCGGAAAGCGTAGCATTATCGTGCCGATCGCGCTCGGATTCGGCGAAAAAGGAAACGACACCGTACCTCCGGGCTCGATCTTGTTGATTGAGTTCGAAGCCGTGAAGGTGAATTGAACGAGCCTCGCTCCACGCTGCTATCCGAGATGGAGTGCTGGCCCGCATGAGTGAAATCCACAATCGTCTTGAGAAAAACCTTCGCCGTTTGGCGCCGTGGGCGGAACGCCATCATATCGAGGCGTATCGTCTCTATGAGCGCGATCTGCCGGATTATCCTTTTCTTGTCGACCGCTACAAGGACCGCTTCGTCGTCTACGACCGCAGCGACGAGCGTATCGATCGCGACGAGAAAAAACGCGCGCACTTACCCGGTCTATTGGATGCATTGGTCGCGCTCTTCGCGAATGGTCAGCTCGGTGAAGCATTTTTGCGCGAGCGGGTGGTGATCAAGCGTCGGGAACGGCAAAAAGGCGAAAGCCAGTACGAGAAGCTCGGCGAGAGCGGGGAGAATTTCGCCATACGTGAGTCACAGGCGCGGTTTTGGGTGAATTTGGAGGACTATCTCGATACGGGTTTGTTTCTCGATCACCGCCTCATGCGCCAGCGCGTGTTTGAGACCTGCCAGGCTGGGCAGAAGTTTTTGAACCTGTTCTCTTACACGGGCTCGGTCAGCGTGTTCGCGGCACTCAAAGGCGCGCGGACGACGAGCGTGGACTTGTCGGCGACCTATACGCGTTGGGCAATGGACAATTTTCAGCTCAATGATTTGAATCCGAAAGATCACGAATTCATACAAGCGAATGCTTTGGAGTTTCTCGCTGACGCTCAGAATTCCCGTCGGGGTGAGTTCGACGTGATCTTTCTTGATCCGCCGACGTTTTCGAACTCCAAGCGCATGCAGGGGACTTTCGATGTCGAGCGGGATCAGGTTCCGCTGGTGGAGCGTACGATGACGCTTCTCAAGCCAGGCGGGCTCTTGTTCTTTTCAAACAACAAGAGAGGCTTTCGCCTCTCTTCCGTACTGACAAGTCAATTTCAAACCAAGGATATCGGCGCGCAGACTTTGCCGAAAGATTTTCGAGATCCGAAACTGCGCGTGGTCTACGAGTTTCGCCACGCGCGCTGAAATTCATGGGCTGACGTTCATGGTAGATACGTCGGGGGCTACGGCCTGATAGTTATTCTTCTTCCTCGTCCTGCAAATCGCGAGCGATTTCGATCAGCGCGTTGAGCGCATCAGTGACAGTGAAGATACCGAGAAATTCATCGCCTTCATTAACGACGACGCTACCGATCTTGCGCTCGGACATCGTGAAAGCGACTTCATCCAGAGGAGTCTCGGAGCTGACCGTGACCGGGTCGACGGCCATGATGTCGCTGGCGCGAACTTGTTTTTTCTCTTGCCATTCCAAACCTTCGACGACGCGGAGATCCCGGTCGCTGACAAGTCCGATAACGCGTTCGCCTTTGACGATCGGTACGTGCCGAATTCCATGCTTGGTCATCAGGCTTTTCAGCTCCGTCACCGTCGCGCTTTCGGTCGCGGTGATCGGGTTCGGTGTCGTGAATTCTTCTACGGGAAGATGAAGGTGACTCATGGTCTTCTCCTCGGCATTCAGTTTCCGGTCATAGTGCAATCAATGCGGATGGGATTCAACTCGGACGATGCTAAAAGCGGACGTTTGGATGCGCATGACTCATCGCATCGCATGTCGCCATCGTATGGTACTCGCCGTTTTCTCCCGCAAGGTCTATTCCTGTCGCTGCGGCGACGACCTTCATTTCGTTCAAGAGTTGTTCATCAATGATGCGGTTGAGCCAAGTCGCTGGAAGCGAGGGATGGCTGAATCTTCATCACCGCCGGCGCCGACGCAAATCACGCTCATGCTCTCTGGACCTTAGGCCGTCGAGTGAGCCCTGAATTGGTCCGACAAGTGAGAGTGGTAAATCCATTATTTTTTATTTCACTCATTCTCTTCTCCAGCACGAGTCTGGCGCAAGACGTTTGCTCGCAGGCAGCTCAACGCGTGTTGAACACTGTCCGTGAAATTACCCAGAGTTTGCAGACCACTCGAGAAATGGGCGTTGAGTGCGTTGACCAGGAAATTGTTGACGTCGTGTTGGAACCCTATCGTCTACAAAGCGTGGCAATGAATCTTTGCGCGGAAGAGCCCGGTTGCGTGGACTTCTTAAAAAGCGAAGCCGTCCGAGTTTCTCGTCTTCCCGCCGAGAAGTTTGAAAGTATGAGCACCATGGAGCTTTGGTCGGAAATTATAAAACACTCCGGCCTCAGCCGCATCCGCCCGCCGATGCTTTCGGATCTACCGTTAACGAAAAGCCCTTCGGATATTTTTGAAAAACTGAGGCAGGCCCGCCTGAGCAACCGTCAGCTCAACAAAAATGAAAACCTCAAATTCACCTGCTCTGCCGTGGCCGCAATCATCGGTCCCGGGAAAGCCAAATTGTTGAGCGCCGCGAAACAAGTTTCTAAGATCTACAAGATTCAGCACAGCAAAGAAGTCACAAAACTCATTGAGAAAAACCGGCTACCCGAAAACGTCAAAAATAAATTTTTTAAGTGGGTATCCGAAGTCGAGGAAAAAGGACTGGAGGAAGTCCGCAAGATCGGGGGGTACCACGACGAGCCATTGCGTTCGATGGCCAACCGACGTTCTGTCCGTGTCAGTGATGGTTATCGTGCTTGTTACGAGTCCGTCGTAGAAAATGGCGTTACGATTCTTAAAGTCATCACCATCTCCAATGATCATCACGATAGCGGGTACTGCCGGTAAGGTAAGTGCGCAGTTGGATACCTTGGAGCGAGTTCGAGTGGAGTATGCGGGCGGATGATCGGAAAGCTTCCGGGAACTGAGAATGCTTCTTACGAAGCACCTTTAATCTCAACCCGGTAGTTCAAATGCGCTGCCCTCAGCAGGTCTTGTAAGGCCAGACGAAGAAGAGCGGACTCGGGAACTTTCAAGATCCGCGCGAACTTCACAGCTCTTTCGGGGCTGACGAGTTTTCTCTCCTTTTCGATGTCGCAGAGATTGGCGCGAGAGATCTTCAATTTCTTCGCGAAATCTACCTGCGAGAGATCGTCGGCCTCTCGAAATGCCTTAAGAAACAAGCCGACCGTCATAGGGCCAAACTTAGATTCTAGAGACTCGATTCCAACAAAGTTTTTAGTACTCATGTTTGTTCACCTCGATCACTTCAATCAATTCGATTGTACCGTCACGGGTCTCGATGTAAATTGCTCTGTACGCTTTATTCAAACGCACGGACCGTTGACCCTTTCTTTCCCCTTTCTTTCCCCTTTCAGAGGCTCGTCATGGAAGCCAGGAGACCTTCTGGTTTCTCGAAGGCCAGATAGCTGCACGACACTCACCCAAGCATAAAACTTCCGAAGAATCTGAGTCGGCAGATTATCAAGTTGCTTTGCAACCCGCTTCTGCCAACGCACAGTGAAAGTATCCGACATGATTATGTTGTACTCCAAACAGAAGTACGGTGTCGACAGGATAAAAGCCACGTATGGTGTTCGAGGGTCATCAGGAAGTTGGAGGAGACGGCTTGAAGAACCGAAGAACCCCAGATCCGATCCGAAATTAGATTTTAGAGAGTAGAGGAAATTTCGCTTGCGCGAAATTTGGTGCCCCCTAGTGGACGATCTTAGAACCACCCTCGTCGCAGACACCGTTACGGCAACTAACTGAAATCACTGTAACTTTTAATGTCGTGGAGAACAAGTACCGATTTTTAGGTATGTGTTCTCCACGCTGGAGAACACATACTAACCGTTCTCCACAACGCGCGATCATATCAAATATAATATAGGCCATTTTTACCCTAGTGACTCGTGGATAAGGCCCCAGTTGGCTCACAGCTTGCGATACCATTGGATATGACCAATGCAAAGTCTTGTGCGCCGCTTTTAAATGGGTTTGGGCTACTAATTCTGTTCATGCTTTTGACAGCGGCGCTGCCATTGTCGGCTCTTGCGCAGCCTGATTCCTTTTCCATTGAGCAGCGGGCTCGGTTTTACCTGAGACTGATGCCGCAACAGCAACAAGCTGAGAATACGATGGACCCCTCTGACTACGGCGTCTTTCAACAGTCATGCTTTCAAACAGGTTACGGGGCTTGGGCAAGATCCATGAAATCTTCGGAAGAACTTGCTCAGCGCTACTCCTATTTGATCGGCAAGCTGAACCGTCCGTTCTTTTATCAATACGTTCCGCGCAACGACTCAAAACTTCATGTCATTGGAAGTCTCGATGATTTTCGAGAAATGATTTGTGTGGGCCTGGTTTTAAACGACGGAAAGGCCGGAGATGAAGCCACAGCGGGAGCCTCTAGTGATTTCATCAAAGCAGTATTGCGGTTGCCGAATATAAATTCTCAAGTTTTGGACTTGATGTTGAGTCTTTGGGACAAGAGTGATCGCGATTTCGAAACAGGTCATACAATTGTCACGCATCCGTTATTCAATCAGTTTAATTTACGCGACCTCATCGGATCTCTTTTCAAGATGCCAATGCCGGTTGCCGCCAGAATATCTATCCTCCAGACTATTCTAAAGTCTGATCATTATTCGAAATATTCAGCAGAGCTCTTTCCGCTCCTTTTGAGTGAATCTTCAAACTTCATAAACGCAGAAGAGCGATTCATGATCGCGCGCATCCTGGTCAAAGAAAAAAAGCATGAGCATACTTCGCTCTTGAATTTTGCGACGTTCAAAGTTGATTCGTCAAAAGACTACACTGATTTATTCCAGCAATTTTCGAATGGTCAGACAATAGACGGTCAGTTCAAAGTTATCTCCACCTTGCTTTATGCGGGTGCAAACATACCAAATGCTGAAAGCATTTTTTTAGAAATTTGGAAGCAAAGCACTTCTCGTGAATTAAAAGACTCCATGACGACTTTTGCTCAAAACGATTTGTCTAAATCTAGATGGCTTTCTCGCGACACGGTTCATCGTGTGACGCTTGAAAGACTTTCGGAGCCTGTTTCTGCAAAGACAATCAACATGACCTTGTCGTTCTATCGACGTGGTGAGGAATCATCGCCAGAAATAAAACTGAATGTCTTGCGACGATTAGATCAGCAACAGACATCGTTCGATGCAAGTTCTGCCGAGAACTTTATAGATACAGCGACTGAGTTGCGTGCTGCAAATCCTGCGGTGGAAAACGAAATTTCCGGTTCAGTCTCCGCATTAGGGACTCGTTTTAGAGAAAATGACCGTGTTCTCACCGCGTATGTGCGCTACCTCAAGAACATGAACGATAAAAAATCCGAAATGGCTCTTGTTCAAAAACTTCTTCCAGAAACCCGGATCGAAGAGCGAGATCTGCTGTCGATTGCGCACGACACATACGACCTCAACAATGAGGCTTCATATTCTTTCTTGGAGCTATTGCTGACCCAAACACAGATAACAGCTCGCGGCTTATCCGAATTGGTGGACATAGTTGGTCCGACTAGAGTCGTAAATTTTAAGCCTGATCTAAGCGCGGGAGCTCGAAGAATCCTGACTCTTATTCTCGGTCATAGTAAGGCGACAGCCAAAGTCAGGGAAGATGTAAATCGGTATTTAAATCCGACCTTGAAGTATATCGTAGACCCAATTTCTAATAAGCATCGATGACGAGAAGGATCAATGAAAGCAAACGGTAGACTGATTATCATTTGTGGTTTGCCCAGACCGTCACTGCCAGGATTCACGAAATTAACCGCGCCGAAGTAGAGCGATCAAAGCAGCTGCATGTCGAAAACAAGCAGCGGTTCGAAGCTTTGGTAAAAAAGCAGGATCAGCTCTATGACGACTTCACGAAGCAATTGATTGACGAGGATGATTACCGACGTTTGAAGGTGAAAACGAAGGAAGAAGTCCAAAGTTTAAAGATGAAATTGGAGAACGATTACTTGAGCGTTCAGAACTTGGTTCAAGAGCGGCTCAAATTTACTCTGGAACTTGCTAAGGATGCGGAAGCAATTTGGAAAGAGGCGACACCCTCCGATAGAGTGGTGTTCCTCAAGAACGTACTCTGGAACTTTTCTTTGGATGGGTTAAATGTGCGATATGACTTGAAGAAGCCATTCGCGGTTTTGTCTGAAATCAAATTAAAAGGAGTCTCTAAAAAATGGTGCGCGGGGAGTAACTCCAACCCTCACGTTGTACGACGAAGCTATAGGAAACACAAGGGAATTGCCTTGTGTTGAAAGTTGTCCAATGATTATTGGCTTGTTTTTCTAGAGGTTCTTCTTGCGCCGTGAACGACCAAGTCGGACTAGTCGCTCATATTCTGGATCGCGATACTTGGCTCCGCTACGCGACGTCACGAACACGGCGTCTCGTGATTCGAGCGGGTTCTTGGGCGTTTCTACTGGCTTGGCCTCAAACTTCTTGCGCTTCTCGGCCATGGAAGTCTTGATTTGTTTCGACGAGCGGCCATTACCTGAGCCTTTGGCGTTTCTGTCATCGACACGCGAAATAGTGCCGCCTCGTGCGAGGAATTCCTCGACGGTTTCTTTCTTCATAAATTGTCCTTAGATTTTGGTGCTTTTTACGCGTGGCAGACTTTGATAATGAACAGAAACGAATGACTTTCTGGCTGTACGTTTACAGTGTCGGTCTTTACCGAGGTATACGCGTCAGGGAGAGATTCAAAAGTCGCCGATGCTTGAGTCACAATGCCCACGGCGTTCACGCCGCTTTTTGTTGGCGTGTTCGCAGTCGTTAAATCAGTGAAGTTGCCCGCACTATTTATAATTGAGTCAGCCTCGGTAACACCGTCAGCAATGTACCATTTGTGATTATGGCCGTCAGTGGTCGCCATATGTAATGTGTTACCGAAAGAAGAGATTGGAGACGTGGCAACACTTGTATACAAAATGCTGCCACATGGATACTTGCCGTCCATGTTTGGAAGATATTTGTTGAAATACGGGAATACCGATAACTGATCCGCTGTCGCTGCGCCCGAGCCATGAATTGTGTCATAGGCAGCTTCGGTCACCTGGTTGCCGTTTAGCTTCATCCAGCCACGAGGAATCGGAATCGCACCATTTAAATTCAGGAAAAGATTTACCGTTCCAACCGGCATTCCTAAGCTAATACTTGTGTCCATTTATTTATTCCCCCTTCAAAACAATCTGTGCGGCTTCTTTAGCCAAGTAGATAAGCAATTGTGGCTTGGTCTCTCTCAACATCTTTAACCAGGGCAAACAATTCGAATAATCAGGAAATTGATTTAGCTCGAATTCACAGCCATCGCAGAAACGAATAGCGAAAAGTCTGTCGCCGATAAGCTTGTAGACGTGACTGACATTTGAATCGGTGATGACCGGCTTTCGAGAGAATCCCCTTGCGAAGTCTCGAATCCGCTTGTCGTCCGTATGACGCCATTTCAATGTTACGTTTTTCATGATTAGTTCCACACCGAATCAGACGATGGCAATTCAGTGACGCCTGGAAACTCATCAACGGACATTTCAGGAGCGAACATCATCCCGAAACAAAGTTGAACCAATGTTCTTGCAGTATCGAGGGGAAGCTTTTGAAACAGATGATCGACTTCGGTTCCATGAATCACGCCGGACCCTTTCTCGACTTCGCGTAGGCGGTAAGATTCTACTGACGAGGAGAGCGAGACAAGAACGCTGGACACAATCAATCGATAAGCAACCATTTTAGCTGCGGCCTCGTCGGGTGTACCCTGAGCCGCTTCGGCTTGAGCAATCGCACGATAAGTCAATTCCTGGATGTCCCTAGGAATGCTCGTTCGCAGAACCAAAGTTAGATCGTCAGCTTGAACTGTACGGAATGCGGGCAATGTCATTAAGTGTCCCCTCTAAAAGAAAAGGAGCGAGTAGTTTCCTCGCTCCTTGTGAGAATCATTGTTTAGCTAGCGTTCACGTTGCGGACAAGACCACGATAGTCCATAGCCTTGGCAATGCACGAGTGAGCCACTTTCAAGTCAACAGCTTCTGTCTCGAAGTTCACTCGGCTTTCGACACGAGGCTTCTCCTCGCCTTCGAGGCGGAACAGAACGATGCCGTCACACTGTGACTTGTCGCACGCCATGTAGTAATCATTGGTCGTGATCTCAGCGTCGACGATGAGTTGAAGCTGCATTGCGAGCGCAATGTTAACGTCTGAAACAGAATTCGGTGAAAGCTGCGTCAAATATTTCAACGCCGTAGCTTCTTGATCAGGACCACAGATCAAATGTCGAGGCTTCAAATTCAAGCGGTCAAGCGAATCCACTCCGCGTTGATTGCGCAGTGCTTTGGACATGCCCGCCAGCGAGGTGTCGCTAAGTGCTGCCCCAGTGGGATCATTCAAGTGGTTCGTATTGTCAAACATGTTGAAGCCGTCGCCCATCGCAGCGTTGCCGGTCAGGGCACCGTACACTTGAGAATTCTCAAGGCGTGATGCCGCAATGCCCGCCGCGTCTGTGACCTTGCGGATTTCATCCAAGTCGTCGTTAATCAACATGCGACGGGTGAAGGAAAGCATCTTTCCCCACTCTTTAAGAGCGACCTGTTCGCGTTCTTCACCGAACGAACCCGACCGGAATTCACCGTTTTCTTGACGCTCCTCAAGCGAAGGAAAATTACCCGAGCGAACTTGGTCGTGCGTTTTGAAATTTCGCAGCGTGCGAGCATTTGCCCATTGCTTCCACGTGGGTTCCTGTAAGTCGTAACGTGCTTGTGCTGCCTTTTCGGCTACGTTGGCCAAAATGTAGGGAAGATCGGACGAAGACATTGCAGCACGAGCGAACGACGCGTCAGTCATTCCAAGCGGACGGTGAATGACAGCTTCGAGGCTTCTCAAGAAGGAGTAGCCCGCGTATTGGCGACCTTGATTGGTCAAGCCGACATCAGGGCACACGCGGAACGCTAAGGCGTCCACAACGCAAATGCGTTTCTTGTCGCGGTCCTCGGTGCCGACTTCGATACGAGTCGTATTATCGACAACCGGCGCTTGTTGGTATTTCGCGAACATAGCGGCATTCGTGCGTACAGCATCAACCGTTGATCCGTTGGCGATATATTCGTCGGCAAGCTTGGAGTCGAGACCATGCTCAGAAACGATGCTGCGGATTTGATTACAGCGAGCTAGCTCAGCTTCGCGGATTTGCTTTTCTAAACGTGCTTTATCCAAAACAGAGTCCTTTTTTTGGCCAGAGGCCGGATGATTTCTAACTTCGGTAACGCGTGCCTCAGAGTCGAAACCGACCGGCACGAGTGAAATTTCAAATGGTTGCCAGCGAGTGATTCGCAGTGTTGGGATCTTGTCGCCTTCGGCGGAAACGTCTCGCACGCCTTCGGGGTCAATTTTGTAACCAACCGAGACCGCGCTCACCGCGCCTGATTTAACTTGCCTGTAGGCCGCTTCACCTTCGGGCGTGTCAGCGAAGCGCACAACCGCATGGCCTTCGCCATTTGCGAGCCAAGCGCGTACCACTGAGCCAATGACATTTTTGATGGACGAACCGTTATGCGAATCGAGAAGAGGTGCGCCTTGCGCTAGGCGGCTCATGTCCACGGCCTTCTCGTCAACGGCAAGTTCCTCGTAATACGGCCCAAAGAGGCCATGGCGCAATCCAGCCTGTCCGGTCGTCCAACGTAGGGTTGCCTCACGTTTTTCACGCGACGGCTCAAGGCTCGCGCGAAGCGAACCCGATTCAAGTTTTCGATGCATGGAAATTCCTTAATGAAAAATGGCGCGGACGCGTATAAAGCCACGCCCGCGCCGCCATGATCGAAATGAACAAACAATCACGGCCATGAAAGCGCGGAAGAAACGACGCGCATTCAAATTTTGATTTGAAATAAAAAGCCCCGCTTGCTGGTAAACCAAGCGAGGCTCAAACGCGGACCAGAAAACGCGTTTTAAGAATTATTTTGTCGAACCCACTGCCGATAGACTTCGGCGGCGTGGCCGCTGAGTCGGAACCGGACTTTCAGTTTTTTCCAAGCGACCAGCAATGAGGTAGTGCGCGGCTACTAGTTCGAGTGCTGTTCTGAAACGAAAGATCTGACCCGCGATAAGGACCTTAAGGCGACCTTCGGCAAACGCTCGCTCGATGTTCACAAGATCACCGTGCGAGTAATTTAAGTGGTGCAGACCCGCCTTGGTTTTGTTTTTCAGTTTAGACTTCACGAGTCCCCCTGCGCACTTGCGCGTAAATGTCCATCACGGTTCATTGCCAGTCCTGTGGAGCAACATGCTCCGAAAGCGTTTTAAATCGCATTTTGCTCGTGTTTTGCCAGTCCAAGAATTTGGACAAGCGTAACTACTTGTGGCGCTTAGGTTTTGAGGCGTCTAACTAGAAAATTCTCGCGAGGTTCCCCATCGAGCCTTCATATACTTCGGGGGGGACCCAAAGACACCCATCGGCCAGTGAGTCTCACTTGCTCACTCAAAAAATCAATCGCCCATACCTATGTCATACGGGCGGTTTTTCCGTATAAATATACTAATCCACTCATGTTTATCCAAAATGAGCCCTCGTTATCTCCTCAATGATTTCTGAAATCCTTCTGCGTGAGCACGTGCCCACACGATAGCGTGGCAAGGCCTCGGCAATCTCGTAGGCGGATTTGCCCTCGCAGTGGAGAATCCAAATGCGCTTATCCCTTGGACTTTTAAACTCAATCGAGTCAGCACTCGACAGCGGCGGCGCTATGTTCGCCCGAATGGGCGAGCCCAAGCTTGGCGCATGCCGAAACTCTTGCTGCGGGTAGCTCCTTGGCTTCATATCCTTCCGAAGTTCAATGTCGGCAAACTTGCGACGACGAAGCATGTGTTTCCATCCAGTATTAACCAATTGAAATTCTTTTGTTTTCACAAGCACGGGAAGATCGCAACGTTTTGCTAATAAATTTAAATGCTGAATCAAAAGGTCATGCGCTCCCTCTGAATCGAAAAACTTCGGACTTCGCGGATCGCAATATGGGTTAAGTTTTTTCTTAGCCACGACTCGGCTCCTCTCTCAATAATTCGCTAGGCAAATTTTCGCGCATAAACTCGTCTAGGCGATGAATTTGCTCGGTCTGATCTAGGTAGGCACCCCCACCGATCCGTTTGAAGCTTGGCGGCCATACGGCGTTTTCAGTGCCATATAGCCACGCGACTAGCGCAAGACGTTTCGAATAGTGCAACTCACCAAGTGATTCGACTGTCGTGTATTTCACGAAATGCTTACGCAAAAGTTTTTCTGCCCACTGAATTTGATTCGGATTGATTAACTTGCCGTACATGGATTTCACGTCCGAAAAATATTCCTCGAAAGGCGAGGCGTAAGCCGTAGCCGTTTTATCATTCATTGACTCGCATTCGTTTGGACGAATTTGCGTTTGGTTTGCATTTGAATTTGAATTTGTATTTGCAAATGCTTTCGCATTTGCATTTGTATTTGGTGGACGTTCCTTAGGACGCTCACTAGGACGTTCACTAGGACGCGGGCTAGGACGCGGGCTAGGACGTTCATTCTCAATCCAATGGGGAACGCTTTCGGCGGTCTCTAGGATTGTGGTTTCGTCTGGCCAATTTTCGATGAGCGAAGTGATTTCGTGGTCGCCAATCGTGTACACGCCGCCCATCGGTTTTTCACGCCTCGGGCTAGGCGGAAAAAGTTGACGGAGAAACCCGCTGCGCTTCAATTGCGCGGACCATTTACCAAGAGTCTCGCCACTTTGGGTTCCAAGGCCTGCTCGTCTAAAGTACGGCGAAGCTTCGATCATTCTATTGAATGAAGACCGACCTAGGATGAACACGGGCAAGTTGTGATGTAGAACGCCCGAGAGAATGGTCGCAGCTAACAGGCTTGCACTTTCTTCGGCTTCGCTTAAAGCACGAACCAATTGCCATGTGGGTTCGTTTGGTTTGCCTTCAAAATGTGGAAAGGTGACGAGGTCGTATTGACCGGCTTGAATCTCGGCTAGCTGTCGGTCGGCAATTTTTTGAATGAAAGACAGAATCGTTTTATTTTCGTCTTCGGTCATGGTTCCCTTTCGTTTGAGGCGATGCCTCTTACATAAGACTGGTTGTCCGGTTTTGTTTACTCCGTAGACGATCCGTGGCAGGTCGCCTTGTCGAACTGGTAGTCAGCGCCACACGCGGCTTCAAATAGATATGGTTGGGACGTTTCGTCGAGTTTGTTTACAGTGGAGCGAAATGAGCGTGGTGAAGTTTTTGACAGGAATCGAAAGCAAGTTGAGGGCATCCTACATATATACGGATGTCCCCTTTTGATTAGACTTTAGACATTGCCCGCGATGAGATGTGTAGAAAGATTGGCCATCCGTGGCCGAAGGAGTATCATTCCGCGCGTGTCTTCGAAATTAGTTCGATTGCCTCGGCGATCAGGCGTTCGGCATGCGGGTGCAATTCCGATGCGATGACTCGCCACGGATGTTTGCGGCCAATTTGTCGAGCGCAAAGCAAGTTAATTTGTGTACGAACGTCTTCGGGCAAAAGTTCGTAAATCTGCTTCGAGACCTCGTCCACGAGCGCGTCACATGATTCGATGCACACTTGATTTGCTCGAAATCCAAGAATTGGCGTGTAGCCGAGGACAATCATCGCAAGCCTTTGGAATTCCCGCGCTCGTCCCTCGCTTGTCGCGCAATCAAAAACCGCGTCCAAGCGAAATAAATCCGCTCGCTGCGTGTCTCGCAGTTCAAGGACCTTCCATTTGCGAACGGGGTCGATCAAGTTCCGCTCATCAAGCCATGCCTTGCGCATCGTAGCGATGCTTTCAGGCGAGAAGGCCTCTTGCAATTCTGCAAGCTGATCTAAGCTTGGCAGCGACCGACGCCTCGAACGTGTCACGCCTTTAGCAAGGGTTTTGGATGTTTGAGCAACGGCTCGCTCTAAAGATTTGTTAAGGTCTTTCATGGCTCACCTCACGCAGCCAATTTGCTAATTCGGTTCGCGGACATTTTGAGCGTGCGTTGATGCAAACGTTCAACGGCGAGAAGCCATTCGGCGTGTGCGCGTGCTTCGGCGAGTATCTTGCTCGCCCGAGGCAACAACTCTTTCGTTAAACGAGCGACTGTGTGCGCCTTTCTGTATTCGGACGAGCGCCCATAACGGATGTATAGCGCCGCTAGATTCGTGGCGGTAGCAAGGTCGTTTGCGCGAATAGCCTTGCATAGCTTCTCTTTAAACTCTTGAGTGAAGTCGCTTTGGTCTGTGAGCACTTCAATGCAGGCTCGAAGGAATAGTACCTCGCGTTCATTTTGAGTCGAGCACGGCTTCCACATTCTCGACGTGAATTCTCCAAGCTGCAAAACCTGCTTTTTAGTCATCAACATAAATCCCCCTCTAAAACGGCCTAATGGCCCTTTGGTTAAACATTTGAAACGGTGAGCACTCCGCGAAGGGTCCGCGCCATGCGAAGCGCCTGAGCCACGCTATGCGCGTTAAACCATAGCTTCCGTGGCTTACCTTCTCGCATATATGTGACTTGATACTTCATGTGGTCCCCCCTCTTGGCTTACACAGGACTTATCGGACCAAGGTCGAGGGACTTGAGAGAAAAACGACACTAATAGCCGAATCTTATTTCTGAACGCTTATAACGAATTTAAACGTTGCCTATTCATGGCCGTAGGAAGCTTAAGCCAAAAAGTGTCGGTGAAAAGTAACTCTCTAGGCGTAGCAATATGGGCCTCGTGAGCGTGGGGAGTGTGTTCCCCTAGGGGTACGCTCAAGAATGCGCATGGTGAGCCGATAAAGCATTTGAGAGGTGAGAAATGGCAAAGACTAAGGCGAGCACGGACATGGCAGCGGCGATTAAGGAACTTGAAGCCAGAGGCTACAAAGTGAATCGGCCTGTGAAGACAGTGAGGCATACGTTTGAGATACGTGAGGAGCTACTCAAGGATGTTTTCAAGGTAGCCGCTGAGAATGATCTTTATTTGAAGGATTGCATGGATGCGGCGTTGAGTGGATGGGTTGAGAAAATGAAGAAGCGAGCGGCGTAAGTCACTTTGACTTGCGAAGTGATCTTTAGTTTTTAACAGCGCCCTGCGATCTTAGTTCTTTGAATGTGCACTTGAAAAATTCGCAGTTATCAGAATTCATATGGCGTCGCGAAGGATCGACATAGGAAGCACCGTCCATCAGTCTAATATACGAGTCACTCTCTCGCAAATTGGTTGGGAAGATAGCCAAATTATATCCAGTCTCATTTCTAACTGAAAGATATATAACTGCCTGTATCCCGGCCTGTCTTGCGTAGTGTCCGATCCACTGACTGTTCGAAGGGATATCTAGGTAGGTCTCAAATTGTTTAAAGTTCGGATCATAGATAGAAAAATAAAGCTGTTCAATTTCTTGAACCGTAGCTCGGGGAATATAGTCCTGTTTAAATTTAGTGCACCATTTTTCCCAATCCCACTGGATTGATTCGGAAGGACTAATTTCAGCAATAACGTCGAAAAATGATTTTAAACTATCTGGATCTCTTAGGTCGAGACACCGCGAAAGGGATACCTCTACGCGAACGTTGTTAAACGACGGCGGACGCCCTAGCATCATTTCTTCGGGTGATAAAAGCGTTCCTTTCAAATCCTGAGTTGAATAATGAAACTTCTCTTGAAACGCCGTTTCAAAATCACTAGCTACGTAGTGGCAGTCGAATTGGCTAAAATAGCTTCCGATTGATCCGAAGTTAAAGCGTCCAGAGTCAACAAGGCTTCCAAAAGTACATAGTGGATCATCTCCATATTCGGAACTTACAATTCGGTAGCAAATTCCTTCGAATCCGCTTCGTCCGCTAGAAGACAACGCATCTAAGATCCTCTCCAGCCTTTTTTCTCGTTCTTGCGCTAAGAAACTTTGAAACTTCTGTTCAAACTCCAACCGGGCAGAGTCAAACTTTTCCAGTTTTGTCAGATATTTCTCGACGTAGTCTTCGGGTGTCTGCTTACTACGTCCGTACCTCGTCCAAATATGATTGAAGTGACTCATGGATTGTTGCGCGGATTATCGTTTGTTCGCGGACAAAATGAACGACAATACTTTACGGTGACGCCCACGTAAAATTAGGTCTCGCGGAGCGGCTCCACCGAAGTTGAGATTTGGAGTATTGATCCAATATTTTGTCTTCTCGACATTACCCTCAAATGTTTCCGCGACGAATTCAAAGGCCGTCGCCAATTCGCCGATCTTATCTTTTGTTTTAGGTGACATTCTGTCTGGACGAAGCTGATCAACAGTTAGACCGAAAATCTCGGCTAGTTGCTTGCGCGAAATTTCCATGAAATTAGCTGTGCGCTCGACATCAACTTCGCCGGTCTCCGAAAATAGGCCGAGTCGGTTTTTTAGTAATGACTCTGAAATTTGGTTCTTGATCATGTGCACCCTCAATCAACCTAGAGACTATAATACGTATCGGCGAGCGGAGTCGAATATTTACCATAACTATACCATAAGTCCACCAATTTAATACCGTATCTTAATGAGACATAAATTATCTTCTAAGGACAATAAATATCTAATTTCGTATAGTTAAATCAGCTTGTTTCACAACGACTTTGGTTGGGCCACCGTGAAGCCCATGCGAGATTGGATGAATTGATAGCGCGCCGCTCAGTCCGGAGCTAGGACGCCTTTTTGGGCAGTTTAAAACGTTGTTTGTCTTTGTAATGTTGCCATGTAGTTTTCATGTCACGATGCCCGAGAAAAACGGCGCAATCCTCAACGGTAAATCCATTGTCTAGCATCCAGTCAGTGAATCCCTTGCGCGGGGAATAGTTGTCATATGGATCGCCAATCCAACGCTTAATTGTCTTGGTCAACGGGCGTTTCATTGCAGCGCCATCGCGGATCATTACAAGCGCCTCGCGTTGCTCGCGAAAGTAGGCGGGAATCGGTTTCCATCGTTCGGCCTCATCGACCGACGTTAATTTTGTCTGGTATACCCAAATGACTTCGAGGTTCCGGTCTGGGTCATGTTCGATGCGATATCCTTCGGGACCAAGTTTTAGGTTGTCGGTTTCTTCCGGGCGAAGACCGAAGGCAAACGCGACAAATAACCAATTCCATTGTTGCTCTAGATTGTTGTGTTTGAACGTGTCTCGAAGTCCGAGGAGTATTTCAGGCGTGAGACCCTTGGATTTTCGCCGGACTCCGCGTTTCCCTTGTCTCGCCTTCACAATGTTTTGCTTGTGAATGCCTTTGAGTTTCGGAATCGGCTCGAAAAACTGGTTCGTGCTTTGGGCAACGAATTTACCCCAGAGGTTTAAAAGTCGGATGAGTTGATTGGAATAGTCCACACTGAAAGTTCGCCGCTGAAACTCTTTGTAAAACGCCATCTTTCGCCCGTGGAAGTCTTTAGGGTCCAATTCGAGGTGAGCGATGATGTCTTGGGCGGTTGACCATTGCATTTTAATGGTGCGTAGACGTGTGGCGGAACCCGCCGTTTCTTCCTCAATGCGTTGGTCGAATGCTTCTAACCAATGAGCGGGTAGGTAGGCGCATTCAACTTTCTTTTTGTGCTCCACGCGTCGCGCAGCTTGTGCAATCTTGCGGCGATCAAGGAACGCCTGTTGATTGAGTTGTGATGCCCGAAGCTTCGCGTCTGTCAGGGTCATCTTTGGATCGAAGCCAATGGCCGCATATGCTTCGCGGGGAATGGCCTTCACGCGTTTTTTTGGATCATACCAAACTTCTAGAACGCGGAAGCCGTGCTTGCCCTTGCGGATCTCGTAACTCATGAGTGCCTATCGGAGTTACAGGGAAGCCGCTTGAATCGAGACAGTCACCACCATCCACAAAACGTGACGGTATGAAAATCTAAGCACCTGAAATCATTGAGAAATTATCGTAAAATGGTGCGCGGGGAGAGACTTGAACTCTCACGCCTTTCGGCATACGCCCCTCAAACGTACGTGTCTACCAATTCCACCACCTGCGCAGGTACGGCGATCCGGAGAGTCGCAATTGTGAAGTCGCGGACTCTTCCAAGAGGGAGTCCGACTTTAACCAAAGTCGCCCCCACCTTGTCAACCGCTTGAATCAGCTCCTGAAAACTCAGGTGACGTTTCGTCACGTTGCCGAAATGTTGCGCAGTTATGACTTCAATGAAACCTCACGTTCAAATATTTAACCGAGTGAATTCCCCTTCTTGTCTTACTATCAGGAGCGCGGATGGATCCGCCTCTGCTCAAGCCAAGGAGGGATTATGGCGCTCAGGGAACTCGAGCGTTTAACTCAGGAGCTGGAAGAGTTGGCCAATTTGCTCAGAGCGGAGACCAAACCGGCGTCGCGGCTGGTGATCCTGGAAAGGGTCCAGGAAATCATGGGGTCCATTGGAAAGGGGCTCGAAAATGAATGATTCATGGATGCTGATCGCATTTGTCCTGATTTATCTGCTCACCGGTATCGGACTGATGGCCTTGGTCGGTGCATTGGAGCCGCCACGGCTGGCCAAAGTGCACAGCCGCAAGCCAGTTCCCCTGAAAGGTCGGGATAAGCGCTAATATTGCGGCGCGTACCTGACTGGGAAGCCTTTGCAATCAAAAATGGAAAACGTCCGTCGCCCCAGGCGGACGCGGCCCTCGTGAAGCGTTCGCTTAAGGTTGGCCGGAATTCCTGGGGTTAGGTTCGTCATTTCTTCTCCTGACCGGAGGGACGCCATCCCTCCGGTTTTTTGTGCGGCCACTCCGATTCCCATTTTAGGTGACGGTCTGTGGCACCCCTCCGGAGTTTTTTCACGGATAGACCTACCTCCGGGACGCTCGGTTGGGCTTATGGAAGCCGTGAAGTCCTTTTTGACAGCGGCCTCGTCATTGCTCAATGGGTCCGCAACCCCTTTTGGGCCGGACTCGGCTGGAGTGACTATGAAGATGTGGAATCGTAAAATGGCATTGGCCCTTGGTGTTCTGGGCCTCGTTTCAATCCTTTCGGGACCGACCCACGCGGCGGAGAAAAAGAACCAGGTTCAGGTTTTGGCTCAGGATTGCTCTTTAGCTGAGACCACGGCCGAAATTAACGAGTGCCTGTCGAAGGAAGTCGCCGCGGTTCGAAAGGAACTCAATCAGGCCTCTCGAGCGCTTCTCGATGCTGCGACGAAGATGGACGCCGAGAGCGAAGGTTTGACCAATGCTGTATCCAGCGCAGTCAGGTCTCATGTTTCATGGATTGCATATCATGAGGCACATTGCGAAGTGGCGGGTACGACGATGGCCGGCGGTTCAGCCCAAGGCATGGTGATCGCTTCTTGCCTCATCGAGAAGATGCGCGAGCGCACGTTGGAACTCAAAGCTCTCAAAAAAGAAATCTCGTTCGAATAAAGGTTTATCACAGGTCCGCGCGATCGGTTGATATGCGGGCGGCGATGGGCTAAGCCTTGAGCCGCCAATGGATATCCACGATCTCGATTTTACTTACCCTGAGCGCTTGGTCGCCACCGAGCGTGCGGCTCGTAGCCGCGTCCTCCTCGTCGACGGCGGGGAGCCGCGCGAGATCACTCTCGAGGATCTGCTCTCACTATTTCAACCGGGTGATCTTCTGGTCATCAATGACACACGCGTGCTTCCGAGGCGTGTGTTTTCCGGCTCGGGCCTTGAAGTCTTGTTCCTGAAATCTCAAGCGAGCTCCGATGGCGACCCTGAAACTTGGGAAGTTCTTTGCCCCGCGAGCCGCTGGAAGAACGGCGAAAAACAACTCCTTCCCGATGGCGTCACTCTGGAGCTCGTCGCGCGCGGCAAGCCTCAGGTCGTTCGGCCATCTCGAACTTTGGATACGGCGTATTTCGATCAATTCGGTGATCTTCCGCTGCCGCCTTACATCCAAAAGGCACGCGGAGAACGACGCAATCGTGCTGGCGACAGCTCGATGTATCAAACCGCCTGGGCCGAGCGGCCCGGAAGCCTGGCTGCGCCCACGGCGAGTTTGCATTTTGATAAGCGCGCGCTCGAAACACTTCTTGCGCGCGGCGTGCGCGTGGCGCGGATCACGCTCCATGTCGGGCTCGGGACGTTCCTGCCGATCACGGTCGATCGCCTGGAAGACCATACCATGCACTTCGAGGCGGTCGAGATTTCGGCCCAAACATGGCAAGACGTGCAGGCGTGTCGCGCGCGTGGCGGTCGCGTGTGGGCTCTCGGTACGACGGTCGTGCGGGCACTTGAATCCGCAGCCCTCGGCAAGCTCGCGCCGCACGACGGCGGCTTTGCAGGCGAGACAGATCTTTTTATTCAGCCGGGATTTGAGTTTCAGGTCGTCGATCATCTGTGCACCAACTTCCATCAGCCGCGCTCAACACTCCTGGCGCTGGTGGCCTCGTTCGCTGGCCTAGAGACCGTTCGTCGTGCTTACGCTTGGGCGATCGAACGGGAGTTCCGACTTTTTTCTTATGGAGATTTGAGCGTATGGATCAACCGGTAAAACATTTTGAACTCGTCGCCGAAGACGGCAACGCGCGTTCCGCCCGACTGCACACGACACATGGGACCGTGGAAACGCCAGTCTTCATGGCTGTTGGAACCAAGGGCACCGTCAAGGCGATGACGCCCGAGGAGCTCAAAGACAACGGCTGCCAGGTCGTCCTCGGCAACACGTATCATCTGCATATTCGCCCGGGTGAAAAAACCATCGCTAAGCTCGGTGGCTTGCATAAGTTCATGAACTGGAACGGGCCGATTCTCACCGATAGCGGCGGCTTTCAGGTGTTCAGTCTCTCGGATCTTACAAAAATCACCGAAGACGGTGTCGAGTTTCGCTCGCACATCGACGGCTCGAAATTGTTCTTAAGCCCCGAGCGTTCGATGCAAATCCAAATGGATCTCGGCTCGGACATCATCATGGCCTTCGATGAGTGTTTGAAGTACCCGGCCACGCTCGAGCAAATCGAAAAGTCGATGGCCTTGACCCATCGCTGGCTGGAACGATCGGCCAAGGCGATGACGCGTAAGGAGTCCATGCTCTTCGGTATCGTGCAGGGCGGATTGGAACTCGACATGCGGCTGAAAAGCCTGGAGCAGGTCACCAGTGTCGACTTGCCAGGATATGCCCTCGGCGGTTTCTCGATCGGGGAACCGATCGAGCACATGCACAAACTTGTCAAAGAGATCGGTCCGAAGATGCCGCGCTTCAAGCCGCGCTACCTGATGGGCGTCGGCACGCCGCTGGATCTGATTCTAATGGTCGATTCCGGAATCGACATGTTCGATTGCGTGATGCCGACCCGAGTCGCGCGCAACGGGACGCTTTACACTTGGCAGGGTAAGGTCAGCATCAAACGTACGGAATACCGCGAAGACGCCGGCCCTTTGGATCCGGAGTGCGGGTGCTACACCTGCCGGAACTACTCCAAAGCGTATCTCCGTCATCTTTTCATGAGTGACGAGATTCTCGGCTCGCGCCTCAACACGATTCACAACTTGCATTTTTATTTCGAGCTGATGCGTCGTTCCCGCGAAGCGATTCGCGAAAAGCGTTGGACGGAATTCCGCGATTTCTGTTTGAGCCGCTTCACCAAGCTTGAGGTATGAGCTTGAGGTATGAGGCCGACGTGTGAAACCACCGGTCTTCGCCGAATTCGTCCAATCTGCTTAAAAATACGGCAAATGCATGCGCGGCACGGAATTCCGGTCCGTGATGTCGACACCTTCTGGCGCGGACTCCTCCGTCCGCGCTTTCGCTGTTGATTCTTTTCACGAAAGATGGAAATTTTGATGCTTCGCTTTGTCCTTATAAATTAGGAGGACCTTTGATGCATCGCTTCTGCGGTTTTATGATTTCGACCTTCGCTTCTCTGGCGGCCTTTGCCCAGGAAGCCGCTCCTCAGGGGGCCGCGCCTGTGGCTGCTCCACCTCCGACGTGGACGAGCCTTGTGCCGATCGTCGCGATGCTCGCGTTCATGTACTTCTTCATGATGCGGCCCCATGCCAAGCGCATGAAGCAGCGCCAAGACTTCATCAAAGCGCTCAAGCGCGGCGATCAGGTCGTCACCGGCAGCGGCATCTTCGGTCGCGTCGAAGGCATCATGGACGATTTCATCACGCTTGAAATCGCCGATGGCGTTCGTGTGAAGATGCTCAAAGCCCAAGTCGTTGGCAGCGCCACACAAGCCGTCGAAAACGCACGGGAGGCGCGCGTATGATGGAGAACCTCCGTATCCGTTGGGCGATTATTTTCTTCGTGTTCGTGATGTCGGCGATCTGGTCGGTGCCGAATTTTGTGAATCTGCAGAATCAGTGGTGGCCGACGAAGGCGAAGATGACCAAAGGCCTCGACATCCAGGGCGGTTCGCACCTGGTTTATCGCGTCGATACCGATTCGGTTTTGAAGTCCGAAACCGAGCGGTCGAGCACGTCGCTGCAAAAGCAAATACAAGAGGCGGATGTGAAGGTGACGCAAATCGAGGTCACCGATGCTCTCGTGGGTGGCCTACGGCTCACCTTCGCCGACGCCGGCGCTCGTGAGGCGGGGGCGAAGTGGTTGACCGAAAACTACGGATCCAATTACCAGACGTTGGAGACGACCGACACAGCCTTGTTGATTCGGCATCCGGAAGTCACGCTCAACCAACGCCGCCAATCGATGGTTCAGCAGGCGATTGAAACCATCCGCAACCGTATCGACGAGTTCGGTGTCGCCGAACCGAGCATCACGGCGCAAGGGACCGACCGCGTCCTCGTGCAGTTGCCTGGTATCCAGGATTCGGCTGGTGCCAAGGAGCTGGTCAATAAGACAGCTCGCTTGGATTTTATGATCGTCGAGACGGAAACGAATGCGAATACGCTCCGGCAGTGGATCACGGACGCGGAAACCGAGGGCAAGTTTAAACTCGGTGAGATGAAGTACTCGCAGTACATCGACAAGCTCAACTCCGCGCTCAAAGAAAAGTTGCCGCCGAACACGATCGTCTATTTCGAAAAAGACGAGGCAGCGAAGTCGATCGAAGTGGGCAGCACGCCGTGGTTATTGAAAACCAATGAGGCGGTCGGCGGAGATCGTCTGACAGACGCGTTCGTCACGGCGGGCGACTTCGGACAGCCGGTCGTGGCCTTCCGCTTCGATGCCGAAGGCACACGCGAATTTGGTGACCTCACTAAGCGCAATGAGAAAAAGCTGATGGCGATCGTGCTCGACAAGGTCGTCAAATCCGCACCCGTGATCGACGAACCGATCACCGGAGGAAGTGGCATCATCCGCCTGGGTGGCGGCTTGGATCCGCAGAAATCCTTCGCGGAAGCGAACTTGATCTCGCTCGCTCTGCGCGCGGGCGCCTTGCCGGCCCCACTGGAGCAGTTGGAAGAGCGGACCGTGGGACCGAGCTTGGGTGCGGCGGCGATCGAGCGCGGGGTTTTCGCGGCGGAAATCGCGTGCATTTTTGTCTTCGCGTTCATCATTCTCTACTATCGTAGTTTTGGTGTGGTCGCGTCGCTTTGCCTGATGTTCAACGTCTTGATCGTGATTGCTGTCTTGAGCGCGTTGCGTGCGACGTTGACATTGCCGGGCATCGCGGGCTTGGCGCTCACCATCGGTATGGCGGTCGATGCCAATGTCATCATCTATGAGCGTGTGAAAGAGGAGCTCGGCAAGGGTGCCAGCCTGATCGCTGCGATTCGTGAAGGATACGATCGCGCCTTCTCGTCGATCTTCGACGCGAACCTGACGACTGCACTCGTTTGTGTGATTCTCATGTACTACGGAACGGGTCCGATTCGCGGGTTCGCGGTCACTCTGATCTGCGGCTTGGCGGCTTCGATGTTCACGTCGATTTATTTCACGCGTGCCGTGTTCGAGACGCTGGTTGGTAAGTGGAAAATGAACCTTGCCGTGAAGTGGAGCTAAGCGATGAAACCAAACAGACCTTCAACTGCCAGCCAAAAAGAAAGCCAAGGGCGTTTTGACTTTTTCGCGCTCGCGCCGATGATGGGCGGGCTTTCCCTCCTGGCGATGATCATTTCTCTCGGATTCATCGGGACCAAGGGTTTCAATTACGGAATCGACTTCGCCGGTGGTAACGAGATGCAGATCAAGCTCTCACAACCGGTGAAGACAGATGATTTGCAGACGCTGGTCACGAATGTCGGCTTCCGCAACGCGTCCGTGCAGTCGTTCGGCGAGTCAAACGAGTATTTGATTCGCACGGAAGCCGTGCAAGCCGAGAATGAAAAAGAGGCGAACCAAAAGCTGCAAGGCATGATCAAAACGATGGAAGGAGAGTTGAAAACGAAATTTCAGCTCGCGCCAGATGGCATCCAGCGTGTCGATACCGTTGGCCCACAGGTCGGAAACGAATTGAAACGCAATGGTCTCTTGGCGGCGTTTTATTCGTTCTTGGTGATTTTGATCTACGTCGCCATGCGCTTCGATTATAAATATGCGCCGGGCGCGGTGATCTGCTTGGTCCACGACGCGTTACTCACCTTGGGAGTCTTTTCGATTCTGGGGCGCGAAGTGAACGTTCAGATCATGGCGGCGGTTCTGACGCTGATCGGCTATTCGCTCAATGACACGATTGTCACCTTCGACCGAATTCGGGAAACGATCCCGCAATATCGTGAGCAAGGCCTCAGGTTCGTGATCAACAAGGCGATCAATGACATGTTGGGGCGTACGCTGTTGACGGCGGGAACCACCATGCTCGCGGTTCTGGCTCTGTTTATCTGGGGTGGTGGGGTGATTGAAGATATTGCCTTCACACTTCTCATCGGCATCATCGTCGGTGCTTATTCCTCGATTTATGTCGCAGCGCCGCTTGTGCTCGTGATGGAAAAACTGAAGAAGTCACCGGCCTGATGCCTTCGGCGCCCTGACTCCACGGCGCTATGTTTAGCTGCGTTACAGGTCAAGCCCCGTCAGTCTTGACGGGGCCGGGCTCCCACTCCTACGATCTCTCTGCTGTTCTGGTCCTCCACCTGATCAAGAGGCGCGCATATGTCGATAGGCGAGGTGATCTGGAGACCGCGAGTCGCGGAGCCGAAGCCGGCGCCGCGCGGGATCCCGCGTCTGATATGGGAGGTTCTCTCCTCCCGCGGACTTTCGACACAAGAAGAAATCCAGAAGTGGCTCAGCCCGAGCCTGCGCGAACTGCGTGACCCCTTCGCTCTCAAAGATATGGATAAAGCCGTCGAGCGAATTGCTTTGGCACACGAGCGGGGCGAAAAGATTTGCGTTTACTGTGACTACGACCTCGACGGGACGAGCGCCTGTGCGATGCTGAAAACCGCGTTTGACTGGCTCGGACTGCGCAATATCAGCCATTACCAACCCAAGCGGTTGACCGAGGGCTATGGCCTCCACAAAGAAGCGATCCGAAAGATCCGCGATGAGGGCGTGAGCCTGATGATCACCGCCGATCTCGGAATCACAGCCATTGAGGAAGTGGAGTACGCGCGTGAGATTGGCCTCGACATCGTCGTGACCGATCACCATTTGCCGAAAGAGAAGTTGCCGGACGCGGTTGCGGTCGTGAATCCGAACCGCGGGAATTGCGAATCCGAACTCGGCCATCTCTGTGGAACGGGAGTCGCGTTTTACTTGATCATGGCGCTGCGGCGTACGTTTCTTGAGCGTGGTTGGCTCACGCAGCCGTTTGATCCCAAGCTTCTGCTCGATTGTTTCGTGATCGGCACGTTGACGGATATGGTGCCGCTCGTCCGTGAAAATCGCGTGCTCGTGAAGCACGGGCTTTTGGCCTTGGCGCAAACACGTCGGCCGGGTTTGCGAGCCTTGCTCCAGGCCCTCAATATGTGGGGCATCCCGCTGACGAGTCAGGATGTCGCGATTCGTTTCGCTCCCAAACTCAACGCACTTTCGCGTATGGAAACAGGGGTGACCCCCTTGGATCTTTTCTTGGCACCGGATGAGAGCACGGCGGAAACCTTGGTCGCACAAGTTTTGACGAACAACCAATTGCGCCAGGTCTCCCAGCGTGAGGCTGAGAGCGAGGCGATTCGGCAGATGAAGGAACATCCGCCGCGATCGGTCTGTTTTGTCTGGTCGCCCGAGTTTCATCGCGGCGTGGTGGGGTTGGTCGCAACACGTCTGAGTCAGGATTTCGGTTTGCCGGCATTCGTTGGCTCGGCCGACGAGTCCGGTAAAATCGTTGGATCCGCGCGCATGCCTGAAGGATTGGGGCTGAGCCTTCTCGATGGTCTGGAGGCGTGCGGAGATCTACTGGTTCAGTTTGGTGGGCATGCGGTCGCCTGCGGATTTGAGGTGGAGCAGAAAAACGCGCCACGCTTGGCGGCGGCGTTGGAGGAATGGTTTTCTAAACAACTGAGTGAAGCCAAGGCGTCGGAGTGGGTTTATGACGCGGAAGCTGACCTGGCTGACCTCAATCCCGGCTTTATGCAGTGGTATGAGCAGCTCAGTCCGTTCGGAGCGCAATTCGAGGCTCCCGTGTTTCGTTTACGGGGAGTGAAGGTGGCTCAGGTGTACCCATTAAAGGGAGGGCATCTACGCCTCACGTTGGGTGACCATCCGGCCTATGCTCTTACAGCCATCTGGTTTTCTCCGCCCAAGTCGTTCCTGGCGGAGAGGAGCGGCTTTGGCGCTGAAGCCGGCGGTGGCGCACGAGCTGACGTTCGCTCAGATTTTCGATCTGAAATTAAAATTGATGTACTTGTTGAGCCTCAATGGAATTATTTTGCGGGGCGCAAAAGTCTCCAACTCCTCATTCAGGATGCGCAACACAGTGGAAACTGATTGCATAAACTGACGGTTACAGAGGCTTGAATTCTTGAGTTCCCAAATCTAGTCAGGTAGCTTGCCCCCATCTTTGCATGGGGGGAGACGTGAACCTGAAGAGTCTTAAAACTTCGGCGAGAAATGCGATCAGTGGATCGATCGACCAAGTGTTGTTGGGATTCCAGCA
>JAMPXM010000216.1 GCA_023701225.1 Pseudobdellovibrionaceae bacterium | reverse complement strand
TTCCCTGCTCTTCCCTGTTCGCCTCCGCTGGTCCTGGTCGAGTTGTCGCGCCTCGGTTTGCCAGCGAAAATAAAACTCTATGCTGCGAATCTCACCGTCCGCCCGCTTCATGTGTGTCTTATTCGCTCTCCATTTCTTCGTCGTGAACTTCGCGCACGCCGGCCTGCATGTCGTCATCGACCCCGGCCATGGAGGCGTGGATACGGGCGCGACCCGTGGCTCGATTCGCGAGTCACACATCGCGCTCTCGGTCGCAAAAAAACTCGCTGAACACCTGCGCGCGGACAATCGCTTCACCGTGACCCTGACCCGTGAGTCCGACATCGCCCTCACTCTTCCCGAACGCGCGGCGGTGGCCAAACGCGTGAAGGCCGACCTGTTCATCAGCATCCACGCCAACGCCTCCGAAGATCCGCGCGCACAGGGCGTGGAATTCTGGTTTCAGAATCAGCTGCCCGCGAACGAAGAATCGTTATTTCTTGTGAGCCGCGAAAACCAAAGCCATGAAAGCTCGAACCGTGGGCAATCTCATGGCGGAGACGAAACCCCCTCTCCTCAGCGCGACGTCTCTCGCATTATCGAGGATTTGCATCGCAACCACCGCATCGCGGCCAGCAGCGACTTCAGCCAAACGCTTCTCTCCGCCTGGTACGCCGAAGGCCGACGCAAGAACAAAAACGCCATTCGGCAGGCCCCGTTTTTTGTCGTCTCCGAGGTTCACGTGCCCTCGGTCTTAGTGGAGCTTGGCTTTCTTTCACACGAAAACGAAGGACCGCGACTCAGTGACGTCTCCCACCAAGCACTCATGGCGCGTCATCTCTCCGAAGGAGTCTCGCAATTCGCCTCACGTCTCGGAAGCGAGCGGATTCAATAACAAGACCGTGATCCGCGGTTTGACAAACGCTCCGGACGCGGGCACCAAAGGGCATGCGCTTTGACCATCGACAGCCCCAACAACTCCGCCCTGTTCAAATCACCCCGAACTCCACACGCTATGCCGAAGGCAGTTGCCTGATTTCATTCGGGCACACGCAAGTGCTCTGCACGGCCAGCGTCGAGTCGCTCGTGCCGAAATGGCTCGCAGGCACCGGAAAGGGTTGGGTCACCGCCGAATACGGCATGCTCCCGCGCTCGACTCATACCCGTATCGCACGCGACAAAGCGGCCAATGGCGGACGCACCCAAGAGATTTCGCGCCTGATCGCGCGTTCTCTCCGGGCCGCGATCGATCTCAAAAAACTTGGGGAACGCCAGGTGATCGTCGATTGCGACGTGATTCAAGCTGATGGCGGGACACGCACGGCGGCGGTCACTGGCGGGTTTGTCGCGCTGGCACTGGCGATGCAAAAACTCTACTCTGTCGGATTGCTCAAGGAGCTGCCTCTGAAACAATACGTCGCCGCGATCAGCGTCGGACTGCGCGACGGCCAACCTCTTCTCGACCTTTGCTACGAAGAGGACAGCGAGATCGAAACCGACTCGAATTTCGTCATGACCGGCTCAGGCGCGTTCGTCGAAGTCCAAGGTACGGCCGAAGGTGAACCCTTCACTCCCGCTGAACTGCAAAAAATGGTCGATTTCGCCTCCTTCGGGTGCCGTGAACTTTTTAAGCATCAGGCCGAAATCGTCGGCTCGTTTTTCCAACTTCAAGCGCAAGGCTGAGACAAGGGATAGGTACCGATGGCTGAACTTTGGATCGCGACCGGTAATCAAGGCAAGCTCAACGAATTCAAGATGCTCTTCAATCGTGTGCCGATCGAGATCCACTCGCAAGCCGAACTTCCCGTTTTCGCTCCGCCGCCAGAGAATGGAGATTCCTTTCTGGCGAATGCGCGCATCAAAGCCCGCGCCCTCAAGGCCCTCAAATCCAAGCAGTGGGCGTTGGGTGACGACTCCGGCCTGGAAGTCGCTGGCCTGAACAACCTGCCCGGCATCCATTCCGCGCGCTACGCGGGCCCCAAAGCTTCAGATTCCGAAAATACGGCGAAACTCTTGAAGATGATGCAGCTCAAAGCGATGAGCTCGCGGGCCGCCCAATTCCGTTGCGTACTCGTCGCCTATGATCCGCAAGGCCAAGAGCATATTTTTGAGGGATTTTTGAAAGGCGAAATCGCCAAAGCGCCCAAAGGCACGACGGGCTTCGGCTACGACAATGTCTTTATCCCAGAGGGTCAGACGCAAACCCTCGCCGAATTAGGCCTGGCCTACAAAAACAGAGCCTCCCATCGCGCCCTGGCCGCCAATCAAATGATCGCGCTCTTGGAAAGCTCGCTTGGGGGCGAAGGCCTTGAGTCAAAAACTTAAAGCGGATGGGTACGACCCTCAGAGGTTATGGTCGAAAGCTCTTGTCGCTTGAAGGCTAGGGATTGCGGTCCGAACCGTTGCCGCCAGTCCCGGTTGCACTCAAAACGTCCGTCACAATGGGAGATTCGATCGATCCGACTTCGGGTGTGACTTGCGCGGCCAAGTCCGCTGTTCCCGAGATCTCTAAGTGTTGATGGGCGCCAAAGACCAGAATCTTATCCAGAGAACCGTAGATCTCGAAATGTCGCTGTGTTTTATCTCCGGGCGCGATCAATGCCAAGCGACCACCCTGGGCCGTGAATTGCTCAGCGAACTGCGTGATGAACTGGATCGCATGCAGGCTGATAAACCGGGTGGCCCTCAGATCGAGACCGATGCGCATTTTCCCTTCGGACTGCGCCGCACGCAGTTGTCGAACCAACGCCTCGTGATTGAAGGCATCGATGCGCACTTTTGCGACAAAAATCTGCCAAGGTTCAGCTGCCAATCGACTGACTTCGGACATGTCCATACGCATCAGTATTCGAACGACCTTTCTCTTTGTCAACGTGCCCCACGGGGGCTAATTCCTAGACTTTCTACCCCCCCTCGGCTACTACTCTGAGCCCAATGCAAGGCCTCAAAATCTTCTCCGGAAATTCGAATACAGAATTCGCCGCCAAGGTCGCCCGGGCCGCCGGTGTGGAACTCGGATACTGTGAGCTCGGCCGCTTTGCCGACGGCGAAATTCAGGTCGAAATTCACGAGTCCGTCCGCGGCGACAGTGTCTTTGTCGTGCAGAGCTGCTGCCCGCCGGTCAATGAGAACTACATGGAACTCTTCCTCGTTCTCGACGCTCTGAAGCGGGCATCGGCCAAACAAATCACCGCTGTCATCCCGTACTACGGCTATGCCCGCCAGGACCGAAAGGTCGCCCCGCGAGCCCCGATTTCAGCCAAGGCCGTGGCGGACCTCTTGACCAGCGCGGGAGCGACGCGGGTGGTCTGCGTCGATTTGCATGCCGCCCAGATTCAAGGTTTTTTCAACGTCCCGGTCGACCATCTATTCGCGATTCCGACTTTGGCGCGGGCTTGGCGGGAACGCTTTGGATTCGGTGAGGAGTTCGTCGCGGTCAGCCCCGACGCGGGGGGGGTGGAACGCACCCGCGCCTTCGCCAAGCGGATCGAATGCCCAATTGCGATCATTGATAAGCGCCGCTCTGGCCCGAACGAGGCGAAAGCGCTTCATTTAATTGGGGATGTTCGCGATAAAACCGCGATTATTCTGGATGATATGGTCGATACGGCAGGAACATTGACACAAGCTGTTGACAGCTTGCTAAAGAATGGGGCAAAGAAGGTGATTGCCGTTGCGACGCATGCTGTTCTTTCAGGCCCGGCCATCAGCCGCCTGGCGGAAAGCAATATTGAGCGGCTGTTTGTGACGGATACGATTCCGCTCAGCGCGGCCGCCCAAGCATGCAAGAAAATCGAAGTGATCTCCGTGGCGCCACTTGTGGCCGAAGCGATCCGCCGGATCTACGGAAATGCCTCGGTGAGTTCCTTGTTTGATTGAGTGTATTTGGATTGAATGAAAATTCGTTTTTGACTGGTTGAATTTTTGAGATTGAGTTTTGAGATTGAGTTTTGAGAGATAGGAACGGGAAGGACCGTAAAACATGAAAACGCAAATCGAAATCAGCGTATCTCCCCGCCAGACCGGCAAACACTTTTCTCGCGCCTCGCGCCTCGCGGCTCAAATCCCCGCGGTGATCTACGGTCCGAAAGTGGCGAACACGAGCCTTTTGACGGATGAACTTTCCGTGAAAAAGTTCGGCGGTCGCAAATTCGAGTCGACCATCTTCAAATTGAAAAGCGAAGACCCGAAGCTCAACGGCCAAGCCGTTCTCTTTAAGTCGGTGCAGGTGCACCCTGTCACGCGCCGTCCGGTCCATGTCGACTTCTATGCCGTGGACATGACCAAACCGATCCGCGTCCGTATCGAGATCCGTCTCGAAGGCAAACCGATCGGCCTGGCAGACGGTGGCTTCTTGCAAGCCGTCGTTCGTGAATTGGAAATCGAAGTTCTTCCGACAGCCATCCCGGAGTTCGTGACCGCCGATGTGTCCAACCTCGGAGTTGGCGACAGCCTCCATGTGTCGGATATCCAGGTTCCGGCCGGCGTGAAAGTGATCACGCGCGCCGAACAGACGATCGCGACCGTCAGCGTCCTCGCGGAAGAAGCGGCGGCACCTGTGGCGGCGGCAGCTCCGGCCGAAGGCGCGGCAGCAGCAGCTCCGGCAGCTGGCGCAGCAGCGGCGGCTCCTGCAGCGGACGCAAAAGCGGGCGACAAAGCCAAGAAGTGATCGCACCGGAACTTCAGAGTACGCATCCAAAAGAAGCCCGGGTCATGCCCGGGTTTCTTTTTTAGAGACTTTTAAAGCGACAATCAGTCGAAACATTCGACTGATTCGACAGCACTTCTTTTAGAGGACGATGGCGATGTGGATGGTTGTCGGCCTGGGAAATCCGGGCGCGAAATATCTGATGAACCGACACAACGTGGGCTTCATGGCCCTGGACAACTTCACCGCTGGCGTGGGCGATCTACCCTCCCGCGAAGAACGTAAGTCAGTCACATGCCGTTTTCGGATGGACGAGGAGGAAGTCCTCTTCGTGAAGCCACAAACCTTCATGAACAAGTCCGGCGAGGCCGTCCGCGACTTGATGCAATTTTATAAAATCGAACTTCCTCGACTCATCGTTGTCCATGATGAGATTGAGATTCCTTTCGGCGCCCTCCGGCTCGTGCAGAACCGGGGTCCTGGTGGCCACAACGGTTTGAAGTCGATCAACGAAACCCTCGGCAGCCAAGACTACCTGCGTATCCGTATCGGAGTCGGCCGCCCTCCCCACCCGAAAATGGATGTCGCGGATTGGGTCCTGCAAAACTTTTCGCCAGATGAAGCCGGGCGCCTCACGCCCATCCTCAATGCCGCAGGGGATGCCGTGGAGACCTTGATCTTTGACGGCTATGAAAAAGCGGCATCTCAATTCAATCGCAACTTTCTCGAAGTGAACACGACACAGGAGCCAAAATAAATGGGACTTCAAGCCGGAATCGTCGGTCTCCCCAACGTCGGTAAAAGCACGCTTTTCAACGCTCTGACTGCAGCCAAGGCGGAAGCGGCCAACTACCCGTTCTGCACGATTGATCCCAACGTCGGCGTCGTCACTGTTCCGGACGACCGTTTGAACCAGATCACCGCGCTGGTGAAACCGAAAACCACGGTCCCAACGGCAATGGAATTCGTCGACATCGCGGGCCTGGTCGCGGGCGCTAGCAAGGGCGAAGGTCTCGGCAACCAATTTCTCGGCCACATCCGTTCGACGGATGCAATCGTACACGTCGTGCGCTGTTTTGATGACCCGAACATCGTGCACGTTTCAGGATCCGTCGATCCGGTTCGCGATATGGATGTGATCAACACCGAGTTGATGCTCGCGGACTTCGATTCCGTCGATAAGCGGATTCAAAAGATCGAGAAAACGGCAAAAACCTCGGGAGACAAAAAACTCAAGGCCGAGTACGACGCCATTAAAAAGG
>JAMPXM010000215.1 GCA_023701225.1 Pseudobdellovibrionaceae bacterium | reverse complement strand
GCTACCAAAATACGCGGCGCACCCTTTGGAGATGCGGCGCACCTTTTGGCGGCCCGGCTTAGTCGGTGGATTTGGCGAGTTTGATGACGCGGTCTTTGACCTCGGCCACGACCACCGTGATGTCTTGTGGAGTTTCGCGACCCGCGCAGAACTTTTCGATCTGATAAAAAATCTCGTTCCGCAGGTCATGAATGGTCGCCCTCGGCGCTGCGAGAATCGCTTTGTACAGACGCTCCTCGCCGAAAAGTTCCCCTTTGGGATTGGTCGCCTTCAAGACCCCCTCGGTACATAGGATCAGCCGATCACGAGGGTTCAGTGCGACCGAGCCACTTTTCAGCTCACCTTGAAAGCCGCTTTGAAACGGTTCCGTGCCTGTTTCCAAACGTTGGAGCTTGTTCGAACCATAGCTGAACAGCAAAGCCTTCACTCGCCCCGCGCACGAATACTTCAGGTCAAAACCGCGTCGATCAACGATTGCGTAAAAAACATTGGCTTTGTCCTGACCCTGAATGTGCGGAATCAACTCGCGAGCCATGAATTCCAACATTTTTTCCGGAGCGCCGCCTTTTCGCGCCTCTAATTGCCCGGTCATCTTGAGCAAGACAGAAAGAAACAAAGCGGACATTCCATACCCAGACGAGTTCGCCACGACGATCCCGAATCGGAACTTGTCTTCGTGCTCAAAAATGTCGAAATAGTCTCCGCCTGAGATCGAACTCGGCACGAATTTCGTACTGAATTCGAAACCTGGAATGTTCGGAAATTCGGTCGGAACCAAAGCCTTTTGGATCAATGCCGCCGTTTTCAGCTCTTGACCGATTTGCTGGATGAATTTTTCCAGCTGCACATTGGCACGTGCCAGTTCTTCACGAAAATGCGCCAAGTCGCGAGTGCGCTCAGCCAATTCGGCTTCTAACTCGCGGATACGGTTTTGAAGTTCGGTCGTATTTTGCTCAGGCATCCCCTCGGAATTGTCTGTGGGGCAGCAAGTCATGTCAAGGAAGGGACCAGATAGAGCACAGCTCGCTAGACCCTGCACACAGCTGAACGGAATGAAATGGCTTCTGTCAGACTCGCTTCGGTGACATGTCGCAATGTGAATCCAAGGTTGCAACTCCCAAAACACCAAGCTAAAGCTCGGACCCAATGGACCTACAGCTGGATGGAACTTCACACGGTGCGGCGTACTCCGATTTGATGCTGCATCGGATGCTTCAAGAAGTCAGCACGATCAGCTCTCAGCTCGATCCGACGACGCCTCCGGATTGGATCGTCAAGCGCGTGCAATTTCTGGCCTACGATCTGCGCACTCACACCTCCGCGCAATCCACTCCGCAAGAACTCTGCGACGTACTCAATCAGTACTTTTTCCACGAGCAAGGCTTTTCGGCCATCGCGCGACTACAAGACCTGCTGGACCCCGCACCGGCTCTGCTTTTACATCGCGTGCTCACCGCTCGCGCCGGCGCGCCGGCGGTCCTGTCTTTGATTTATTCGTTCCTGGCTTGTCAGATCGGCTTGCGACTGGAGTTCGTCGATCTGCGGCCGACCTGTTTTTTGAAGTTCATCGACCAGGGGATTTCGAGGTTCATTGACCTGACCCGCGAAGGCCACGTGTTGTCCAGCGATGATCTGCTGGAATCCCTCCACACGCGCTTTCACTTGAACGCGGTTCCCGCCTCCGCGCTGCTCGATCCGGTGCCCAGTCATCGTTTCATGACCGACTATCTACTTTCACTCAAAGTCGCCTATGTCCGGCGCGGTGAACCAGCGGCCCTGCTTTTGATCCAGAATGCGCTCATGAATTGCCAACCATCGAGCCTGCAACTCCTGGGCGAACGAGCGCTGCTTTACCGACGCTTAGGGCAATTCAAGAACGCGCTCGCCGACCTCAAACGCTACTTCAGTTTCAACGACCGCGAGCACGCGCCCGCCGAACTCATTCGTGCCTACGACGAGCTACGAGCACAACTCGAACGCCACCGCAACACGATGCAAATTCTGGAGTGAATTCACCAGGCCTCTGGCTATGTCTCTGGCTAGGTCTTTTGCCGATGCCATTGCAGATGTCTCACTTCGACGCGCCATCGGCACTGGCCTATTGCTAAACTTCTCGCCTTGATGCGTTTCACGTCTAGCCAAATTTATTTTTGCTTCAGTTTGAGAGCCACCTCACAGATCAATTGTCCAAAACCCATTAAATTTATAGACTGTCTCTATAGGCTCACACTTGATAGGCCCACACTTGCGCCATCTCGGAGCACACGTGACAGTACGTTCTCAGGCTCTCAAAAATAAAGCGGGCTTCTCACTGGTCGAACTCATGATCGGTGTCGGTCTTCTCTCACTCGTGGCGCTGGGTATCGCAGGTACCGCGAGTTCGTATTTCAAGTCGATGGGACAAATGCGGTTGACCTCGGCGCGGATGGAAATCATTCGGCAAATTCGGAGCGCCTCCCACAATCCTATCGCGCTCGCCAATTCTAAAACGCTGGAGACAGCACTTGGCCCTTGCCTATCGTTCACCTTGGGCGGACCTACGTGTCTCAGTAAAGACAGCGGTGGACAGCTTCTGAATGTACCGTTCACTCTGACGTCTGAATTGGGTGCCACGGATATCATCGCTGGACCGGAAGCCGCGGTGAGTGGCCACCAACCGGTCTATTACGATAAAGACGGTCGGCGCTGTACGGACCCCTCGGTCCCAGCGGATCAATGTCCCCTCCAAGCCATTGTCTCGTACTCAGCACACTGTCAAAGCGGCGAAGCCGCCTGCCAAGGTGCCGACGCGCTCTCGATTTTCTACATCGTTAAACGACGCGACGACGCACTTGAGAAGGATCCCAATCTTCGCACCGCGACGGGCACGGTCATGACGAACTTACGCGAAGGAAAATACGTTCATGTCCCGTCCGTTGTCGCGATGGGCAGCGGACAGGCTCTCAGCGAAGTCGATATGGCGCAAGGAAAAATGTTGTCCGTGGGCGCGATGGAACAAATTCAAACGCAAGTCCTTTTGCGCGACTCCGACGCGATCGACACCCTTGAGGTGCGCGTTTGGAATTTGCCGGCTGGCTGTGATTTCACCAATATCGGCACGACCGGCTGCGAACGTCCGCCTCTGGAAAACTACGCTCTCAAGAGCTCTGTCCCAGTGAGTCTCGCGGCCTCATCGGCCGGACGCTTCTCGTTGTCGTTTGTTTCCGGAAACACCGGTTTTGCTGAGATCGTGATCTTGAGTATGTCCGCTGGCGAGTACAAGCTGCGCTCTAACACGCTCTTACGTTTGAAAACGCCGGTCTTGCCCGTGGCCAGCGTGACGGGCCCCAATCCTTTGCGCAAAGACTGCGATGATCCGAAACCCGCGAAGTTCACCTTTCAGGCGTCGGATCCGGCAGGTGTCGCGTCCTATGCAGTCACCGTTTCGCCAGCACTCCCGAATGCCGCGACAACACTTCCGGGCTTCTCATTCAACACAGGCGACTCCAATCCACAAAACTTTGACATGCCTTACGAAGACTTTCAGGCCGGAGTGACCTACACCATCAAATTCTCGGTCACCAACTCAGAGGGTCTCACTTCGACCGCGACACACGTAATGCCAGTGGCCTTGCTGCCCAATCCCTCCCAAGACGTGACCATTCAATCACCCACGAGCACGTCGTTCTTGCGCAGCAGCGACAGTCTCGTCGTGAACGCGACGGTGCGCCTTGAGTGCGGCAAAACCGTTTCCAAGTTTGAGGTCTCAACAGCGAAGTCGGGAGGCGGTGCTTGGATGTCTCCGCGGGATATCTCCTGTTCTCCTACGACGGGCCCGACGGACGTGGAAACGTTTCTGTGCACGCAGACCTTCGCCTGCAAGGATTGGCTGAATCTAAACAATTGCGGAAGTTATGCCGAGCCCGAGGGCACAAAAGTCCAAGTGACCGGCCAGGTTTCGCCGAACTCTGGCTCGAGCACGTCAAAAAGCGTCGAATTCACGGTCGGCACCAAAGTTTCGGTGGCGTTCACAGAAAAAGACACGCGTCACGAGATTCTCAATGGCTACTACGATGGTTCATCGCTCCCTCTTCGCGTCAAATTTGGCGCGGCCCCAAATACGCCCGCCTATCTCAAGCTAAAATACCCAGGCGGCACCACGTATCCCTTCGTCTGTCCGGCTGGTAGCGTAGATTGCACAATCGCGGGAGCTCCGTTACCACCGGCGAGTGGAGCGTTGACTTTGGAAGTCGACACCGGCTCGACCGCCGATATTCTCGTTGTGGCGCCGTTTATTAGTCAGGTGAATTACACCAACAACATCAACAGCTGCGATGCCCAACTCCATCCGGTGAGTTGTCCGACGGGGACCACTCGCAGAATTTTGATTTCCAAAATCGGCGCTCACGATGCGACTTTCGGGGGACTCAGTCCCCTCATCATTCCCGTGTTCCCGAATGCCAATATCGACTTCTTCACGGTTCACCGCCAAAACGATGTATTGGGCAGCACTTCAGCGGCCGCGATTTCCCTTGAACTACGTCATTATAATAGCAATGGAGACATGATCGCGTACACCATGACGATGCCGGCGACTCAAGTCTCCGACGTCCCTGCAAAATTGTTTTATCTCACGGATGACTACTGGAAGTATCATAGCGGACAAATGTATGCTTCCAGTGTCGTTGAAGTGAGTGCCGGCATGGCTGATTTGGATACAACGCTCGTACGCCAATGTTACTGCGAATAAAGGCACCTCTTGTGTATTACCATCCCCGAGACCTGCCGCTCCGTCAGCAAGATGGGTCCATGCTCGTCAATGTCTTGATCATGATCGCGGTGGCGGCCACGCTGAGCGTGACCATTCTGATTTTTAGCGAAATGCAGCGCGCTCAGGCCATGCATGAGGGATTGGTCGCGACACGAAAGAGCCTGACTCTTGAAATCGAAAGCGCTCTGCAAAGTGCGCCGCAGGTTCTACTTTCACTACAGACCGCGAATTCGGCAGCCCAAAATCCGCTCCTGGATGCGTGCCTCCGAGCCGCGTCTCCAGCCACGTGTGACCCATCCGTCGGCTTTTATATAACGATGCCAGGAGGCGGACCGAGGCTCGCCGGCCCCGTGGGAGACGAAGCTTATTTCAACGCCAATGGTGACCCGTGCGACCGCTCGACGGAGGTTTGTCGATTCACCATCGCAATCCGACTCCTCCCCTCGTGCCCGCCTGGCTTCAATAGCGTGCTGTGCCCGGATGCCAAGGTCTTCGCGGTCCACTACACGATCAGAGTCGTCGGATTGATTCAAAGCATTCTGCGCCCGAGCGACAACAAAGGTGCGGCCTTTGCGCGCTACGCCGTCGACATCCATCCCTCTGGTTATGGTGTTGCGCTCATTCACTGATTCTCGACTGGCGCACGACTGCATACATGTCATAGCGCGCGGTCTTGCCCACAAATGCGTGGGTCACGCCCTCAAGCAAGGCCGGCGCTTCATTGGGTCTTTTGACGACAACACGGTCTGTGGCGGCATGAAGCGCGCGCTCGAGAACGCGCGCGCTGTCCGTATCGGGTCCAAGCAACTTCCGGAAGATCTGCATTTCCTTTTTCGGGAGCGCGCTCTTGCCGTCGACATGCGGATACATGGGATCGAGATACACGACATCCGGTCGCTCTTCGTGAGAGAGCGAAGCCAAATAGGCTTCCGCATCTGCATGAACGAAACGCAAGTACTCAGGCAGCCACCCGCCAAGTTCGGGATCCTCCACGGCACGCCGAAAACCATCGACCAGAAGCTCATATACCGCCGGCGAACGCTCGATCGAGGTCACCCGACAATCCAGACACGCCATCATGAAGGCGTCGACGCCGAGACCGGCCGTCGCATCCACGACCGTACGACTCACCCTCGGCGTGACACCGATCGC
>JAMPXM010000214.1 GCA_023701225.1 Pseudobdellovibrionaceae bacterium | reverse complement strand
TTGACCGACTTCGGTCGAGAGAAGGCTCAAAGAGAAAACGCCCAATGCGCTCCCAATAGGCTTCGTAATCGGCCGAGCGAGGGAAGTCGTAGTGACTGCCGTCGAATTCCGCGTATTCCACATGTGGTCCGAGCTTGGCGAGCCGTCTTCCATGTTCGACATGGATCAGCTCGTCTTGCAGCGGATGCAGGATCAGGCAGGGGATGTGCCGGGCATCGCGAATGCGCTCGTAAGTACGGAACCTGTGGCGCAGGAGGGGCAGTGGAATGCGATACGGTCGGATCATATCTTCCATCGAGTGGAAGGTGCGATCCAGAACCATCTTCGTCGGTTCAAAGCGCCGGCTTACGGCGGTGGCGATCCCTCCGCCCAGCGACCGGCCATGGAAAATGATTTTGTTTGGATCACGTGAGTGGCGTTTGATCATTTCGCGGATGAACCATTCACCGTCCTTGGCGATCCCATGCTCCGTGGCACGGCCCCCGACCGCGCCGTAGCCGCGGTATTCCGGAAGCAGAAGAGCCACACCGAATTTTTGATAGGCGTCGACGAGATCCTTCTGCTCGGCGATCGTGGAGGCATTGCCATGAAAGATCACAACAGTCACGTCTCCGTAGAGGGGATCGCCATGTGGTGCGGGTGTCTGAGAGGTTTTCTGTGGCGGATAGTACCAAGCGTAGGGACGACAGCTGCGGACGTTCTCGCGGACAAGCAGATTCACGCCTTCGGGCGGAGGACGGGGCGGGCCCGCCCGATGGCTCGCGAAAATCATTCGATCCTGCACGACGAGAAAAAAAAGGCAGTAAAGGCCATAGGCGAAGGCGAACGCGCCGGTCGCGCCGGCCAACCAAATTTCCATCCTGGAAGCGAAGAACACGATCTCTCCCATCCGCGAAGAGCTCCTCCAGCTTATCCTGTGTGCACTGCGGCGACCAAGGAAGCGATGACCGGATCCGATCGATCGTGCGTTCGACCTCGACTTTTGTATGGCGATTCATCGAGAGTCCCGTTAAGTTCGGTCATGGCTTATCGCATTGAACTCGAAAAAGAGAATTTTAAATTCAGCTCCTCGCATTTCACGATTTTTGGAGAAGGCCAGGCGGAGCGCCTTCACGGACATAATTACTATGCCAGTTGCGAGATCTGGATCGACTCGGTGGATCCGAAGCTGGGTCTCGCATTTGACTTCAATTTGGTCAAACCGATGATTCGGGAAATCACGGCAAGCTTGGATGAATACGTGCTGATCCCCTCATCGTCTCCCTATTTGCAAGTGGAGTCCGTGGGCGCCTCTGTTCGCGTTCGGTTCGCCGCCAAGGAATATGTTTTTCCGAGCGAAGACACGCGGCTGCTCCCGGTGGTGAACATCACATCCGAGGAGTTGGCCCGTCACATCACCGAGGAGTTGGTCGCTCGGTTGAAAGCGATGCCGGGGACCGCGCATCGCATTCGCGAGGTTCAGGTGGGAGTGCAAGAAAGCCGCGGACAAACCGTTTTTTACCAGGTTTGTCTGACAAAAGAGCGGTGAATGCCGCGGCTCCGGAGCCGAGTCAGGAAACAGTCATTCGTGGGCGAATCATCTGAAAAAAGGCCTGACATCGCGTTTTTCTTCTGTAAACTTTGTATCACTACAAGGAGTCGACGATGTTGGTGAAAAGCGTTCGAAACGCGGCTGTTGGCATGTGCGCAGTCGGTGTGGTTATCCTCAATGCGGGTTGCGACAAGCTAGGTGGAGCGCCGGGAGCGAATGCGAAGCTCGAGACGGATCAGCAAAAAGCGAGCTACTTCATCGGCACGCGTATCGGGATGCAGATGAGCCAGGCGATGGGGAACGGTGCTTCCGAGCTGGATCAAAATGCTGTGAGCGCCGGCATCGCCGATATGCTCGCGCAAAAAGAACCGCGCGTGAAGCCCGAGGACATGCAAGCGGCGATGGGCAAGTTCCAAGAGGCCGTGATGAAAAAGCAAAACTCGGCCAACGAAGAACTCAAGAAAAAAGGCGTGGAGTTTCTCGAGAAGAACAAATCCAAAGCGGGCGTCAAGACGACGGCTTCTGGGCTTCAGTATGAAATTGTTCAAGAAGGCACGGGTGCCGCTCCCAAGCCGACCGATACGGTCTCGGTCCACTACACGGGCACGTTCGTCGACGGTAAGAAGTTTGATAGCTCTGCAGGTGGTCAGCCGGCGCAATTCCAGGTGAACCAAGTCATCCCGGGTTGGACGGAAGGTCTGCAGCTGATGAAAGTCGGTGGTAAGTATAAATTCGCGATTCCTTCGAACCTCGCCTATGGTCCAGAAGGCCGCATGCCGGCGATTCCGCCGGATTCGGTCCTGTTGTTCGATGTCGAGCTTTTGAACGCGGCCGCTGCGCCAGCCGCTCCGACTGCGCCAGCCGCGGACGACAAAAAAGGGAAAAAGAACTGAGCTGAGCTCGTTCTGATTTCGCGTATAGATGAATCTGCATGTCGCAGCCGGACGATAAATCCGGCTGCGATTTTTTTTGCCCATTCTTCCGTCGTGCAGCGACCGGCAATGTCGACCGGCAATGTCGTCATCGCCAGTCTCAATCGATTGGGTGTCTCAATCTGAGACGTCACGAGAGCTTTCGCTGTCAATTTCGCCAGCAAGATATCCGATAAGGCGGTATGAAAAAAATCTGGTTTGGTTTAGCGATTTTGGTTTTGGCCATGGTGCTTGCACCAAGCGAAATTCAATTCACTCCGAAGATGGGTTCGACGGAGCTGGCGTCGCTGCCCGCGATGAGTCCGGAAGAGGCGGAGGTGGCACGAGACGTCCTCCTCCTACAGCAGCTTGTTGAAGAAACCTTGACGTGGCGAGTGAGGGCCGCCGACTTCGCGCGCGTTCTGCAAGAGAAAGACAGAAAGCGCGAGGCGTATGATTCCAAAGATTTGGAAACCCTGCACGCGGGCGTCGAGTCCTATGTTTCTCAACGGGTGAAAATCAAGGAACTCGCGGATAAATACGCCTGGCTCGGTGAGTCCGAGCGAAAGCTGATTCTCTGGCCCGAAAAGGGAAGCCTTGGACTTTCGCCGACGGAGACTGGCGATATCGTCATCGATCCACTGGATGCCCAAGGGCGGTTGACGCTCCAAAAACTCAAGCTCTCGCTCGCCGCGGCCCTGACCTTGTATGACAATTATCTGATCGCGATCGTGCCGTATCAGAACTACCGCAAAGCCCGCAAGCTGATCAATTTTGATAACTCAAGGCTGAAGAACTCCCTCGTGAAGATCACGGAATCTTATTTGAATCCGTCAAATCTGCTCAAAGTTCAGCGTGGCATCGAAACTTTCGAGTTGGAGCAGAGCTGGGCAGCAGAGCAGAAGAAGGCCATTGAGAGCGCTCGCGAGACAGGCGTGGGGGGATTGGAACTCGCGGAGAGAGCGAGAGTCGAATATCTCAATACGCTGATCCTAACGAGCGTTAACTACGAACGGATTCGCAACGCGGATGAAGTCGCCACGATCATGGATCGTGTTCATGCGCGTGTTCAAAAAGGCTCTGACAAGCTAAGTGCGTTCGGCGAAGACGCCACCAATACGCTGAGCAAAGTGTTCGGTAACACGGTGGGCGCGGTGCAATTCCGTTCCGGGAAACTGCGAAACATGCCAGAGAACGAGCGAAAGGCGATCGAGGCTTCTTTGAAACCTCTCGACATCTTGCTTGAAAAGACTCCACATCGACTGACGGATACGTTTATTCCAGGCTTTTTCGGACATGTCGCTATCTGGCTTGGAACGGAAAAGGAGCTACGTGAGTTGGGGGTTTGGAGCCGACTCCCGCAGAAATATCAGAAGCAGATCCAGCAAGGCCGGTCCGTTCTTGAAGCCCTTCGGCCCGGAGTGATGCTCAATACGTTCGAGCACTTTCTGGATATCGATGATTTGGCAGTGATCCGCCATCGTCAGCTGCCGAATGACCCTGCGGCCGTCGCCGCGCATTTGCTGCGGGCTTTCGAGCAAATCGGCAAGCCATATGATTTCAACTTCGATACGGAAACGAGTTCTTCGATCGTGTGCAGTGAACTCGCGTACGTGATCTATACCGACGAAAAGTGGCCGCGAGCGCGTTCCATGGGGCGCGTCACGATCAGTCCGGATCATGTCGCCGCTAAGGCCGGCGAGAGTGCGCCGTTTGAAGTCCAGCTGCTCTATCACGACGGAATCCGTATTGATGGCGCGGTCATGAACGTGACGTTCGCCACACTCTTGCGCGACAGTAAGCCCGAAATCCAAGAGATGGAGCGTTTGCTCGTCATGCATCGGGCATCGGCCAGTGCGTCGGGGCTCCCCCCGATGTCGATCGAGGCACCGTCCGACTCGGGCTGGAGCAACTGAACATTTCTCGCGTCACCCCACAGGTATGACTGATATCGTTCCGTCGACTTGCAAAATCGCGTGATCGACCACATATCGGGATGAAGAAATGGATTGCGTCCCGTTTGGACACGTCGGTCAGGAAAGCGGGACGCTCGCGCTCAACTCTTGCGTGGAACACACGAACAATTGACAGATCCTCATGCGACGATCGCTTTTTGCCAGTCCTAGAGTTGCCCTCCGGGAGCGGTTAAGAAAGGGGGAGCGTCTCATGTATTCCATGGTTCTCATCAGGCGGCGACGCGAGTGGTGGAACGCGGTTCTACTCGCCGCGCTTTTGTCCGCGATGTTCTTGGCCGCGTTGCGCGCGGAGGCGACGCCACCCGGGGCATCCGTGCACGCTTGGATCTTACCGTCATTTGTTGTTGAAGGACGTGACACGATGGTGACGAAAGTTTCAGGGCCCTCTGTTGTGTCGTTCAACTTTGGTTGGGATGGTTGCGGTCGCTCGGATGCTGGTGTGAGATACGCAGGTGAGAGGTTCGAGATCTGATAGAAAACGGAAGGAGTTCCTATGAAAAAAGCAAGTTGGACGATAGCCCTCCTCCTGGCACTGGGCTTGGGGGTCCCGGCTTATGCTCAGGATGAGTACATCGACGATGATCAAGACGCCGAGGAGGAATTGGATGATTCCGAATCCGCCGATTCGGACTCGATGAATTCGGGGCGGGCCGTGAGGAGAGACCGGTCCACGGATGTCGAAGTAGAGACATCGCGGTCTGGCACGACCACGACGGTCAGGAACTCCGATGGCTCGGAGACGACAATTCGCAGCGACACCATCGCCAGCGAAAAAGATCGTGACGAAACCAAAGCAACCAAAGCAATGGACGACGAAGCGTCCGCTGATGAATCGGCAGCCGTGGTTCCGATGGAGCCAGCGCCTGTGGCGGCAGAAATGCGCGGCGAAGCTCCACGGTGGTGGCCTTCAAATATCCGTGTGATTCCGACCGCTGGTGCCTCGAGTTTCACGACCGCAAACGAAGTGGATTTTGACAACTTCGACAACGGCTTCACCGCTGGTGCGTTCTTGGATTTCGGCGGTAACACCTGGGTGTTTGAAACCGGCGTGCTCGCGTTGCAGACAGAATCCACGGCGGATGCGGAAACGGGCAGTGCAGCGTTTGACGTCGATAACTGGGGGATACCGCTTCTCGCGAAGCTCAACTTCTCCGGTCATCCGAACTCGACCGTTTTCATGAAGGCGGGCGTGATGCCGTTTCAGTCGAGCGGAACGAGCGACGACTTCGAAGTGTTGGGTGTGGCGGGGATCGGCGCGGCCATCCCGCTGTTCCGGAATACGGCACTTACTCTCGAAGGCAGTTACAATCGACTGTTTGACGACAATGGTCCTCTGGGCACTTACACGGGTGTGGCCTTCTTAGGCGGCTTGAGTTTCGGTTTATAACAAAACCGAGTTGATGTTGATGAATGATGTTGTTGCGGGCACGGGTCAAGCGCCGTGTCCGCGACAATAAGAAGATCAATGAGAAGATCAACTTCGTGG
>JAMPXM010000213.1 GCA_023701225.1 Pseudobdellovibrionaceae bacterium | reverse complement strand
CCTTCCCGTACCAGCTTCAGCGCGCGCAACTCGTCAACGAACTCGTCGTTGGCGGAACGCACGGCGCGTGCCAGTCGTTTTTCGAAATCAGCGGGAAGACGCCCATCAAACGCGAAGCGCATCGCTTTAAAATCGCTATACGGAAGCATTTGAACGCCCGGCGTCTCATCCAAGAGTTTTTGAATTTTTCCAAGGAGAATTTCCTTCTGACGATTCGTGAGACTGGTGACGAAATTCTTATCTCGCAATCGGTCGTTGAGCGCCTTCATGACAGCATTTTCGACATCCAAGAAACGACGCCCTGCCTTCGGCCGTATGGCTTGGGCGGCCGAGATCCAAACCTCGTTTTGGACTTCGGTGGTGAATTGCTTGTGAAGATGCTGGGCATTGTACCTTTGGCGCGCTTCGGACCTGGTCAGATCCGTGACTCGTGCGCCACCGACCTCCGCACCCTCGTCCACTCTCTGGCGCGCGACGCGCGAATTGACCGCGACTTCGCTTGTTGCCGCTGTGCGCGTGATACGCCTCAACCCGGCCTTAGCGACGGCCTTGAGCGCCAGGTTTCCTGCGGGTAGGACCGCCATGGGGTCGACAACGAATGCGGCGACTTCCATGCAAAATAGTTCTTGGGCGCGTTCCGGCTCATAACACTGCCATTGGATGCCGAGCGACTCCAACCAGTCTCGCCCAGGGTTCGCGGGACCCGACGCACTCATTTCGGGAGGCAAGAGGCCAAGAGCGCCCACGCACGCGGGATCAAACGCCGCCATTGTGCGATAGCGTTCCAAGAGCTGTGCCGATGTCCAACGCCCGTCCTCACGCGGTCCGACTTTGAAGTTGATGCGCTCAAGCTCCTGCGTGCACACCTGTCGAAGACTCGCCTGATTCTGCCCGACCTGAGTCAGAAGAGTGCGATAGTTCATCGACGCGATCTCACGATCCACTTGTGCATCCGGAACGAGATAGGAGCCATCGGTCCGACGTTCGCGAAAGCGAACGAGCAAGCGCGCGGTCTCGCGCCGACAAGCAATGTCTTTCTGACAGCGCTCCGCGAACTCCCAGCCCTCACGGTGCGCAGTCGCTAAGGCCTCTCCCACATTGCCGACCATGAGCGAATAAGCCCGCAGCGACTCTGGCAAAGAGAGCACTCCGGTCCAAACACCCGAAGCACAAGCCGCTCGGAGTCTGATTTGATTTTCCAGTTTGACTTGCGATACTGCCCGCCTCCAAAAGCCTTCGCAGGTTCGCTTTGTCGAAGCAGGGCGAGCTTTCGGATTTTCTTGGTAATAGCGCTCGCACTCGATCAAACAGGCATCGCGACCGCTGGCGGCGACAGTGCGAAGTGCCGAATCAGAGATTTGCGAAATTGACCCGTCTGAACAATTCGGCACATCCGCCTGGGCGCGGCTTCCCAGACCGACGAATATGAGGATGAGAGCCACGGACGCACGCACCAATCGCATGACTCTTTTTCGGCATGTTCAACACGCAACTGCACAGCCTAGACCCGGTCAACCGCCGGGATTTCACATTCCCTTTATGGAGTCTTGGGCGGCGTCCACAGATAGATTTGATCCACCCCGGGAATCGTTTGATCGCCGTAGAATAGGACCTTCGATGAACCGTTCACAAACATAGCACTTTTAATTTTCGCTTCCCTTGAGGTAGGCATGGTAATGAGGTGCGACGGTGTTCCATCGAGCGGCACATGGATCAAAATGGAAATGGACCCGAACCGAGCCAAATGAATGAGAGCGCGCGTCTCGTCTGGAGATGGAATCACATTACCGCTCTCAAAATGAAGACCTGCTGCAGGGACGGAGGCCGCTTTTTGGCACGAAGTCCCTTCAGGATCGGACCAATAGATCTCAAGCATTTGTTCCCTCTGCACGAGGAGTGCAATGCGTTCCGAGGCCACGGCCGAACGAGCTCCAAGCACGACTCCCTCGACGTTCGGACAGAGCCAAGTCGATTGTCCGCTGGTCAGATCCAAAGACGCATACCTTCGCTCAGATTCACTGACCTGAGGAGAATGGAGAAGGCGTTTGGATCGTATGAGAAATCCACCGTATAAGCCCACTTTCCAATGAGCCAACGTCCGCACATTGAAGAGAGAATTCTGAAAGCCCGACGTCGTGCCATCGCTCAGGAGAGTGAGATCCGGTACCGGCATGGCAAAGCTATCGGCGCTTAATACGGGACGTCCTGGAAGTTCCACATTCCATGAACCGTCCAGCGCAATCGCAAAAATGCGGCTATGTATCGAACGCAAACTTCCGGTGGGATCAATCTCCGTGAACTCTGTCACGACAAAGTCGCCTCCCGGCGGAACAAACAACCGAGCCCCGTAGATGACACAAAGGCCCGTGCAACGGCCGAAGGCGTCCCAAATCATGAAGGACGGTGAAATGTCCCTGACTTCTGATCCGTCAGAACGCGCGCTATAGATACGCGATCGGATGTGACCGCCCAGAAACGCGACGCGAGTGCCGTCTGAAGTGACGCCAAAGGCCGAAACCTCTTCATCTGGTTTTGTAAATTTCAAAACAGTCGTGGGCGAACCTCCGGCGATCGGCACGACTTTCAGCCACGATTCAGGGTCCCCAGTCAAATCGTGGCTGCCGTCGCGAAACAAAATCCGACTGCCGTCACTGGTCACATGAAAATCCGTTCTCACGCTTTGCACAGTAGTGACAATCGGAGAGCTCAACCGTAACCGCGCACCACCTAAGACGGGACTTTGAAAAAGTTCAGAAAGAAACCGCGCACTCAAGTCAGCATCGAAAACGAGCCGCTGACTATCGGGAGTGTACAAAAAATTCCGTACGCCACGAGAACCCGCGGGAAGAGGGCTGAGAAGTTGATGCGAGGAAACATCAAGACCGAGGGAATAGAGCAACGGGCTGCCGACTTGTGTCGGAGAGAGATACGCCAAGGAAGACGCATCCGGCGCGATTTTGAGCTGCGTCACATGAAAGTCCGCCAAGGTCTTCGAGGGCCAAACACTCACGTCCAATCCACCGCCGAGGCGGCAGGCCACCTGTCTTTGCTCGGTCACACCTTCAATGACGACGTTCATATCAGCTTCGAAAAGGCCCGCCTGTGTTGTCGGGCGATCGCGATAGATCACGAGACGGAATCCCTCGTCATTGGCGAATTCCGCTTGCGCGAGCGAGATCAAGCGACTCACGCCAAAATTAGGCGCTTGGGTCCGGACGCCGTTTTTTTGATAGTAGAGTTCCGTCAACGCCTGCCGCTGGACACGATCGTAGTGCGTGATCGTTTCGATGGCGCCGTCGCCTGAGCCCACACGGCACCAGGCTTCGACCAATTCACTTGGAATCGCCGCAGGCGCGACGTCCTGCAGTTCGAATATGCCTTCCTTGTAACCAACGACGTGCCCTTGGAAGGGAGAACTTTCCACCATCTGAGGATCAATTCCGGGCGTCTGCACTCCGCACTGAAGGAGCTTGTTTTCGGTCAGAGTGATGTCAGTACTGCTGATCGCGAGCACAGCCTTGGGCGCACTCTTCTGTTCACAGGTGTGCTCCGGTACGAACCGGAAGTACTCGCGCGTCGGCTTGCCACCATAACCTATACCGTTATTTTCCAAACGGAACGTGCCCGGGTTCAGCGATTGAAACGATACCGGAGAGCAGTTCTGATACGCAGCAACCACCAAAAAGACGAGCACGCCATAAGAAACACGTTTCATGCCGCTTTCTCCTTAGACCGGCCTCGGCTCGCGAAGCGATATTCGACACTTCGACCGCGCCCGTGCTTCACCAGTCTGCCCGCTGCGGCGCCCTCCGCCAAAACCCGCTGAGCGGTCGCTTTCGACACGCCCAGCACGGATGCGACCGATGCCGTCGAAAATGCTCTGTCACCGAAGTGTGCCTTCAAATCGGCGAATTTACCGTCTCCGGCAGACAGAGTTTTGCCTCGCTGCAAAACCAAATCAACCGGAGCGATCGAGGTCAGCGCGAATTCGCTTTTCTTGAACACCACTCGAATCGGCAAATCATTCTCGATCCACCATCGATCCAGGCGCTTGAGGAGCTGAAGTACGCGATCGGGAGAAGAAAACGGATTGAATACCTCATCCTGGTACACATGCTGAAAGAGCATCCCGATATTGGCGGGCTTGTAAAAATCCTGAGTCAAAGCATCGAAGAGCAGGAGAAGGTGCGGAGACTCGTAGAGTGCTTGACCGGTCGCGGTCTTCTTGTAGGGATCAAACTCGATTGTCGACGCCGCCTCAGCCATCGTCCGTCCGAGCAGGCTCCAGTGATATTTGCCTTGCGCCTTGATCTTGGTCCACGACAACCGGCGAACGCGTGTCCGATATTGCTCCAACGGAGATCCCATGACGATGTGTCGCAGGAGCCCCTCATCTTTTTTGAAAAGCGCGACGAACAGATCGCATTCGCGAACAGAATCCCAATGCCCAAGCCCCAAAGCCCTGGCGCGAAAGTCGAGGAGACGCGCCAATTTCTCATTGCCATTCGACTCGGTTCTCTTCCCGTCGCTCATTCCGTCATTCATTTCGTCGCGTGCCAAGAAGGTTTCGGCGATGGCGATGTATTTGTCGACGAACAAAAGATACAGTCCGCCCTGGTCTTTCAGTAATTCACGCGCGCGCCGGAGCCAAGGCAAGGCTTGCGCATAACGCCCCTGGAAGAGATCACACTGCGCCAGCAGCTCATGCACGTTGCCCAAAAGGAGCTGATAGTTTTCTCGTTCACATTCCTCTTTGATTTGAGTGAGGAGCGCTCGTGCCGACTCCCAATCACCGAGCGTGACATGTGCGGCCGCCAAGTTCACTTTCCCGACCAGCCGCCGATACGGACTGATCGCGTCGCTACCGATGAACTGATGCAAAAGTGGAATCGCGGAACTGTAATCCCACTCGTAAAAATACAAGTTCGCGCGAAAGAACAATCCGTCAGGATCACCTTTGGCGGCGATTGGATCCAAGATTTCCGCCGCCTCACGGATCGCGCCTAAACTCAGGAGCGCCGACGCATACAAGGAATTTTCACGATCCGTGGCCGGTGAAATGGCAAGAGGATTTTCGGGATGAACAAACCGATGGAGAACTTTCAACGTAAACAAAGGAAATTGAACACGCCACGCCATCTCAGCGAAGCGCGAAGCCCATTCTCGAGGCACACTGCGCGGAGCGATTTCGCTCAAGATCGCACGACATATCTCATGTTCACCGCCAACGACATGCTTTTCGAGAACCGCGGACTCCTCGGCCCAGTTCCCCGCACGTGGCGCTTGTTCAAAACTCATGTCTCCTTATCGGACGAACTCGGCCAAAGATGAGCTCCTTCCTGCTCGCACCCAAATCGAGACACGCACCTAAGTGCCTGATCTTACAAACAATTCCCATCTAATCCCATCAAATTTGTCAGTCCATAGACCTGGCTCCGCTCGCTAACCTGAATTCAAGCACACGGAGGCCTCAAAATGGCGGCAAACAACAAACTCACTCAGTCAGAATCTCAGGTGGAATCTCAGGATCTGTCTCGAATTGAGTCAACCGTTTGGGATTTCGTCATCGTCGGAACGGGGATGGGCGGCGGTGCATTTGGACTGCGCATGGCACAGGCCGGCCATTCGGTTCTCTTTATCGAAAAAGGAAAAGCCCCCTCGGCCAGTGGCGCCATCAAAGGTCAATTTGCTGAAACTTACGTCAAGAACGAAGGCGAGCGCGAAGACATCATGAAACGTGCCGGCCGCAGGACGGAGGCGATCTTCGACCGATCGGGCCGACGCGCAAAAAAACTCACGCCCTTTCTTGGTTCCGGCGTCGGTGGCTCCAGCGCACTGTATGGCGCTGTGCTCGAGCGCTTTCAACCGGTTGATTTCGAGAAATGGCCGATTTCTGCGCGTGACATGGCCCCGCATTACGACCTCGCGGAGCGCCTGTTTC
>JAMPXM010000212.1 GCA_023701225.1 Pseudobdellovibrionaceae bacterium | reverse complement strand
TCTTCGTCGCCATCGGCGTGCTCGCGCTCAAGGCACAAAATTCCACGCATCCGATGATGACGACAGCCGCCGCCTTCGTCCTCCTGGTCTGTTCCGCACAGATTCTCTATTGGCGCCACGCAGACCGTAACGCTCGCCCAGCCGCGCGCCACGCCGGCCGCCGCCGCTGATTCCCTGCGCCGCCAGTTGAAGGACAGCGCTCCGGCACCTTTGCTCCTTAAAAAAATCATCGACCGCCGAGAGAGTGCCGCCTAGGATGGTCGCATGTCTTTGCGACCTCTGCCAATCGATGCTCACCTTCCGGACATCCTTGCGGCTTTGAAATCCCACGGCAATCTCGTGCTCGTCGCCTCACCAGGCGCGGGCAAAACCACGCGCGTACCAACCGCGATCCTCGGCTCTCAGCTCCTGTCCTCAAAAGCTCCTGGCATTTTGATGCTCGAACCACGTCGACTGGCGGCGCGAGCGGCCGCGGCTCGAATGGCCGCGGAAAGTGGCGTGACGCTCGGCGAAGACATCGGTTACCAAGTGCGTTTCGACAACCGGACTTCGGCACGTACGCGCCTGTGCGTGATGACAGAAGGACTACTCGCTCGCCGACTGGCCCGCGACCCAAATCTCGACGGAATCGGTTGCGTGATCCTGGACGAATTTCACGAGCGAAGCTGGCATACGGATCTCGGCCTGGGACTATTGCGTGAGTTGAAAGAATTGGCGCGACCGGACCTAAAGATTATCGTCATGTCGGCCACCATGAAGGCAACTCAAGTCGCGGAATTTCTCGGCCAAGCACCGATCATCGATGTGAAAGCCGAGGCACACCCGATTCAAATTCATCACGAGCGCGATCCGCAGCTTCTCGTGACAGGGCCAGATTGGTGCGCGCGCGTCTCACGTGCCATTGCCGACTGCCTGAATGGTCAACGCGAGAGTCGCGGCGACATTCTCGTCTTCTTGCCGGGCGCGCGCGAGATTCAAAACGTCGCCAACCAAATCGAAAGCCTCGCACAAGCCCATCAGACCGACGTGCGCATTTTGCACGGCAATCTCCGCTTGGAAGATCAAGACTTGGCGATCCGTCCGTCGCCACGACGTAAAGTGGTGCTCGCGACAAATATCGCCGAAACCAGCCTCACGATCGATGGAGTCGCGACCGTGATCGATAGCGGACTTGCGCGCGTCGCTCGATTGGACGCGACCGGGTTTCCGCGCCTGGAGCTGTCGCGCATCAGCCGCTTCTCCGCCATTCAGCGCATGGGTCGAGCCGGACGGCAAGGCCCTGGCGTCTGCCATCGTCTTTGGACCAAACTCGACGAAGCCTCCATGCCCGAGTCAGAACAGCCCGAAATCCATCGCATCGAGTTGGCCGAAGCTGTCTTGCTCCTCATTCACCTGGGAGTCGGCGACCCGAAACATTTTTCGTGGTTCGAAGCCCCCGGCGATACCGCGATTCAAGCCGCGCTCACTCTGCTCACCCGGCTTCAGGCTCTCGATCCTCTGGACCACGGATCTCCCCGACTCACACCTCTCGGTGAGCGGCTTTTGCACTGGCCATTGCACCCACGCCTCGCTCGACTGATGGAAGCCGCTCGCGCCAAGCGAGAATGGGTGGCGAACGCAGCTCTCCTATGCTCTCTGATTTCCGAACGCGAGATCATTTCCGATCCCGCGCAATTGCGGGGCGCAAGCGACTTGGAATCCGACCTCTTGCTTCGCTTGGACGCGCTTCAAGGCCATGTACCGGCCAATCTCGACCGATCCGCGACCGCACAAGTCCGTCGGGCCGCGGAGCAAATTGAGCGAATGGCCCATTCCCGACGCGACCCACCCCTCAAAAACTCCGTTGTGTCGACCGATTCCCCCGAACGCGAACTTCTGCTCTTGGCGTTCCCGGATCGCGTCGCTCGGCGCCGAAGAAAAGGTGAGCCCGAGGCTCGTCTGGTTGGAGGCAAAGGCATTCGGTTGAGCCGCAAGTCGTGCGTGGAACGCTCCGAACTTTTCGTCGTCATCGATGCCGCCGCGCTAAAAACCGAAGGCGGCGGCGCGCTCGGCGCCAAAGCCGAGATGACCGCGACACTCGCCAGCGGCATCGATCGCTCTTGGCTCCGTGTGCATTTCCCACATCACGTCCGCGAACTCCGCGAACCGGTGTTCAATAAAACGAGTGGCCGCGTCCTTCTTCACATCTACGAAGCTTATGAGGATCTTCCTTTGGAAGACCCTCGAACTACCGATGCCGAACCCGAAGAGGTCGCGCGCCTTTTGCCCGGGCTCGTCACGGAGCAGTGGCCGGAATTCCTGAAACGCAACGAAGCGGCGGCCCGCTGGCTGGACCGATTTGATTTCCTGCGAGCGGCTTGCCCCGAATGGCCTTGGCCGCCTTGGAATCCTCGTGATCCGTTCGACAAGCGCACACAGGACCTCATCGCCGCCTTGTGCACAGGCGAAAAGACAGTGCCCGCCATCCTCAGCAAGGATCCGAGTTGGCACTTTGAAAATACGCTGGGTCCGGAACTTTCTGCGCGTTTGCACCAACACGCACCGGAAACAGCCACGGTCCCAACCGGCAACAGAATGCGGATCCATTATCCGCCGGATCGTGCGCCCTATTTGGAGGTCCGCATCCAGGAGGTCTTCGGCTGGCATCAGTCACCACTCGTCGCCGACGGCCACGTCCGTATCGTTTTGCACCTTCTCGGTCCGAATTACCGGCCGGTGCAGGTCACCAGCGATCTTTCCAGTTTCTGGGCCAACGGCTACAAAGACGTGCGCAAAGAACTACGGACACGGTATCCAAAACATGCATGGCCTGAAGATCCCCTTTCCGCTCCTCCCCAAGCCAAAGGCCCTCGGAGAAACACATAAGCATGCTTGCTTCTCCGAAGTCTTCCGCGGTTGAATAGAATTCGTGACCAACCGTCTCAACCTACACAACAAAATGTCGATGCTCGGCTTCGAGATCGGGCTGCTCACGCTCTTTTTTGTGACGGGATTAGCCTATTACAACGTTCGCGTCTATTTGGCCGTCAATGATTGGGCTCTGCAAACGGTCCAAATCAATATCGCGATCGACTCCATCGCTGAAAGCATTTACGGGGCCGAGAGCGCGCAGCGCGGATTTTTGCTCACGGGTCATTCTTCGCTTCTGACAACTTTCGACGCAGAAAAAAAACGGACCTCGGAAAATCTCGCCCGCTTAAACCATCTCCTTCAAATTTCGCAGCCCCACTCTCTGGACGAACCCTTTCAGGCATTGCAATCCGCCGTCGATTCCCGGATCGGCAAACTCGACAGGACCGTCTCCGCCTATCTTACCCAAGGCAAACGAGCCGCATTTCTTGCTATGTCGACCGGAATGGGCGAAAAACTCATGAAGGATGTCAACGCGCGCATCGAAAACCTGCGCTCCCTGCAGCGCGAAAGCCAATTCATCAGAACTCAGGCAACAAATAAAGCCGCTCATCAGACACTTCTGGTGATTATTGGCGGTTATGTTTTGTCTTTCCTCTTTTTGCTCTTGGCCCGCTGGCGGATGCGCTCCGACATGCGGCAACTCAAAGAAAAAGGCGTGGAACTCATGCACGCCCGCAACGAAGCCGAAGCTGCGAATCGATCAAAATCGCAATTCCTCGCCAACCTCAGCCACGAGATCCGCACGCCACTCAATGCCGTCATCGGAATGTCCGCGGTGCTCGAGGCCGGCCAGCTGTCCAGTGAGCATCGCGAGGCAGTGACCCTGATCCAGCGCTCCAGCCGCGCCCTCCTCAATCTCATCCAAGATGTTCTAGATCTCGCGCGCATCGACGTTGGACAGATCAAACTCGACTTGCGCGCATTTCGCATCGAAGAGTCCCTGGCCGACGTCCACGCCATGCTGGCACCGCAAGTGCCGGTCGGCGTGAAACTGACTTGGTCGGCCGACGGCCACTTGCCAGAACGACTCATCGGCGATCCCAACCGGATCGGCCAAATCCTACTGAACCTCGCTGGCAATGCTGTCAAGTTCACAGAGTCCGGTGACATTCAAATTTCAGCGACGATCGTCGCGCGCAACGCGGACCTTCTGACCGTACGTTTTTCCGTGCGCGACACCGGGCCAGGGATTTTGCTTCAAGACCAGGCGAAACTCTTCCAGCCCTTTACTCAACTGGGACCCGGGACAGGCAAGCCGGGCACGGGCCTGGGCCTTTCCATTTGTAAACGCCTCGTTGATGCCATGGGCGGCACGATCGGCGTATCCAGCGAACCTGGCCGCGGATCCATATTTTGGTTCGAATTGCGCCTATCGGATGCGAGCCGGTCGACGCAAGGGGCGAGCCTTCATCAGCCAAGAGCCGCGCTTCCAAAACTGCGGGGCCGAGTGCTGATTGTCGACGACAATCAGATCAACCAAATCGTGGCGTCGCGCCTTTTGGACCTGATGGGTATCGATTCCGAAGTTGCAAACGATGGCGAAGCGGCTCTGGAACGCCTAAGCCGAGGCGGATACAACGCCGTCTTGATGGATTGCGAGCTTCCGATTCTTGACGGTTGTTCGGCCACTCAGGAATGGAGAAGGATCGAGCGTGAACGAGGGTTGCCAACTCTTCCGATCATAGCCATGACCGCGCACGTCCAGGAAGACGAGCGCAAACGAACGTTTGAGTCAGGAATGGACGCTTGCTTGACCAAGCCCCTCGACGTCGATCTCCTCGCCACGACATTGAGTCGCTGGCTGAAGCCGGCCTCGATCGAGACACACTCAAACATGCACGGACTCCCGTTGCTGATCAGCGAGCAGGCTGATCACGCGTAGCCGGTCATTGATATCATCAGCCTCAAGAAGACGCTGTTGAGTTTCCGCGTCATGAATCATCAGCGAGCAAAGATAATTGATCTTTTCATGCGGTGACTTGAGCTGACTGAGAAAAATCGCCAACTGGTCGCGGTCCCCCACGTTGGCCTCCAACCAGCGCACGAACTCTTTGCTCATCCGATTCATCAAAAAAATATTCTCCGGCTCCAAGGCATTGACCTCATCAACCCACTCCGCCTCACACACCATATAGGGTTTATCCGTCACCTCGCGATGGTGGATACGGACCTTGCCCATCGCCTCCACGAGAACGAGGAGCATGCCATCGATACGCGACTCCAAAATGATCGGACGCCCCACACCTGCGATCCGCCGCACACCCAATCCGGACATAAATCCTTCGCTCAGCTTTTGCGGCTCGGAAAAGGCGAGCGCCAACGGAGCGTTTTTCTCCACCGAATCATTGATCATCTGAATGTAACGAGGCTCGAATATATTCAGCGGCTTCGTAGTGCCCGGAAAGAACACCATGCGTGGCAGCGGAAACACGAAGACCTCGACGGCTCTGCCCGTGTCCATGGGAGTCGCCTCCAATCACCAACTCGCCGACTCAAGCTAGCATGGACGATATCGGCCGTGGGATTTGTCTCCAATTATTCGCAATCGCTTCAGATCGATTTCAATTTTAGCGAAGTCAGACCGCGCAAACTGAAGACCATGATGGGAGGACAAAATGAAAATTCGCGATATCATGACCCGCGCGATTCATATGGTTCGGGCCACACAAACTCTGCAGGAGGCCGCTCGCATCATGAGAGAACAGGATGTCGGCATGCTTCCCGTCTTGAACGGTTCGGATGTCGTCGGCATCCTCACTGATCGCGACATTGTCCTCAACGCCGTCGCCAATGGACTCAATCCGCAACGCACCAGCATTTCCGATGCGATGTCGAGAAATGTGATCACCGTTCATGAGACCGACACCCTGGACACCGCGGCCCATCTCATGAAGAATCATCGTATCCGGCGACTCATCGTCATCGACAAAGAAAAGCATCCGATCGGAGTGATCTCACTCGGTGATCTCGCCACCCGGGCGGGTGCGCCCGAGCTGACCGAACGTATCGTTGAAGTGGTCTCCGAAGACAGATCCCAGCTCCACCATTGATCATCATGGAATGAGCTCAATCCATGAGC
>JAMPXM010000211.1 GCA_023701225.1 Pseudobdellovibrionaceae bacterium | reverse complement strand
TTTTGATACGCTTCTTCACCGAGGACTTGGCCCTCTTCAAGAGTCGTTTCAAGCGGATCGATCACGACATAGGCTTCACAATACAGAATCTTCTCAACGTCCTTCAGGGACAAGTTCAGAAGGTTGCCGATCCGGCTCGGGAGCGAGCGCAGGAACCAAATGTGAGCGACCGGAGTCGCCAGCTCGATGTGGCCCAAACGCTCACGGCGCACTTTGCTCTGTGTGACTTCGACGCCGCACTTTTCGCAAACGACGCCACGGTACTTCATACGCTTGTACTTACCGCACAAGCATTCGTAGTCCTTGATCGGTCCGAAAATCTTCGCGCAGAACAACCCGTCCCGCTCTGGCTTGAACGTACGGTAGTTGATCGTTTCCGGCTTCTTCACTTCACCGTACGACCAACCACGAATCATCTCTGGCGACGCCAAAGAGACGCGGACGGCGTCGAATGAAAGCGGATCTTTCGGTTTATCAAAAAAATTCAACAAGTCTTTCAAACGCCAACTCCCTCAGTCCAAATTGAACCGGTCTTGTTGCAATCCAAAAATCAATCCCTCAATCATGGCCCAGCAGTCATCGCCCAGCGATTACTGCTCAATTTCGGTTTTATCCGTCAGAATGTCAGACTCAATGAGCTCGACATTCAGAGCCAGCGACTGAAGTTCCTTCACGAGAACGTTGAACGACTCCGGCAAACCCGGCTCGAGAACGTTTTCGCCTTTTACGATGCTCTCGTACATGCGAGTCCGGCCGGCAACGTCGTCAGACTTCACCGTCAAGAACTCTTGCAAGCTGTACGCGGCGCCATAAGCTTCGATCGCCCAGACTTCCATCTCCCCTAGACGCTGACCACCGAACTGAGCCTTACCACCCAGCGGTTGTTGCGAAACGAGCGAGTACGGTCCAATCGACCGAGCGTGAATCTTTTCTTCGACCAAGTGATGCAGCTTCAACATGTACATCACGCCGACCGTCACGGCATTTTGGAACGGCTCGCCAGTCCGACCGTCGAACAAGATCATCTGTCCGCTTTCAGGAACTTTCGCGCGACGGAGCAGTTCTTTCACGTCCGTCTCACGAGCGCCGTCAAACACCGGTGTACCGACGTGAACGCCATTCACCATGCGGGTCAGCATCTTCTTCATCGACTGGTCATCTGCCGAGTCGATGAACTTGTTGATGTCCTCGTCCGCGAACGCGTCTTTCACTGCGGTCTTCGCCGCTTCCGTCTGATACTTTTCCAAGTGCGGCTGGAGCTGCTCGCCCAGATTCTTCGCCGCCCAACCAAGGTGGACTTCAAGGATCTGACCGATGTTCATACGCGAAGGAACGCCGAGCGGGTTCAGGACCATGTCCACCGGGCGGCCATCCGCCAGGTACGGCATGTCTTCCATCGGCATGATCTTCGAGACGACACCCTTGTTACCGTGGCGTCCCGCGAACTTGTCACCGACCTGAAGCTTGCGCTTGATGGCGACATAAACTTTCACCATCTTGATCACGCCCGGAGGAAGCTCGTCGCCCTTTTTGAGGCGGTCAAACTTCTCACTGAACACCATTTTCACGGCGTCGAGCTGGTTGCGGGCGCCATCGATCACGCGGCTGACTTGGTATTCCAATTGTGACTCGAGCGGGATGTAGCCCAAGAGATCAAACGGAATCGTTTCCAGATCTGCATCGGTGATTTTCTGACCCTTGCCGAGCAGCTTCTGCGAACCGTCTTCATTGAGCAGGACACCGGTGGTGACCTGATCCAAAAGCAACGTCTTCAGTTTCGAGAGCGCGTTGTTGCGGATGACGTTCTGCTCGACCGCCAAGTCTTTTTCCAGCTTGCGGCGCTTCTCGTCGATGATTTGCTGCAAGCGCTCGTCGCGCTCAGCACCGTCACGGCTGTAGACCTGAGCGTCGATGACCGTGCCCGACACGCCCGAGGGGACGCGCAAGCTTGTATCTCGGACGTCGCCGGCCTTTTCACCGAAGATTGCACGGAGCAGTTTTTCTTCGGGCGAAAGCTGCGTTTCACCCTTCGGAGTGACTTTACCGACGAGGATATCGCCAGGCTTCACTTCCGCTCCGATACGAACGATACCGCTGGAATCGAGGTCTTTCAGCGCTTCTTCGCCGACATTGGCGATATCACGCGTGATTTCTTCTTTTCCGAGTTTCGTATCACGAGCCACGCACTCGAATTCTTCGATGTGAATCGACGTGTACGTGTCTTCTTTGATCAGGCGCTCGGAGATGAGGATCGAGTCCTCGAAGTTGTAGCCCATCCACGGCGTGAACGCGACGAGGATGTTCTGACCGAGAGCCAACTCGCCCAACTCCGTCGAAGGACCGTCCGCGATGATGTCGCCCTTTTTAACGGCGTCGCCCTGATCAACGATCGGCTTCTGGTTGAAGCAGGTGTTCTGGTTCGTGCGCTGATACTTCGTGAGATTATAAATGTCGACGTTGGCTCCGAGCTCACCACCCTTGGCAAAGCGGCGGACCACGATCCGGCTGGCGTCAACTTCTTCAACAATACCGTCGTTTTGAGCAACAACGCTCGTACCCGAGTCACGCGCAACCAAACGCTCAACGCCCGTACCAACGAGCGGCGAGCGCGCCCGCAGAAGCGGAACCGCCTGGCGTTGCATGTTCGATCCCATGAGGGCGCGGTTGGCGTCGTCATGCTCGAGGAACGGGATCAGCGATGCCGCGATCGAGACGATCTGGCTCGGAGACACGTCCATCAAAGAGACTTTTTCTTTGTCGACGATCTCATATTCACCGTTGATCCGGCAGGTGATGTTATCCGTCTTCAAAGCTTCGGCTGCGTTTTCACGCGTCGCTTGAGCAATGTAGTGGCCGGACTCTTCAAGAGCCGACATATAGGAGATGTCTTTAGACACCCTACCGGACGCAACCGAGCGATACGGCGTTTCAATAAAGCCATAGTTATTGATGCGCGCATAAGTCGCCAACGACGCAATAAGACCGATGTTCGGACCTTCCGGCGTCTCGATCGGGCAAATACGACCATAGTGTGTCGGATGAACGTCGCGGACTTCGAAGCCGGCGCGGTCACGCGTCAGACCACCGGGTCCGAGAGCCGACAGACGGCGCTTGTGCGTGATTTCCGAGAGCGGGTTCGTCTGATCCATGAACTGCGAAAGCTGAGATGCGCCGAAGAACTCTTTCACAACGGCGTTGACCGGCTTCGCGTTCACGAGATCGTGAGGCATCATCGTTTCGACATCCTGCAAGCTCATCCGCTCGCGGATCGCACGCTCCATGCGCACGAGACCGATACGATATTGGTTCTCGAGAAGTTCACCGACTGAACGAACGCGACGGTTACCCAAGTGATCGATGTCATCGATCTGGCCACGACCGTTCTTCAGGTCGATCAGCGTTTTCACGACCGAAAGAATATCCTTCTTCGTCAACGTGCGGTGATCGACCGGGCACTCTTCGAAGGGAATATTGAATCTGTGGTTGATCTTCAAACGACCGACTTCCGAGAGGTCGTACGTTTCGGCGTCGAAGAACAAGCGATGGAAGAATGTCGTTGCTGCATCATGCGTTGGCGGCTCACCAGGACGCAGGCGCTTATAGATTTCCATCAACGACTCGTCCATCGTGTTCACTTTGTCGACGAGCAGTGTGTTGCGCAGGTAGGGGCCGACTGACAAACCGTCGAAGAAGATCAAGCTGAACTCTTCGATACCGGCCGCCATGGCGCGCTCGAGGATATCTTTCGACATCTCGTTGTTCGCATCGGCGATAATTTCTCCGGTGCTCTCATCGATGATCGGCTTCGCGATCACCTTTCCTTCGAGGTCATCGGCCGTGACTTCGACTTCGCGCAGATCGATTTGCTTCACGCGCTTGACGACGGCCCGAGTGATACGACGACCTTGCTTGACGAGGACCTCACCGGATTTCGGGTCGACGATATCGACCAAGGCACGCTGACCGGCCATCCGCTCGATGTCCAGGACGCGATACATTTTGCCTTTTTTCACCGTGACACTGTCGAGATCATAGAAGTGCTCGAGGAGTTGCTCGGTGTTGTATCCGAGAGCCTTGAGCAAAATCGTGACCGGGAACTTCCGGCGACGATCGATACGCACGTACAAAAGATCCTTCTGGTCGAATTCAAAGTCGAGCCAGGAACCGCGGTACGGAATGACGCGTGCGGAATAAATAAATTTCCCAGACGCATTGTTCTTGCCACCGTCATGATCAAAGAACACGCCGGGAGAACGATGCAGCTGGCTGACAACGACACGCTCCGTGCCGTTGATAATGAACGACCCGTTGGCCGTCATGAGAGGAATTTCTCCGAGGTAAACCTCTTGTTCCTTCACGTCGCGGATGCTACGCGCCTCGGTATTTTCCTCAACGTCAAATACGATCAAGCGCAAGGTCACCTTGATCGGAGCCGCGTACGTCATGCCCCGTTGCCGACATTCATCGACATCGTACTTTGGGGGCTCGAGAGTGTAACTGACGAACTCGAGGCTCGCGGTGTTATTGAAGTCGCTGATCGGGAACACCGACTTGAAGACGCCATTGAGACCGAGATCTCCGCGACGATCCGGATCCATGTCTTTTTGCAAAAACGCCTCGTAAGACGACTTCTGCAATTCGATCAGGTTCGGAATTTCAATAACCTGTTTATTCTTGGCGAAACTTTTGCGGATACGGAGGTTCGAGGCCGTGACCGGAATAGTACCCATTCCCTCTCCCTTGAGCGATCATTTTAACTTCATCGCGGGTTTCGAAACTGACCGCAAAAGCTAAATGAACACTGTTTAGCAGAACAAAATCAATTCAGCAGAGACAAAAAATGCGGAGGACCCAACAGGTCCTCCGCTTAAATATGCGAATTCTCTAATATTACTTAATCGTAACTTTCGCGCCAGCTTTTTCGACGACTTCTTTAATCTTCGCCGCTTCTTCTTTCGTGACGCCTTCTTTGATCGCCTTCGGAGCGCCTTCAACGAGGTCTTTTGCTTCTTTCAAGCCGAGGCCCGTGACGCCACGGACTTCTTTGATCACGTTGATTTTGTTAGCACCAGCGTCAGCCAAGATGACGTCGAATGCCGTCTTTTCTTCAGCCGGAGCAGCAGCCGCACCAGGTGCAGCAACCGCAATCGCAGCCGGAGCAGCAGCCGAAACGCCCCACTTGTCTTCGAGCGTCTTGATCAGGTCAGCCAGTTCGATGACCGGCATGTTGGACAGGAAAGTTACAACTTCTTCTTTATTGAGAGCCATTTCAAAATCCTCCAGAAACTAACGTTTTAAATTCAAAAAATCCAGTTGAGTGACGCAGACTTAGGCTGCGCCACCGCTTTGCTTGTCGTGATGCGCTTGCAGAACACGAGCAAAACCGCTCGGGACCGCCGCGAGTGTACGTACGAACTTCGAAGCGGGAGCTTGGAAAAGTCCGAGCAACTGTGCGCGCAAAACATCTTTGCCAGGCAAGCTAGCAAGAGCTTTCACACCAGCAGCATCGAGACGAGTTCCGTCCATGACACCGCCCTTCACCTGAAGTTGTTCAACTTCTTTAGTGAAATCGGTGAGCATCTTCGCGCTCGCAGACGCATCGCCGTAAGCGAAGACGATCGCATTGGTACCCACCAACACCTTTTCCATGGCTTCTTTGGACTGTGGATGGTCCGAAAGAGCACGGATGGCGAGTGTGTTCCGCACGACTTTCATCTCCGACTCCGTGGGACCCAACTTCTTGCGAAGGTTGGTGACCTGTTCAACGGTCATCCCTTTGTAGTCGACGAGGAAAGCGGCTTTCGCGCGTCCGAACTTGTCGGAGAGCGAAGCGATCTCTTGCGCTTTTTCAGCACGAGTGATCATCGGCATTTGGCCTCCTTTCTACAGATTCACGCGTATCAGTTCAGCCCTTTTCAAGGCCTCGTGCGCGGTTGGAGGATGCCGAATCCAAACTGGTTGAAGTACCTGAAGGTTCGAGTCCTCGCCACATCTCG
>JAMPXM010000210.1 GCA_023701225.1 Pseudobdellovibrionaceae bacterium | reverse complement strand
TGCTTGAATTGATCAGTCCGCTCGCGAACCTCTTGGTCCTGCGCTCGCAGGCGGAGGCGCAGCGGAGCGCTCGGCTTCACGTTCGGCATTGCGCAGGCGTTGCCATTGCTCCAGTCCGCCTCGCTCTCGAAGGCAGCTCTGCGCGAAGCGTGCGGCGCGTTCGGTCGTGCTGATTTTGAAAGTTGTCTTGCCATCGGTCGGTGGCGATCCGCCGAGATGGGGAATAGGCAGGCGGGCGCGTTTCGCGTGAGCCTCGTCATCGCGTTCTAATTTGGAAAATATCGCGAGCAAACGTCTGGGATCGGGCTCACCTCGTCCTGTTTCCAGCGCCTCAATGACGGGAAAGAGGGCTTCGCAGTGCGGTTCGGAATAGCGAAGGTGAAGTTCTCCGTTTGCGCCCGTTTCGGCGTGGAGAGTCTTTAAGCATCGTTTGCCGGCGTATCGAAATCCGACTGTGTGTGCGACGGGAGCCGGGATCCAGCCGCTCTCCGTGAGGAGCAGCGCGCCCGTTTTGATTTCTTTGTCGAGGGAGTCGGCCGCGACATGGGTGATGCGCCCTTCCGTATCGCGGGTGATGGTGAGTGCATCACGGCTTTCCTGATCCGTGAGAAGTCGCGAGACAATCATGGGGTGTGAGTGTTGATTGGGATCCGACTTCTGATCCCATTTTTTGTTTTGAGTGCGAAAGTGAAATTTTTTAGTCAGCGGATCAGATGTGTCTCGCTTTTCATAAAAGCGCGAGCCTTCGACCGTCAGGCGGCCGTCGGTCTCCATTGAGACGAACGCGCTGAAACCCGGTAATCCTGCCGCGCAGAGATCGGCATCGATGCCGGAGGGTGTGGCGGGTGTTTCGGGCGCGGCGAAAGTTGTGGCGGCGGCCGAAAAGACGCTCGCGGCGAAATAAATTGTGCTGATGCGGAGAAAGGTATTCTGCATGCTTATCATCTTCCCTCATGACCGAGCGCGAAGGAATCGGACCTGAGCGAAGGTCTAGCTTTCCGGGTCCAGTTTGTGGTTTGTCATTGGCCTTCCTATACTTGAGCCGTGGTTTGGTTCAAACGTCTTATTCTCACTTTCGCGGTCGCGATTCTCGTCGGGGGAGCGGTCTTTACGATCACTCGGCATTCCAGCGTCTTTCAAGTTCGCTCGATTCCGATCGAGATCGTTGAGGACATGGACATCGAACAAGCGCCGTTTCGCGCCGACGGGGCGACGATCAGCGGATTGCAGTCACGGCTGCGCAAACGTCTCCAGAAGCTTGAGCGGCAGAAGCTCTGGGAGATCGACATCGATCAAGTCGGTGCATGGGTTCGTGCGGACGATTGGGTTCGTCATGTTCGTATTTCGCGCGCATTTCCGAACCGGTTGGAAGTGTCGGTGACGGCGCGCGCGCCGGTCTTTCTTTTGGCGACGTCGAAAGGGAAAATGATTCCGATCGCGGCGGACGCCGCTCTCGTGGAGACGGCTAACGCCAATCTGCTTCCAGATGTACCGATCTTGCGCGGCGATCGTTTTTTGAGCGATGAGAGCTTACGTCGACGCGCGATCGCGTTCGCGCGTCAGTTGCCCGCGGAAGGACCGCTTGGCATGTCGAGTATTTCGGAAATCACTTGGACGTCGGAAGAGGGCTTCGTGATTCTTTTGTTGCCGTCCAAAACGGAAGTGAAACTCGGAGAGGAAGGGATCCCGCTCAAGCTGGCGCGAGTCGAACAGATCTTGGAATACTTGAATACGCATCAACTGAAGGGTCGCGTCATCGACGCGAGTTTCTCTAAGAAAGTTCTTGTCAGGCTGCGTAAGGGTCCGTAGGCTTAAGTCAGGGATACATCGCCAATCGTCTGGAAATACTCTGATTTTGGTCTGTAATGAAGCTTACAAAAGAGGCTTCAGACATGGTCAAAAGACGGGCGGACAGCGGGGAAGCGGCGGTGACCGGACAGGACGTCTGGAGCCGAATGAGTCAGCGGTTGCAAGTGAATGCGGCCAAGAGGTTACGGATGACGAAAGCAGTCGGTAAGAAGCCGAATCTCATTGTCGGTCTCGATATTGGGACCACCAAAGTTACCATCGTCGTCGGCACGGTCAAACCCGTCGAAAAAAGCCTTCTCCCTTCAGCGAACGTGAGCCAAGAGCTTTCGATCGATGTCGTCGGGCTGGGCTCGGCGATGAGCGTGGGGATCCGCCAAGGCGCGGTCGTCAACGTCGAGGCGACTATTGAAGCGATTCAAAAAGCGCGCGAAGAAGCCGAACTGATGAGCGGATATGAGATCGAAGATGTCTGGGTCGCCGTCGGCGGTTCGCATATCAAGTCATTTGACTCACGCGGTATGATCGCCATCCGCAATAAAGAAGTTCGCGAAGACGATATCGTGCGCGTGATCGAAGCGGCCAAGGCCGTCGCGGTCCCGGCGGACCGCGAAGTTTTGCACGTCCTTCCGCGCGAATATAAAGTCGACGAACAAGACGGAATTTTTGATCCGATCGGCATGTCGGGCGTGCGCTTGGAGACGAGCGTACATATCGTGACCGCGGGCCAAACGTTTTTGCAGAACGCCATCAAGTGCGCCGAGAAGGCGGGGCTTCGCGTGCGCGGCATGGTGCTGCAGCAGCTGGCCTCGGCATTGGCGACGGTCTCCGATGATGAACGGAAGTTGGGCGTTACGGTCGTCGACATGGGCGGCGGCACATGTGACATGCTCACCTATGTGCAGGGCTCCGTCGCGCACACGGCAGTGATTCCCGTCGGGGGCCAACATTTCACGCAAGATATCGCCATGGGCCTGCGCACGCCGCAGACGAGCGCCGAGAAAATCAAAAAGAAACACGGATGCGCGATCGCCGATCTGGTCGATGAGAACGAGACGATCGAAGTCGAGGGCGTGGGCGGACGCAAGCCGCGCGCGATCCTGCGCAAGTCGCTTTGCGAAGTGATCGAGCCGCGCGCCGAAGAAACTTTGAATTTGATTCAAGCCGAACTGGAACGTTCGGGTTTGATCAATCATTTGGGATCGGGAATCGTATTGACTGGTGGCGCGTGCCAACTCGAAGGCCTCTCAGAGATGGGCGAGTTCGTGTTCGAAGTTCCGGTTCGCCGTGGCACACCGGACCGGATCGGCGGCCTTATCGACGTGGTGAAATCGCCGGCGCACGCAACGGCCGTGGGACTACTGATTTATGGTTTGCACCAAGACAAGCTTCGCCTCACGAACCAAAGCGCTGAAGGAGGCTTCCAAGACGTCTTTACGGATTGGGCTCAGAAAGTGAAAGACTTCTTCGGCGGCGCACTTTGATGGATGGCGGCGGACTTGGCCGCCGCAAGCGGATGCGGGACTTTAATTTAGGACGGGGGTTTTATGTTTGAACTCGAAGAGAACATCAATATCGGCGCCAACATTAAGGTCGTCGGTATCGGCGGCGGAGGCAACAACGCAGTCACGACCATGATCGAAGGCGGTTTGACCGGCGTCGAGTTCATCGTCGCGAATACGGACCGTCAGGCGCTGGCGGCACACAAAGCCTCCAATAAAGTTCAGCTTGGTCGTGAGCTGACGAGAGGGCTCGGCGCGGGGGCGAACCCTGAGATCGGCAAACGCGCGGCAATCGAATCTTATAATGACATCGTCGAAGCGCTCGAAGGCGCGGACATGGTTTTCGTCACGGCTGGCATGGGTGGTGGAACCGGAACGGGAGGCGCCCCGATCGTCGCCAAGATCGCACGTGAACTCGGCGCTCTTACGATCGGCGTGGTGACGCGTCCCTTCGGTTTCGAAGGCAAGAAGCGCATGCGGCACGCGGATGGCGGAATCAGCGAACTCAAAGAAAACGTCGATACGTTGATCGTGATCCCGAATCAAAAGTTGCTGACGATCTCCAACGACAAAACTCCGTTGATTGAGACCTTCAAGCGCGCCGATGACGTTCTCCTTCAAGCCGTCAAAGGTATTTCGGACCTGATCAATATTCGCGGTCTCATCAATCTCGACTTCGCCGATATCCGTACGGTCATGTCGAGCAAGGGCATGGCGATCATGGGCGCCGGTCGGGCGACCGGCGAAAATCGCGCGGTGGAAGCGGCGACAGCCGCCATCAGCTCGCCGCTCCTGGAGAACATCTCCATCGATGGTGCCACAGGCATTATCCTGAACGTGACGGGCGGTCCGGACCTGAGCTTGGCGGAAGTCAACGAAGCGTCGACTTTGATCACCGAAGCCGCGCACGAAGATGCGGAAATCATCTTTGGCGCAGTCATCGACGAAACGATGGGCGACGAGGTCCGCGTGACCGTGATCGCAACCGGCTTCGGCCTGGATGCGGCGCAGGCGTCGCGTGACCAATACGCCCAGATGCAAGCACTCGCGCATCAGGTGCGGACTTCGAACAGCGTCAACGCGATGTCGAATCTGCATCAGCAAATGGCGCCGCAGCCAAGTCATCCGCAAGAGATCTATTCGGCTCAGTACATGCAGCAAATGGCGCAACCGTCGCATCCGTCGATGCCGCAGGCAATGCCGCACGCCATGTACCCGCCGACCCCTCAAACTCCAGCCGCGCAGCCGACGGCCCAGCCGTCTTATCAGGCGTCGCATCCATCGCTGACGGCGCCCGGTTATGACGAGGAGATGATCGCGGCGATGTACCAGCAGCAGCAACAGCAACCGATGCAGCAGCCGATCTCGCCCGCAATGGGTCAGCCAATGACTTCCGCGATGAATCCGGCGATGGCACAGATGCAGCCTGGCGGAGCGTACGTGAATCCGAATTTTCAGCAGCCGATGGCGATAGCGCCAGAGGGACGTCACTCCTTCCCGATGGAAGGCCAGACAGCTCCCGAAGCGAAGCCGCTTCCACGCGACGTGCTGTTGGCAAAAGCACGTGCATATCGTGAAAGCCAAACCAAGCATCCGCGTGGTCACGGCCAACCCGAGCAGCTGACGATGGATGTCGAGAATTCCGAAAACTCCCTCGAGGCCGCGCGTCGCATGGCCAGCGAAATCGTCAAGTCGCCGTTTGATCCGCGTAACCTCGAGGTCCCGACCTATCTGCGCCGTAAGCAGAAGGCCAACGACGAGAACGAAAGCGAAATGCCGAATCCATGATTCGCGCCGCCTTTGTCTCGGACCTCCATCTGAAAACGATGGATGAGCGCAATAGCCAAACGCTATTGCGCTTTTTTCGTTCTTGGATGACGAAGGAAATGGACGGGGATCGACCGACGCACTTGTTTTTGGTCGGCGATATTTTTGATCTCTGGATCGGAGCGCATGACTATTTCGTCCGGGGCTTCGAGCCGCTCGTGACGGCCCTTCGCGAGTTGGTCGCCAGTGGTGTAGAGGTCCACTTCTTTGAGGGAAACCACGACCTGTACTTGCGACCTTTCTGGGACCAGGTCGTCGGTGTGCAAGTTCATACAGATGGTGAGTGCTTTGATCTTGGGGGCGTTTGCGTTCGCGTGGAACATGGGGATCTCATCAATCCCGATGATAAAGGGTACTTGTTCCTGCGCCGGTTTTTGAGGACGCGCGCGATGAACTGGTTGGGCCGGAATTTACCGGCCTCAGTGGTGCGTGCGATCGGAGAGCGCGCGAGTTCCGCCAGTCGCCAATACACTTCGACAGCCAAAGGTCTGCATGAAACGGAAATTCGCCGTTTCATCCGTGCGCACGCGGAGCGAATCGCGCGGAAGTCCGCGATCGACGCGATCATTACGGGACACGTGCATGTCGTCGATGACTTCACTTTTGAAGTCAATGGGCGTGCTGTGCGTTCCATCAACCTCGGATCGTGGTTTGATCAACCCAGAATTCTGGTTTTGAACCCGGACCGTTCGTGGTCGTGGCTCGAGATGGCTTGAGATGGCTTGAGCCATTGGACCGGCTCCGGTTCAGTTCGGTTTTACCGATGGACCGCTGGCTTTCGTGACGGATTGTGACAGAGCGGTTCGGAGAAAGCGAACCGGCAACCAAAAAGACCGCAACTCCTTCAAACCTGCATCAACTCTC
>JAMPXM010000209.1 GCA_023701225.1 Pseudobdellovibrionaceae bacterium | reverse complement strand
TGCGAGCCCCGAACCGTTCATTCTTCGCACCACTTCCCGCAACGTCAATCCGCCAAGATCGGGAACCACATTCGCCGAAGCCGAACCCGGGGACAAGATCGACATCGGCTCTGACGTCGGCGCCGATGCCACGACTTTCGTCCCTGATTTCTTTTCTGTGCTTGTTTCTGGTCCAGATGCGGTTCGGATCGCCATTTTTGTTTCGGCTGTCTGCTCAGCTTGCGCAGAGGCTGACGTCACCGGTATCTCCGGTCTCCGCATCACATCGCTTTCGGTGATCAAAATCGGCGACAGACCGGCTTGCCGAGCAGCGAACGCCGCGACTTTTGAAAAGATCGGCGCCGCGACCTGCGAACCATAATAACCCTTACGAGGATTATCGACCGCGACATAGATCACGAACCGCGGGTCATTGACCGGAAAGAAACCGGCGAAACTCGAAAGATAAGCATCGGGCAAATACCCGCGGCCCCCCACGTTCACCTTCTGAGCCGTACCGGTTTTGCCTGCCACCGGGAAGCCAACGACGCGCGCGTTCCAGCCCGTCGCATCGGCGCCCGTCACCGTTGAGAGCATCAGCTTCAACTTGGCCGCGACCTCCGGCATGAGAACACGGCGCACGGTTTTCGGCCCGATCTCCTGCGTCTCCCCGGACTCATAATTGTGAATTTTACGGACAATGTAAGGCCGCTTGAGCCAACCGCCGTTGGCGATCGCCGCGTACGCATTCGCGATTTGCAAGGGCGTCGCGGCAATACCATGACCGAAAGAGATGTTACTCAACAAGTGCTCGCGCCACGGCATCGGCTGCAAGATGCCCTTCACTTCTCCCGGCAGATCCACGCCGGTGCGCGCACCGAAGCCAAAAGCCAGGAGCGATTCGCGCAATTCGGCTGCGCCGAGCTTCATCGCGATCTTGGCCGTGCCGATATTGGAAGATTTGGCCAGGATCTCGGTCACCGTCAGCATATCCCAGCGATGTTTGGAATCCGCTTCACGAATAGTCCGTTTGCCGATCTTCATCGAGCCATTTTCGCAATTGAATTTCGTGTTCGGTTCCACGAGCCCCTTGGCCAAGGCCGCGCCGACCACGAATGTCTTCATCGTGCTGCCAGGTTCAAATGCATCCGTGAGCGTGCGATTGCGCCGCCGATCCGGGGCGAACTCCGAAGGATGGTTGGGATCGAACGCCGGCGCGTTGGCCATGGCGAGGATTTCGGATGTCTGCGCGTCCAGGATGATGCCGATCGCCGCGTCCGCCTCATGCGCATTCAGGGCCGAGCGCAACTCCTGCTCAAGCGTGTACTGGAGCTCGCGATCGATCGTCAGATGAATATCCGAGCCGTCGGGAGCTTCGGTGAACAACTGACCGCCGACGATCAACGGTCGGCCGCGAGCATCGCGTTGAATCGCGACATTTCGCTTATTGGCGGCCAATTCATCGTTGTAACGAGACTCCAAACCTTCCAAGCCGTTGCCTTCGGAGCCAATGAAGCCGAGCACCTGCGATAGGAGGGACTCGTTCGGGTAGGTCCGCTTGGATTCCTCGATGAAGCCGAGTCCTTTGATCTTCTTCGCTTCGATTGCATCACGCACGGAGCGTTCCAGATGGCGTTGCAGCCAGACGAAACGCTTCTTGCGCTGCTTGAGCTTGTCATAAAGTGGCTTGAACGGGGTCTTTAACTCTTTGGACAAAAAGCGCGCGGTCCACTTCGCGTCTTCGAGCATTTTCGGATCGGCGAAAAGCGAATGCGACATGGTCGAAATCGCCAGTTCCTGTCCTTTTCGGTCCAGAACATCACCACGCCTCGAGCGCAACGTAACGACCGTCTCGAATTGCTTTTTGCGCAAACTTTCCAGACGTGCGTTGGGTAGAATCTGCAGATAAGCCGCGCGACCGATCATCGCCGACCACAGAACCACGAGTAAAATAAGAAGAAGAACGAGTCTGGATCTCATTACTGTTTGAGAGCGATGCCTTGATCGGTCATTTGGATGATTTGTCCGCTTTCGGCTTTTCGCAACGTCAGGCGCGTCTGGGCGACGTTATGCAAACGGTCCGGACGCAGGATCTTGGCCAGCTGTACCAACTGCTCGCGCTGCTGGTCGCGCAACCTCCGCTCTTCGCGCGCGAGCTTGAGGATGGAATAACCGGCACGCCGGGCCTCCATTTTGAAAAACACGAGCCCGAACAACGTCGCGACGATAATCACCAGGCTCACAAACGGTTTGCAGTCGTTGATCGCTTGCCGGCTCATGATTTCTCCTTCTCCACGCCACGTACGAACGCTCTCAGTTTCGCGCTGCGCGCGCGCGGATTCGCGCGCACGTCGTCTTCGGTCGGTTTGATGACCTTCTTGCTCACTAAGTGTCCCTGATCCAGATGCGCTTTGAATATATTTTTCACAATACGGTCTTCGAGCGAATGAAACGTGATGACCGCCAAGCGACCACCGTCGGCCAAACGCCGGATCAGGAGCGGCAGAGCACGTTCGAGCACGCCGAGTTCATCGTTGACCGCCAGCCGCAAGCCCATGAAATACCGGGTCGCCGGATGCATGCCTTTTTTCTGCCAGCCATCGACGCGCTCAATGAGTGACGCCAACTGCCGCGTGGTTTCGAACGGCTTCTGCTTACGATCATGGACAATCGCGCGCACAACCCGGAACGGACGCTGGACCTCTCCGAGCTCGATAAACACGCGCGCGAGTTCCTGCTCTTCCCAAGTGTTGACGATTTCGGCCGCAGTCATATCGAGATTCCGGTTCATCCGCATATCGAGAGGACCATCATGATAAAAACTGAAACCGCGATGCGCCTCATCCAGTTGCGGGGAACTGACACCCAAGTCGAGCAACATGAGATCGAATGCGGCCGGGAATCCCGCTTCGCGCTTGGCGACGTCTTCGATCTCGGCGTAGTTGGCCCGGATCAGATGCGCGTGACCGGCCTCGACTTCCGCCTTGAACGCCTCGCTCCCGAAACGAATCGCGTCTTCGTCTTGATCGAATGCCCAGAGCTCACAACCCGGAAAACGATCCAACACGGCACGCGCGTGACCGCCACGACCGAACGTCCCGTCGAAGTACGAGCGTGCGCCTGCACGGTCGTCCGCACGGTCGTCCGAGAAGACATCGAGCACTTGCCGCAAAAAAACCGGGACGTGGCCGGACGAGCTCCGTACTCCACTGGTCGCTTCACTGGTTGATTCGCTGCGAGCCGCCCTAGAGGGCGGCCTCGATGCTTGACTCATCTTCCTGCCCCTCGTCTCATCCTTGTTCTTCGCCGGTTTCAAGATGCGCGACCGCGCTCATCGTATCCTCGAAATTTTCGCTGAGATTCTCAAAGATCGTGCGCCATGAATTCTCGGCCCAAATCTCGAACTTCGCTCCCAGGCCGACCACGACGATTTGGCTTTCCAAAGCGGCGAACCGGCGCAAACTCTGCGGGATCAGGACACGGTTCTGCGCATCGACGTCGATCACCTGCCCACCGGAGAGATAGAACCTTTGAAACGCCTGAACCTGTGCGTTCAATGCCGGAAGCTTGGCGATACGCCGCTCAAGACTTTGCCATTCGCTCAGGCTGTAAGCGTGAAGGCAGGAACTATTTTGATATCGACTATTCGTAATGACAATCTGCGCGAGTCCGTTCGGAAGCGCCTGCCGCAACGATGGCGGGAGTGAGAGCCGACCCTTAGGGTCCAGCTTGAGTTCAAAGCGACCACGAAAACTTTGGTTCATCCTGACCGCGCGCACCTTGGGAAAAGGTCAAAAGCCCATCCGTGGGCTCCTGAGGTTGCAAAGACGTGGGGACGCCATACGCCACTTGAATCCACTTTCTTCCACCTTTTTCCACTTTAGGGTCCAGCGTGCAATTGCGTCAAGTCCCGTATTTCTTTTTAGGTACCGCCGGATTTATCAGCTACTATTTATATAAATCAGGAATTTCGCGAGCCTACGGGTTCGCGGGTCTCATGGAGTAGAGAAGGTTCCAGTCAATGATGGTCAGTTGCCCGAAATGCGGGTTCACCCAGCCTAGCGATCGCTATTGCGCCAGTTGCGGCGTCGACATGGTCGCTTATAAACCGGCCGCCAAATCGCTCACGCAAAAGCTCGTCAGCAGTTGGGTGCTACAGGTCATTGTCCTGGGTGTTGTGATATTCGCGGGCTACTCCTGGCTGAAGGAACGAAACACCATCGAAGACCGCGTCGCCGATATCGAAGACGCACCTAATGTTCGCGTCATTGAAGAAATGGAACGCCCGGTCCGCGACCCTGCGCCGACATTGGCAACGACATCCGCCCAGTCGACCGCCTCGTCCGGCGCAGCCGACACCTCCGTGTCTTCCCATGTCTCGACCTCTCAGGCGCCGACCGCCTCGCGTTCAGGCTCCGGCCAGGGGTCAAACGATGAAGGTACCTCGGCGGACGCAGCAACACAGCCCGGAGCGCGCGGACTTCTACGCTCGGCCGAAAATGCCCTCGGCGAAAACGCGGCGACCAATCGCTCTGACAGCACCCAAGTCCAGCGATTGCGCGTCGTCTTCGCCGAAACACAGCGACAGATGGCCGCGGATCTGGTGGCCAGCGCGCGCAACCTCGCCAGCTACGGCATGCAAGGCGGCGTGGTGACGGATCTCGCAAATCGCTTACGTGCGGAAGCTGGCTCCTTACGCGCTCTCGAAAGTCCTTCAGAACATCCTGTTCGCTTGAATCAACCCATCGTGGTGTTCAAAGGCGCACGTGACGAAGCGACCGGACAAAACGTGGGCATCTCGATGCAAATCGTCCCCGTCGCGCACGATGAAAACGGATTGACCATGCAAGTCGAAGTCCTCCGCGCATTACGTGAACCCTCTTCCGCGCAAATCGCGGAACAGAATTTCCAAGAGACCTTCGTCGCGCCCAAAGGCGGTGGCGCTTTCATGATCATCCCATTGCCTCGACGCGCTCTCACGGAGGACGAGGCTCGCCTGTATTCCGGCGCCCAAGTTCTACGCGTTCTCGGTTCGCGTGCTTATCAAGCGAATAGCAGCGACTTGGTCATTTTCATCGAAGCCCGCTAACACGCGCCGAAGATGCAGCATCGTTCCACGATTTCCTGCTGACTTGACCACCCCACTTGACCACCTTACGACGTCCCGATACGCCTGTGTCGGGGGAAGGGGAAATTCCATGGCTCATGATTGGCATCCGAGCGTGATGCGCTCGACTTCTTTGATTTCCAAATCGGGTCCTTTGGCGGATACGCTCTCGGGCACCCTATCAAGCACTATATCAAGCACATTGGCAGGCTCGATCGAAGTCATTGTCGGCAGCATGTTCAGCGGCAAAACGGAGGAACTGCTCCGCTTGCTCAAGCGTGCGCAATTCGCGCGCCAAGCGACGCAAGTTTTCAAACCGCGAATCGATAGCCGCTATAGCGTCGACCATATCGCGAGCCACAATAAAAATCTGATGGCCGCTCACGTGATCGAGAAAGCTGCTGACATCTACCAACACCTGCGCGCCGACACCCGGGTCGTCGGTATCGACGAAGGCCAGTTCTTCGACCAAGAATTGGTCGATGTCTGCAGCGACCTCGCCGACCGGGGCTTGCGCGTGATCGTCGCGGGACTGGACACCAATTGGCGCGGAAAACCATTCCATCCCATGCCAGAACTGATGGCGGTCGCCGAGCACGTGCATAAGCTCCACGCCGTCTGCGTCGTCTGCGGCGCGGCGGCTTCGCGTACGCAACGCTTGCGACCGTCGACCCAAGAAATCCTGGTGGGCGACGATAGCTCCTACGAGGCGCGCTGTCGTGAGTGTTTCGATAACTCCTTGGGCCTTGTCGCGGAACTCGACCTCGCTATGGACGAGGGAATTACTGGTACGGATGCAGGTACACACTTGCTTGTGGCGCATGACTGCCATAAAAATATTCACACGGTGCACGCACACGAATTGTGACAGCTCGGCGAAGCGAGCGGGAGACTGGGATGACGAATCTGAATACGACCAAGCTCATCGACGAAACCAAAATCGCCGTCCGCGTGAAGGAATTGGGCGCGGAGCTCAGCAAGCTCTGCAAGAACAACGACTGGACGGCTGTTTGCGTTTTG
>JAMPXM010000208.1 GCA_023701225.1 Pseudobdellovibrionaceae bacterium | reverse complement strand
ATCAGATCTCCCGGTTCGTGAAAAATGCGAAAAAATCGCAGGACGTTTCGGCTCGATAGCGTCGCTCATCGACCGATCTCATAGTTTCATGCGAGCCCGGAGTGATTTCCGGAGCTCGCATGAAAGTTTTGCGATTAGCTGCCCAGCTCGAGATGCAGCGCGATTTCATGCGCCAATGGCCGGCGAGAGGCGCGGAAGTAGGTCCGAGGCGAGTACTCGAACAGGTCCGATAGTTTCGCCATGTACACGCAAGCGAAGCGATCCACTTGATGTGCGAAGTAACTTTCTTCGTTTCCGGCGCGCATCACTTCGCCCCAGTGCGGATTGAATGATGCTTGCTGCTTTTTGATCAGAGCGCTGATGCGTTTGTCGATATCAGTGATTTGCGACTGAATATCCGAGATGACCTTTTCGTCGGCCTCTTTCCCGGTTTCGACCTTCTCCGAAATCACGTCGACGAGTTTGTTCTCGAGAGGTTGCTTTTTCTCCATGAGATCAGCGATCTCATTGTGGTGGGGTTGGGCCTCTTTGTGGCGCTCGATCTCCTCGTCCAGCTCCTCTAAGACGAGGGCCGTGCGCCAGTTGCAGTCCTTTTTCAAGCGCAGGATGTCGCCGTAGATATGGTCGCCGATATACAGAATATCGTCGCCTTCGACGCCGAGATCTTTCGTGAACTTGTCGGCGCAGCCGCCTTGATAAATTCCTTTTTTCAACTTTTCGTCGAAATTGGTCATCGCGCCCGTGGTGGGATCGACCTTCAAGAAGCGCAGGTTGTCGTAGAAAAAGCGCGGCTTCTGCGAAAACGTCACGACGACTTCGAACAAGTCCTGCCAAGTCCGGCCGTCTTTCAGGAATGGATTGATCGCATAGTCGAGCAATAGCTTGGAGTAATGAAAATCCGAGTTCGTTAGGATGAAAAACTTTTTGTCGTGCTTCAGGTACCGTTCCAGGCCCGCGACGACCGAAGGATCCTTGATGATGTAGCGGTCCAGATTGCGGGCGACCTCGTCTTTCAGGCTGCCGTCGCGATGGCTTTCGTCGAGTGTTTGCACGACGTCGACCGCGATGGTTTCGTAATCGGGCAACGTCGCGCCCTCGGGGCTGTCTTTGAAGTCGACGAGCTGAGCGAAAAGAGTCGCGACAGAGATCGAGAACGCGGTGTCGATCGAGGAGTAGCTGACCTGGTCGGAGAGATCGATGTAGATCGACTTATACAATTTTTGTTGAACTGGGAATTCGATCACTTTCGTGCCATGGAAGCTGGCACGAATCGCGCCATGGCGGCTGACCTTGAGGAGGTTCCCTTTTTTCTTGTCGATGACCAGGCCGCGGATGGCGAGATCATAGTTGAAGGGGAACTTCAAAACCTGCTCCGGATAGCCTTTTTTGCCGACGAGCTTTTGCAACATCGTCTGATGCGCGAGAAGTTCGAAGGCGTGGCTGTGATAGCGCACGAGAGTGTGATCCATATCCAAGCCGATCCACTTGATCTTGCGCATGTTGAGCGTGCGATTGACGAAAACTTTTTGGTTCATCAGGCTTTGCCTTCGGTTTCGAAGTTAAGAGAATTCCAGCGCATCATTCCGCCCTGAAGATTGTAGGCGTGTTCGAAGCCTTGGGAACGGACGAAGGCGGTCGCGCGTGCCGAACGGGCGCCGCTTCGACAAATAAAAACGATAGTGGCGTTTTGCGGAAGCTCGTCCACGAATTCCGGCAAGGAGTTGAGAACGATCAATTTGGAGCCGGGAATATGACCGAGCTCGCCCGTGAACTCGTCCGGCTGGCGCACATCAACAAGTACGACTTGGTCTTTTTTGACGAGCAGCTCTTCAGGCGAAACGTCTTGTACGTAAGGGATGTCTGGATTGGTTTGCGTATTTTCAAAGTGAACGATGGATTGCGACATAAGAGGTTATATTACTCAAGCATCCGCGTCTTTCAAGGCGTTTTGAGGCCGCCCTCCACCTTCTGGCGCAGGGTCTCCTCGGACAGTTCGCCTAAGTAAAACGAGTGCAGTCGGCCATCTTGCTTGTAAAAAAAAGTCGCTGGAAGAGAGCCAGACCAGCTGGGTTGCAGCTGGCGCATGAATTCCGTAGCGCTTTCTTGTACCCGATACGTTTCAAAATTCACGTTTTGCTCGGCGAGAAACGAATCCACAATGGCGTCGTCGGCGGGGTCGGTGGCCGGATCGTCGGCTGAAACCATGAGAACTCGGATATCTTTCCGGTCTTGAAGACGCACGAAACCCGGCATTTCGCGGCGGCAGGGCTCACACCAGGTCGCCCAGACATTTATGACCGAAAGTGACGCTCCTGGCTCTCGGACCTTTGCCAAAAGCGCCTGCGCTGTTATGGGTTTGACGCGTGTCGCGCGCGGCGGGGACTTCGTAAAAATCCATCCAACCGCAGCCACGGCAAGTAAAAGAGCACCGCCGACAACGAAACGCGGCGACAGGAAAGTGATTTGCATTCCCGCATTTCACCTCTAGAGTTGTCGGATGTCCATCGACCTCTCATCTGACGACGTCTTATCTGAACTCACATCCTGTCAGGCGCGCGCGTTGGCGGTGCTGCGGGGCGGAGACAATGTTTTTGTGACTGGTGCGGCCGGGAGCGGGAAAAGCTATCTGGTGCGCTATTTCCTGGCTTCGCAAGACATCCGCCGCTTTCCGGTGCTCGCGAGCACGGGTGCTGCGGCAGTGCTCGTGGGAGGACGGACTTTTCATAGTTTTTTCGGTCTCGGCATTCTCGAGGGTGGCGTCGAGGCGACAATCGAAAAAGCCTGCAAGAATCGTCAAGTCATCAAGCGTGTCCGCGAGATTCAGGGATTTATTCTCGATGAGGTCTCTATGCTCTCCGGACCGACCCTGCGTGCGGCGGAGGTCATCTGCCGGCGTTTGCGCGCAAGTGATGCGCCCTGGGGCGGCTTGCGCGTCGTGATGGTCGGTGACTTCGCGCAACTGCCTCCTATCGATCGTGCGCATGGCATTGGGGCGCACTCGAGGCGCAGCTCAGGTGACTCGCGTGCTTGGGCGTTCCTCGATCCGGTGTGGGAATGGTCGGCTCTGAACGTCCAGTATCTGCAAACGCAGACACGCTGTCAGGATGCGGAGTATATGCGGATTTTAAACCGCATTCGCGAGGGTGTTGTCGATTCCGAAGTGCGCGATTATTTGGATTCGAAAGTCGTTCCGCCGATGGCATCCTTCAGCGGGACGCGGTTGTTTCCGAGGCGGGAAGAAACCGAGCGCTTTAACTTGAGCAAGTTGGCGTCTTTGCCAGGTGAACCGCAGGTGTTCGAATCCGTTTTTTCGGGGCATGCCAAAGCCGTGGAGCAATTGCGGAAGGCGGCGCCGATTCCAGACGTCTTGCAGCTGAAAGAAAACGCGCTGGTCATGATTCGACAAAACGACCCGATGGGTCGTTGGGTCAATGGCAGCACGGGTTGGGTGAAGGCGATCACGCCCACTCAGCTGACGATTCGCCTGCTGTCGGGACGCGTGGCGGAGATCGAGAAGGCCGCGTTTTCCTTGCTCGATGCCGATGGCGAAGTGGTGGCGTCGGTTACGAATTTTCCGGTGTCGCTCGCGTGGGCCAGCACGATTCACAAGTCGCAGGGTTCGACATTGGATCGTTTGATGGTCAATCTCAAAAACCTTTGGGAGCCAGGGCAAGCCTACGTAGCACTGAGCCGGGTTTCCACCGGCCACGAACTGTGTATCGAGAGTTGGACGCCGTCCTCGATTCGCGTGGATGAGGACGTGATTCGGTTTTACCAAAACAGCGTTCCCGCCGCTGCGGCTGAAGTCCCTCTCACGCCTTGATGATGCCGCGCACAATACGCGATTTATAGACTCTAGGAAACGTCTGTTCTGGACGCCGATTTATGGTATCACTCGACCGTTTTAGGGATTTGCCAAACGGAACTGAGAAGGGGACTCAAGATGGAAGAAAATCCAGTTGGTTTGCTCGGCCTTGAATTCATCGAATACACCGCGCCGGACAGGACGCTTCTCGATACAGTCTTCGCCCAGTTGGGCATGAAAGAAGTCGCCAAACATAAGACTCATGCCGTGCGTTTGTTCCGCCAGGACTATATCAACTTTGTCGTCAACGAGACCACCGACAGCTTCGCGGCGCAGTTTCGCAAACTACACGGGCCTTCGATTTGTTCCACGGGTTTTCGCGTCAAGAACGCCAAGGCCGCTTTTGAAGCCGCGCTCGCTCGCGGTGCGCGTCCGTTCGATGGCAACGTGCAAGCCAAAGGCGGTTGGGATTTGCCGGCCATTTACGGAATCGGCGATTCGCTGATTTATTTCGTCGAAGGTGAGCGTAACGGCAAGGTCTATGATGATCATTTCACGTACACGACAACCGAGCGCGTGCCGAAGGGCCGCGGCTTGATCTTGATCGATCACCTGACGAACAACGTGCCCAAGGGCGAAATGCAGAAGTGGTGCGACTTCTACACGAAGATTTTCGGTTTCCAGGAGCGTCGTTATTTCGATATCCGCGGTAAATCGACCGGATTGCTTTCGAAAGTCATGAAGTCGCCGTGCGGAACCTTCTCGATCCCGATCAATGAACCGACCGAGGACAAGTCGCAGATTCAAGAGTATCTCAACGAGTACCATGGCTCCGGCATCCAGCACATTGCGCTGCTCACCGACGACATCTTGTCGGGCTTGACCGATCTGCGTTCGACGGGCCTGCAATTTTTGAGGGCTCCGCCCGCGACATATTATGAGGCATTGCCGAATCGTTTGCCGACGTTGACGGAGAGTCCGAAGCGCTTGCAAGAATTGGATCTTCTGGCCGATGGCGATGAGCGCGGATATCTCTTGCAGATTTTCACGCAAAACCAGCTGGGCCCGATTTTCTATGAAATCATTCAGCGCCGGAACCACGATGGATTCGGAGACGGCAACTTCCAGGCGCTCTTCGATGCGATGGAAGAGGATCAGCGCCGCAGAGGAGTTCTCTGATGCATCATTACACTCAAGGGATCAGCACACGCCAAGCGCACAAAGGGATTCCTGAAGGCCGCTTTGAAGAAGAACAGGGATTGGATGGCTTCTTCGGTCCGGTCTCGCACTTGATCAAAGAGCAGCCGAGCACGCGTTGGGTGGAGATAGAAGGCCCACTCAAGCCGAGGTTGTACGATATCGTCAAGTTCGCTCCGGAGACCGGAATTCAGCGACTGCTTTACAACAACGACATCACCATCTCGAATCTCTGGATGATGCCGGCCAAGGATCCGAGCCGTCTGACCGCACAGCGGAATGCCGATGGTGATTGGCTTTACTTCTGCCACAAGGGTGGCGGCCGGATGTTGACGGAATACGGTGAATTGGCGTTTTCGCCCGGTGCCTATATCGTCGTTCCCAAGTGCATCACGCATGCATTTCTGCTTGATGAGTCGACGAACTTCTTGCTCGTCGAAAACCGCACCAGCCACTTCCGCGAGCCGGATCGCGGACTCGTGGGTCGCCATGCCGTGTACGACATCAACACGATCGGGAAGCCGGACCTCGAAAAACAGTATCAGACGTTGCGCAACGGTGGCGTGGATCCGCGCGAAGTCCATATCAAACACACCGATCAGATCACGAAGATCAAATACGATTCCAATATCTTCGACACGATCGGGTGGAAGGGTGATCTGTTTCCGTTCACTCTGCACATGAACGATCTGATGCCTTTGATGAGCCATCGCGCGCATTTGCCGCCGAGCGCACATACCAATTTCGTGGCGCGCGGTTTCGTGGTGTGTTCGTTCGTACCGCGTCCGTTGGAAAGCGATGCGGATGCCCTCAAAGTTCCTTTCTATCATCAGAACATCGATTACGATGAGGTGCTTTTCTATCATGCCGGCGACTTCTTCAGCCGCGACAATCTGCATGCCGGGATGATGAGTTTTCATCCGGCCGGGTTCCCGCACGGTCCACATCCGAAAGCCATGCAAAAGATCACGACCAAGACACACACGGATGAGTACGCTGTCATGATCGATACACGTTGGCCCTTGCAGCGTGACCCTGTCCTCGAAAAAGTGGAACTTCCGGAGTATTATTTGTCGTGGCGGAAATAGGCGATGTACTTACAGCGGAACAGGCGATGCGCCTGGCGATGGAGGAAGCCCGCAAGGGTTTCGGCT
>JAMPXM010000207.1 GCA_023701225.1 Pseudobdellovibrionaceae bacterium | reverse complement strand
GTGAGTTTGAGTAACGCCATGGGCCTCATGCAAATCATTCCGCCGACGGCGCGTGAGATCGCACAAGACTTGAAAATGGGAGAGCTGGCGTTTCCTGATGACATGTTCATACCAGCTCAGAACATCCGCATGGGTGCGTATTACCTGGCCAAGGTGATCAAGAAGGTCAATGGGCACGTGCCACTTGGGCTTGCCTCGTACAATGCGGGACCGCATAAGGTCGAGCGTTGGATGAAATCACGACCTTCATTGAGTGGCTTGACGACATTGCGGTCCTCGAATCCGGATGATGAATTGTGGTTCGACGAATTGCCTTGGGATGAGACGAGTTTTTACGTCAAGGCGATCTTGAGGAACCTGATGCTCTATCGAGTGCTCGAGAAGGGGCGTATCGAGCTGAAAAACCCGATCTGGGTCGAGTCGAGCGATTCCAAGCAGGCGGCGGGGCCGGCGCGCCAATAAATCCTTTCGGCAATCATAAAATTCCGCGTTTGTCGCGGGGTCCAGGTCGCTTCCTTTGGTTGCGGCTCGCGGCGAGAGTGGTGTAGCGTGGAAGGATATAGTTTCGAGATTCATTCTGTGCTTTCCGTGATTTGGGGGTCTCATGCATCGGTCCATGCGGATGATATCGTTGATAGCGGTATGTACGTCTTTGACGGCATGCGCGCAAAGTCTCCGTAAGGCAGATAGCCAGGATTCTTCGGCTGCGTATCGCGTTGGTGGCGTCATTGGCGGAGTTGTTGGCGGCGCTGTTGGTGGAGAGCTCGGAGCGCAGGCGGCGCCGCTTGGCGTGTCGGCGGAACCGCCGTTGACCAATGAAGGACCGGTGACGCAGGTCGACCTCGCCGATTCCGGCGAAGACATGAAAGCCATTCCATCAGAAGTGAATCGTTTGGTCCTGCAGTGGATCGATTACTTTCAAGGTCGCGGTCGCGAACACATGGAGCGTTACTTGTCCCGTTCGGGCAAGTATCTGCCGATGATGAAAGAGATCCTGCGTAAAGAAGGTCTGCCGGAAGATTTGGTCTATGTCGCTCTGATCGAGTCGGGTTTTTCCGCGACGGCGCACAGTTCGGCCAACGCCGTTGGTTACTGGCAGTTCATTCGCGGCACGGGCAAACGCTATGGCCTTCGTGTGGATTCTTATGTCGATGAGCGCCGTGACTTCGTCAAAGCCACCACGGCGGCCGCGGATTATTTGAAAGGCCTCTACAATCTCTTCGGTTCATGGTACCTCGCGATCGCTAGCTATAACGTCGGCGAAAATCGCATCAAGAATTTGGTGATGCGCTATCACACGCGTGACTTCTGGGACCTGGCGAAGAGTCGCCGCCTTCCGCAGGAGACGATCAATTACGTGCCCAAATTCCTGGCCGCGCGGATGATCGCCAAAGAACCAGAAAAGTATGGTTTTGCCGGCGTAAACTACATGCAGCCGATTCAGTTCACGGAAATTGAAGTCGGGCATTCGGTGGATCTACGTCGCATGGCTCGCGAACTGAACATGGATTACGACGAGCTCTCGGCTCTCAATCCGGCCTACAAGCGTGGGATCGCCATCGAATCCAGCGGCAAACTCATGCTTCGCGTTCCTCCGGCGCAGCAAGAGCGTTCGCTTGCGGCAGCGACGACGGCCTTGGTGATTCCGGGACGCGCGCTGACGGTGGCGGGTGTTCCGGACCAAGATGAGTACTCGTTTTATCGGATTCGCCGCGGCGATACGTTGTCGACTTTGGCGCGCCGGTTCCGGACGTCGACCCGCGCGATTCGCAAGCTCAATGGCATGAGTTCGTCTGCTCGCTTGGTGGCGGGACGGAGGATCAAGGTGCCGGGGGAGTCTTTGGCCGGTCTCGCTAAGCGCGAGATCAAGGCTGAAGTGGAGAAGCCACGTCGTGAATTGGCTCGGGCCGACCGCGCTTCAAAGGCAGCTAGCGCCGACCGCAAGAAAGTGCACATTGTTCGTCGAGGAGACACGCTCATCGATATCGCACGCCAATATCGCATCTCGCTCTCGCAATTGGCGACCCACAATCAAATCTCCCGTCGCGCCAAAGTCACCATCGGCACCCGCCTCGAAATCCCAGATTAGCCAATAGGTGCGCCGCATCTATTGGTGAGCGCGTTGGGCATAAAAAAACCCGCCGTTTTTCGGCGGGTGCGAGCGCTCAATTCTCTGTTCGCGCTCGTGTGCTGTATCCTCCCCGATGCCGCTCATGGCCCGTCTCTACCTCTGGCAACCCGGCTGGCATAGTCGTCGTCGACCGTAGCCCCGCTGGCTTTGCGTCCCAACCTTTCGGATGGTTTGCCTTGAGCAAAGGAAGGAATACTTTAAGTCTGAACCTCCTTTTGGTTTTGTTCCAATGGCGTATCTCAGAGCACGTTGGTTCGTGTCTGCGTCCCTACTTCGGAGGCGGGTCTAGACTTCTTTCCCTTGGATCGAACCCCATACTTCCCCTTTGTGTTGACGCTCACGCTTTCCTGCGCGGCGTCCGCTATAACTTGTAACACCAGGTTAATGCGGAGCATCGGGCGCCGCTAGCGGTTTTGCTAAAAAATATAGTTATATCAGGTATTTGGATCAAAATGAGGCACCTGGAGTGAGGCGCTCTTGGCTAACTCTTGAAAAGAAAAGGTCAATTTTGGTGGAGATGAAAATAGGCAAGGTCAGCAGGCAAGTGTGTTGGTGTCTCGAAACCTGAACAGTCGACGTTGTCGACAAGCGCGGTGGAAGCACCGCGCCCATTATCGCCGGCGGAAAAGTGCGTCAGCAGGAATGAAGCGGATCAATGAACCGTCTGCTGGATTTTTTGAGCGATATCAATGAATGCCTGCGCCTCGGTCGAGTGAGGATGGCTTTCAACCACCGGAATACCGGCTTCACCGCCAACGCCGACGGAAGGATGAAACGGAATTTCGCCCAGCTTGGCGAAATTCTTTTCTTTCAAATAACCTTCCAACGAACCTTTCGGGAAGAGCTGAATCTTTTCGCCCGCCATTCCCTGGGGTGCGAAGTAGCTCATATTTTCGACGACTCCCAGAATCGGTACGCTCACGCGTGTCCACATATCGATGGCCTTTTTTACGTCCGTGAGAGCGACGTTTTGTGGCGTCGTGATGGCAAGTGCGCCGGCGAGCGGTACCTTCTGTGCCAAACTCAGCTGAACATCGCCGGTGCCTGGAGGCAGATCGACGAGCAGAAAGTCGAGTTCACCCCAGTCGACGTCGCGAAGGAATTGATCCATCGCTTTGAAGAGCATCGGCCCACGCCAAACCACAGCTAGGTCTTCGTCGATAAGAAAGCCGATCGACATCAGCTTCACACCGAAGCGCTCCAGAGGAACCAGTTTGCGGGCGTCGTTGAGTTCCGGCTTCTGATTCAGTGTCCCCCACATGCGAGGGATCGAGGGGCCGTAGATGTCCGCATCCAGTAGGCCCACACGCGCGCCTGTCTTCGCCAGGGCCAGGGCGAGGTTTGATGCGACGGTCGATTTGCCCACACCCCCCTTACCTGAACTGATCGCAAGGATATGACGAACGCCTGGAATGGGTTGCTGTTGTTCGAATGGATTCGGGGGAGCTGCCATGAATTGTCCTTTTTCAAGTTCTGACGACCGGCCGGTCTTCACGCGGCTAGACAAGAAGGTCAAGGCGCAAAATAATGAAGATGTGAACCTTTCGCCTGGCGATTATTTAGTCCTGAACCTAGTGCTTGTCACTATCATCGTGGCTTCCTACATTTTCGTCAGAAAGTCGCCTCGCCCGCCATCATCACTGAATCTGAAAAATCCACTGACAAACCGGAAAGCCAACGACGAAAACGTGCCGACAACGCTCGGCGTGCGCAATTTTTCGCGAACTGAATATCGTCCACGCCCCGGCAATCCGGCTCTCTTTGGAGAGGTGGAACGCGAGGAGTTCGCACGCGCGGCAAATGGTGGCACGAGCGCGGAGGAAGTGAGTTCGCAGGGCGCACATCTGGATGCTACGAATCCGGATTTTCGAATCGAAGATTCCAAATCGCTGAATGTGCTCTTCAACTGGAACGGTCACACCTGGGACGCCTACGAAGTGCTCGGACTTCCGGCGGGTAGTTCGCGTGCGGCGGTGGAAGCGGCCTACGACCGATTGAAGTGCACGGTCGATCGCGACTCCGTCCCGTTTATCACGGCCGCATTCCATTCGATTGTACAGCAGGGCTCTAGCCGTGCACGCTAATACCGAGTCTCGGTAACCCGCTTATTTTTTAGGTGTTGGTTTTTCCGGCTTCGGACTCGGTTCGCCTCGGTGGCAGGTGTAGCAGTCGATGTGCGGCTTGCCTGCCAGCCCGTTTTGGGAATTGAGCCAGGCGGTCACGCGCATGTGTTCCTTGGCTTTCTGGTGCGTTTTCATCGTGGCGGATTTGAAATTCTTCGGATCGTGGCAGTGCGTGCAGGTCACACCGAGCTGTCGCGCCATGATCACCATCGACTCGCGCATCACGATGTCCGGATCCGTTTGAGTCGGTGACGCCGCGATGCTGGTCGTGAAGAACAGAAAGACACAGGTGGCAAGGCCGAAGAGCCAGCGTTTGCGATCGGCTTGAGTCATCACTCTAACTCCCTGATATTGATGATAGTTTCGGTGATGCCGAGATCGTTTGACAAGGCCGGATTTGTTGACTCGCCTGAGGCCGCTTGATACGTCCTGAGAGCGGTTTTTAAATCCTGAATCGAGGAGAGATCGAGGCCGGCCGCCAGCCGGTCCGTTTCCTCAGAAAGTGCAGTTCAATGGCTGAAGCCCAAGCCGGTACGAAGCGTCTCAATGATCTCCAAACCATGGTCTCCCTTGCCAAGCGTCGCGGCCTTGTCTTTCAAAGTTCGGAAATCTATGGCGGCCTGAATTCGTGCTGGGACTACGGTCCGCTGGGTGCGCAGCTGAAAATGAACGTCAAACGCGCATGGTGGAACGCGATGACCCGCCGTGAAGACATCGTCGGTCTCGATGCCTCGATTCTCATGCACCCGACGGTTTGGAAGGCCTCCGGTCACGTCGATGGATTCTCCGATCCGCTCGTCGACTGCAAGACGTGTAAGACACGTTTTCGCTCCGACAACACCGAATCGTATTTGCAACGCAAAGAATGCCCGAATTGCGGCGGCAAGGATCTCACCGAGCCGCGCCAATTCAACTTGATGTTCAAGACGCACATGGGGCCGGCCGAAGACGCGGCCAGCGTTGTGTATCTGCGGCCGGAGACGGCACAGGGCATTTTTGTGAACTTCGAAAACGTGCGTGAGAGTTCGCGCCGGAAGTTGCCGTTCGGTATCGCTCAGATCGGCAAAAGCTTCCGTAATGAAATCACACCCGGCAATTTCATCTTCCGGACGCGCGAGTTCGAGCAGATGGAGATGCAGTATTTTGTCAAACCCGGTACGGACAGCGATTGGTACGAGAAGTGGAAGAAGACGCGTTGGCAGTTCTTCCTCGATCTGGGGATTCGCGAAGAGAATCTGCGCTTCCACGATCATGGACCGAAGGAACTTGCGCACTATGCGAAGGCGGCCGTCGACGTGCAGTACCAGTTCCCCTTCGGCTGGCAAGAACTGGAGGGCGTGCATAATCGCTCCGACTTCGATCTCACTCAGCACATGAAGTTTTCGAACAAGAAACTCGAATATTTCGACGAAGCCACCAAAGAGAAGTTCGTTCCTTACGTCATCGAAACGGCAGTCGGTTGCGACCGTCTCGTGCTCGTCGTTCTCTGTGACGCGTATCGCGAAGAGGTTTCGATCGACGAAGAAACCGGCAAGCCCGACACCCGAGTCGTGCTCGGCTTCCATCCCGAACTGGCGCCGACGAAAGCCGCGGTTCTGCCGCTTTCGAAGAAGCAGGAGCTGGCGGATCCCTCGATGCGTTTGCGCGATCGTTTGGCTCGTGAATTCGATGTGGCCTATGACGAAACGGGTTCCATCGGTAAACGCTATCGTCGGCAAGACGAGATCGGAACGCCTTACTGCATCACCATGGACTTCGAATCGCTCAATGACCAGAAAGTGACGGTTCGCCACCGCGACACCATGAAACAAGATCGCATCAGCATCGAGCAGGTGGAAAATTATCTGCGCGACGGCTTGCGCGCGTTTCACGTCCGGTGATCATCACAACGAAGCGACACTGACGAGGGCATCTTCCATGGCAACGAATGC
>JAMPXM010000206.1 GCA_023701225.1 Pseudobdellovibrionaceae bacterium | reverse complement strand
GATCCACGATGCGGATCGGGATGTGGACCGCGCGGCGCAGTTTCTTAAACTGACTCGCAACGAATACAACCGAGGCGTCAAGAACGGCCCTGACATGCTGGGTGCCTTTCAGAAATTCTATGAATTCAAGGACCGTCGCATTTCTCTGTTACGCGAATATCACGAAGCGCATGCCGAGCTCACCGCGCTGATGGTGGAAAACGCGCCGTGAACATCGAACGCTTGCGATGGCGCATTCTGCTGGGTCGTTTGTTGACCAGATCCGGGGATCAAGCTTGGGACTTCGCGGTCCCATTGGCGTTGCTGCGAATTTTCCCAGATCAAATCCGGATCGCGGCGGCCTATTATTTGATCGTGCGAATGGGCCACGTGATCTTGCTGCCTCGCTTGTCGGTGCGCATCGATCGAATGAGCCGGTGGCGTGTCGCGCAGGCGGCGATTTCAATGCAATTTCTTGGGGTACTCGGAGCGGCCGTCGTGATGCTCGGCTTTCCGGCGTCCGCGAATGCGGGCCTTTCGGCGTCGGTGACACTTGCGTTTGCGAGTGGCTTGGTCGCGATGGGGTTGATCGCGTCTCTGGGATCCACGCTCATGGATATTTCCATCGCCAATGACCTGGTTCCGGCCGCGGTCCCGCCTTCGGAGTTGGCATCATTGAACAGTCGAATGCGTCAACTCGATCTCTTGACAGAAGTCATGGCGCCCGTCATCGCAGGCGCTTTGCTTTTGGTTTCCCTTCCGGGTCTACCGCTTTTGGGCTTTGGCTTGATCGCCTTGTGGAACTTGCTGTCCTTTTTTCCGGAACTTTTTCTCTTGCGCTCGGTTTTTCACATGCAGCCGGATCTCCTGAAGCTGAAGGTCGCGCCGACCGCGACGATGCGAATGTCGTTGTGGGAGAAATTCGTTGGTGGATGGCGCCAGTTTTTCCGCCAGCCGGTGGCTCCGGCGATTCTGTGTTACGCGGCGCTGTGGATGTCAGTCCTTAGCCCGCATGGGGTTTTACTGACCGGTTTTTTGAAGGATGGTTGGGATCTTGATGAGGTCACGATCGGGCTGTTTCGCGGAGCTGGGGCGTTTTTCGGTTTGTTCGCGACGTTCGTCTATCCGCGCGTGATTCAGTCCAAAGGATTGTTACGAGGCAGTCGCGGATTTGTCGTTTTTCAAGCCCTGATGGTGGTGCTGGCCGTAGTGGGGTTTTTCGCGGGCGGAAGGTTAGGGCAGATTGGATTTTTGGTCTGTATTCTTTTGTCTCGGATCGGACTCTACGGATTCAGTCTTGGAGAAACACAAATTCGGCAAGTCGGTATCGGCGCCGATGTGCGCGGAGAGGTCAACGGTTTCGCCGCTGCCTTGACCGCACTTGCGACTTTAGGTCTCTATGGGGCAGGAGCCTTGCTGCCGTCGACCCAGGATTTTTCGATTTTGGTCGTGAGTTCCGCTCTGTTCGTCATCTTGGCCGCTGTTCGATTTTCGATGTGGAGCGCCAAAACTCAAATCATTGATGCCGGTCATTGATGCCGGTCATTGATACCGGCCATTGATCCGAATCGGACAAACGAACTTCCGACTCCGGCGCCTGAGCATTCGACCTGAATTCAAAACGTCACTGTAAAACGTCACTGTAAAACTTCACTGTGAATGTGATTTAAGTCATGTCTTTTGCGTTGCAAGACGGCCATGATGAATCGACCATAAAGTCAGAAAGGCCGACGAGACGTGTGTCGGCCAGATCATCAATTGGACGTTGGTTTGAAATTAAAAAGGACGGTGGACATGGGCACGCGTATGAGATCAGTCGTAGGATTCGGGATTGGTCTTTTTCTCTTCACATCATTGGCGTTTGGCCAAGAGACTGTTCCATCAGCGCCTCCATCAGCGCCTCCATCAGCTCCGTCCGCGGAAGCTCCACCGCCGGTTTGGAAGTTCGGCCTCAACACGCGCTTCAGATTCGAGAAGGCTGGACAGTACGATATGACGAATCGAAAGGAGTTTTCCTCGATTCGTTTGCGCCCGAACTTTACCTTTACGGGAATCGAGAAACTCAAAGTCTTTATTGAACCACAGTACAATAAAATATTCGGTCAACCCGCGTACGTTGGTTCCAGTGCCACGGCCAATACGGCGACCGAAACTTCCGGGAACGCCAGTTATACGGGGTCTCTCGATTCGGTTTATTTGCGCAGCGGCTATCTCGATTTAAGTTTGAGCGAGACACTCAATCTCTTGGTCGGGCGCCAGGACCTGAGTTACGGCGATTTCTATATTCTTGGACCGAGCGATTGGGGAGCGTTCGGTCGCTCGTTTGATGCGATTCGTTTGAGGTACTCGGACCCCGGATTTTGGGTCGATGTGTTTCAGGCCAAGGTCGTCGAGACTCAACCATCGAGCACAGGCTTCGGAGATGATAAGGACTTTACCGGCGTGTATGCGTCGATCTTGCCGAGCGAGCAGGTGAAGTCGATCGATTTGTATGCCTTGTACCTGAGCGATCAACAGAACCGGGTCGCGGCCAGCACGGACAACACGCGCCCCTGGTACTTCGGTGCCTATGGATCACGTCTCGTGACAGCCTTCGGTGACCTGGCCTGGAAGGCAGAGTACGCCAAAAACTTCGGGAACGAAAATTCCAGCGCACTCACCCAGAATTCGAATAACGATATGTTGGATACGCAGGTCAGCTATCAGTTCAATCCGGTGCATCGTTTGGGCTTGAATTTTTTCCGTGCGGGCCAGAACTGGCGTGAAATCTATCCGACGACGTTTGTCCCGGTTGGGCGCGCAGATATTTTAGGACGGCGAAACATCACCGGTGGCGCCCTGCGCTGGAATGCACAGTGGGATGAGCGCTGGACGACCGACGTCGATTTTCTAGCCTTCCAACGCACGAATAAGGACCAAACCGCGTTTCAAAACTCCGGTGCGGCTCTTGGCTCCGCAGCTGTCGCGAGCCAGGATGTCGGAACCGAACTGGATCTCGTCGCCAAATATATGATGAGCAAGGGTTTGGCGCTCACCACGGCCGTGAATGTTTTCCAAGTGGGTAATTATCTGAAAGCGATTCGCCCGACCGCCACGCCGACGCCGTTCTACAGCTATTTCATGATTGAAGCGAAATATTAAGGCATCGAGTTGAATTCTGAATTTGGCCGGGGAGCCCATTGAGGCTCCCTTCTTTTTGCGGCCTTGAACTCCAGTAGCCAATCAAGGGTCTTGCGATTATAATGCTCCCTCTTTGGGAGTGAGCTCCATTATGGACATGAAGATCGCACGTCGGATCCAGTTCTGCGCCGGCCATCGGGTTTTCGAGCACGAAGGTTCGTGTCGGCGTCCGCATGGACACAATTACGTCGCGTTTTTTACGGCGGAATCGGAGTCGAAGGCGTTGGACCCGATTGGTCGAGTGATCGATTTTTCTGTTCTCAAGCAAAAGCTGGGCGGATGGATCGAGCAGAACTGGGACCATCAATTTCTCGTCTATGAAAAGGACGCCGAACTTTTAGCGGCTCTGCGCACTCTGCCGGATTCACGTGACGGACTTTTCGTTTGCCCATTCAATCCGACAGCGGAACGCATGGCCGAGTACCTTCTGAAGGTCGTGGCACCGAGCGTTCTTGCGGGAAGTGGCGTGCGCGTGACCCAAATCACTCTTTGGGAAACGGAAAACTGCTACGCCGAAGTCTCGCTCTGAGAACCGTCACGTTTTTGTAGGCCGCCTTTTTGCGAAAAGCGGTTGGTGCCGAAATGGCGGACGCAAAAGACAAGAACAGTGAGCCAAACAACTGCCCCCGACAAAGCCGCCGTCATCTGTATCGGCTTGTGGAACTCGACGAACACGCTCTGAAGTGCGATCGCACTGACCATGACCAACATGCCGACTTCGTAGATGGCGCGTCCGAGGACCGATGGCTGGAGCCGCAGATGGCCGAACGCGAAGGTGGTCAGGAGCGGCCCGAGAATCAGAAAGTGGAGTCCTGCGATCGAAATGAAATGGGAGATCGGGACCAGCGAGGTTCCGAGTAACATAAAACTTATCGCGAGCAGTCCCCACATCAGCTGAAGCCGCCGATCCATCGATGCATCGCCACTAGGATCAGACACAGGAGCGAGGGTCGCTCGTAAGATTTCAAGACCGCACCATGCGAGACCCAGGCCCGCCCACTTCGTGGTCAGGATTTCGGTGAGATCGAATGCGGCTAAAGTGGATGCGATCAACCATGGCCAGGAGAGTGGCGGTCGTCGGCTGATGACTTTTAAGCCCGCCGGTATGAACACTCCAAAAAGCAAGAGCGCCAAGAAGGCGCGCGCCAATGAATTGGCGAGATGGGGTTGTGGCCGTGTCAGGATCGCCACCGCTCCGATCATCACGGTGACCAGGGCAATTGACGGTGCCACGGGCGCAATCCAGTGTCTTTTCAAAAGCCCTCGGAGCGATCGATTGCGAATTGCGAAGAGGATCCAGTAGATGAGAATCAACGAGCTGAGCGTGATGGCGGCGGCGCTGTACCCCTGCAGCAGAAAGACAAGCGCGCTCGCTCCAGAAAGCCACATGTACAGCGTCAGCCATTTGCCATTCGGCACCCAGGCCTGTGTACCTCTCCAGAGAAACCACGCGATCGGGAACAGTACGCCGTAAAAGCCGAGATGAGAATGCGAACGACGTAAGTCGAGTGCGTAGAGCCAATCCAATCCGAGACCGGCAAGTTGTGGAGGTTGCGAGATCTGCAGGCGATAGGCGAGTCCCAGGGCCATGGTCGCGATCAGGAGGATCGCGATCGAAATCAGGCGACGGTGGGGTTGGTTCGTTGGTCTGGGCACGTCGTCAGTATGTCTTAGAATGAGTCTCATGACCACTTCGCTCTGTTCGGTAAATGCGGAGCGGTTGGATGTTGAGACAAGGATTTCTTGTTCCTCCCACATCCTATGACGCAGCTCATGTCTGAGTGGGCGTCAGGCTGGCAATCTGGGGCAAAGATTGAGCATTTCAACAGACGAAAAAGGGATCTGACTATGATGTCAAAGTCCGCCGCACGAAGATTCTTCTTGCTAGGCACGGCCGCGTGCTCCGTGGCGTTTGTTCTCCTCACGGTCGATACGATCAAAAGGGTCCCGGCGCAGACCAATCAGCACCAGCTCACGGCGTCCGCGATTCGCGGAAAACACCTCTGGGACTCCAAGAACTGTATGGGGTGTCACACGATTCTTGGAGAAGGGGCGTACTACGCACCCGAGCTCACCAAAGTGTACGAGCGCCGCGGTGAGGTCTTTATCCGCGCCATCCTGAAGGATCCGGAGGCGATGTATCCGGGCGAAAGAAAAATGGTCAACTACCGACTGAGTGAGCAGGAAATCACGGACCTCGTCGCATTCCTCAAATGGATCGGCGAAATGGACCTCAATGGATTCCCGCCGAAACCGGACATCCGCTCCGCGATCGCCTCACCGATCAAATCCGGAACGGCGGGGTCGGAGACGACGTCTGCAGCAGATGTGAATGTGGCCGCGAAACCAGCGGTTTTCGACCAGATGTGTACGGCCTGCCACTCGGTTCAGGGCGTAGGAGGCGCGATCGGCCCGGCCCTCGACGGTGTCGGCGCTCGGCGAGACAGCGGGTTTTTATCCACCTGGTTGAAGGATCCGCTGTCGCTCAAGCCGGATAGCCGTATGCCGAAGCTTCCGCTCTCGGAATCGCAGGTCTCCGAACTCGTCGTCTTTCTTTCAGGATTAAAGGCAGAGGTGGCAAAATGAAATACGCATCACAAAAAGTCGCTTACTGGTTCTTCGCCACGTGTATGCTCCTGTTCGGTCTGCAGTTGGTTTACGGCTTCATCATGTCGTTTGCGCACATGGGGCTGGACGGACTTCATGCGTTGATTCCATTCAACGTCGCGCGCGCCGTGCATACGAATCTTCTGGTGATGTGGCTATTGGCGGGGTTCATGGGATCCGCCTATTTCATTGTGCCGGACGAATGCGATCGCGAGCTGGCTTGGCCCAGATTGGCGTACGTACAGTTGATCAGCTTCGTTTTGGTCGGGGTGATCGCGATCATCGGCTATCACTTCATGTGGTGGGAGGGTCGCAAGTTTTTGGAAATTCCGCGACCTCTTGATTACCTGGTTGTTGTGAACGTACTCCTGTTCATCGCGAACATCGGCTATACGATTTGGAACGCGAAACAGCACACGACGACGGTCGCGGTGCTGTTCTTCGGT